>NZ_JBNDKI010000001.1:0-473195 GCF_050435445.1 Luteibacter sp. 621 | reverse complement strand
GCCGGTCGTCTGGCGCTGTGTGGGGTTTGCCCCCCCCCCCCGCGCGGGGGGGCCCCCCCCCCCCCCCCGCGGGGGGGGGGGGCGGGGCGGGGGGGCGGGCGGGGCCCCCCCCCCCCCCCCCCCCCCCCCCCCCCCCGCTCCTACAGGGTTAGTGTGTAGGTGTGGCGGGCGATTTGTGCATCTTCCTCGGTGGGGATGATGCGGCTGTTGAAGTCGCCCATCCATTGCAGGCCGGCCAGGATGGCGTCACGGGTCTTCGCATCGTTTTCGCCGATGCCGCCGGTGAATACGAGCAGATCCAGCCCGCCCAGCGATGCCACCATGGCCGCGATGTGCTTTCGGGCTACATGCACGAATACATCGAGCGCCAGTTTCGATGCTGCGTCGTTCGCTGCATGCAGCTTGCGCATGTCGCTGGTGCCGCCGGATAACCCCTTCAATCCTGATTCGCGATCGACGAGCTTTTCCAGTCGCTCGGCGTCATAGCCTTTCTCGCGCATCAGGTACAGCAGCACGCCGGGATCCAGGTCGCCAGGCCGTGTTCCCATCACGATGCCGCCCGTGGGCGTCAGGCCCATCGTCGTGTCGATCGATCGGCCCTCACGCACCGCGCAGAGGCTGGCGCCATTGCCGAGGTGCGCGATGACCACGCGCGCCGGAATGCCCTGGCCTAGCTGACGCACGATGGATTCATACGACAGGCCGTGGAAGCCGTAGCGCTCGATACCACCCTTGCGCAGATCGGCGGGGAGCGGAAGGGCTTTCGCTACCTCGGGCAGCGTCTTGTGGAACGCGGTGTCGAAGCACGCGACCTGCGGTGAATCAGGGAAGGCCTCACGGGCGCGCTTCACCATCTCTACCGCGGCGGGCACATGCAGCGGCGCGTAGGCTTTTGCTTCCTCCAGGTGCGCCATCAGCGCATCGTCGATCCGTGCGTGATCGCGGATGTTCGGGCCGCCGTGGACGATACGGTGGCCGATGGCATCGGGCTCGGGGAGGCCTTTCTGCTTTAGCGTGCCGGAGATGGCGCGTACAGGGTCGGCATCGCCACCGGCCGCATCGGTCTGGTCGGAGAAGAGGGCCTCCACGGCATCACCTTCAACCCGGTAAAGGCCGTACTTCAGCGACGACGAGCCGGTGTTCAGTGCAAGGATATGCATGGCTTTCCTGGGAAGCTGGCAGGAGCGCGCTTACGCGCGATGGGTGCTTGTCGCGGCGTGGCATCGCGCGCAAGCGCGCTCCTACAGGTCATGCGGCATGCTCGCCGGTTATTCGGGTTTCCACTGCCAGTCGCGGACATCGGGCAGGTCCTGCCCGTGTTCGCTGACGTACAGCTTGTGCCGCTGGATATCGGCCCAGTAACGCTGCTCGGCTTTCGCCCGTTCACCCGCAAAGCGTGGCACGCGGTTGATCACATCCAGCGCAAGCTGGAAGCGGTCCATGTTGTTGAGCACCATCATGTCGAGTGCCGTGGTGGTGGTGCCTTCTTCCTTGTAGCCGCGTACGTGGAAGTTGTCGTGGTTGTGCCGGCGGTAGGTGAGCTTGTGCACGATGCCGGGGTAGCCGTGGAAGGCGAACACGACCGGGCGGTCCTTGGTGAACAGATCATCGAAGCGATCGTCGTCCATGCCATGCGGATGTTCGTCCGGCGTTTCCAGCGACATCAAGTCGACCACGTTCACCACGCGGATGCGGATATCGGGCACGTACTCGCGCAGTAGCATGACGGCGGCGAGCACTTCCACGGTGGGCGCATCACCGGCGCAGGCCATCACTACATCGGGATCGTCGCCGCCGCGGCCGGCCCATTCCCAGATACCGGCGCCGGCCGTGCAATGCTGCACCGCGCTTTCGATATCGAGCCACTGCCAGTCGGGCTGCTTGCCGGCAATGATCACGTTTACGTAGTGACGGCTGCGCAGGCAGTGGTCGGCCACGGAGAGCAGGCAGTTCGTATCCGGCGGCAGGTAGATGCGGACGATCTCGGATTTCTTGTTCGCTACATGATCGATGAAGCCGGGGTCCTGGTGCGAGAAGCCGTTATGGTCCTGGTGCCACACGTGCGAGCTCAACAGGTAGTTCAGGGAGGCGATCGGCGGGCGCCACTCCATCTTGCGGGTGGTCTTCAGCCACTTCGCATGCTGGTTGAACATGGAATCGATGATGTGGATGAAGGCCTCGTAGCACGAGAAGAAGCCATGCCGTCCCGTCAGCAGGTAACCCTCGAGCCAGCCCTGGCACTGGTGTTCGCTGAGCATCTCCATGACACGGCCGTCCGGGGCCAGGTCTTCGTCCACGCCTTCGTAGTCGGCGAGCCAGGTTTTCGGGCTTACTTCGTAAATCGCCTCCAGCCGGTTCGATGCGGTTTCGTCCGGGCCGAATACGCGGAAGGTGCGCATGTTCTGGCGCATTACTTCGCGCAGAAAGCGGCCGAGCACGCGGGTCATCTCGGCCTTGTGATCACCCGGCGTCTTCACGTCTTCGGCGAACTGGGCAAAGTGCGGCATGTGCAGCGGCTTGAGCAGCAGGCCGCCGTTGGCGTGCGGGTTCATGCCCATGCGCCGCTGGCCCTTGGGTGCGAGCGAGGCGAACTCTTCGCGGAAGCGGCCTTCCTCATCGAACAGTTCGTGCGCGTCGTAGCTCTTCATCCAGTCTTCGAGCAACTTCACGTGCTCGTCGTTCTCGAACTTCGAAAGCGGCACCTGGTGCGCACGCCACGTACCTTCCACGGGCTTGCCATCCACTTCCTTCGGCCCCGTCCAGCCCTTGGGGCTGCGGAACACGATCATCGGCCAGCGGGGGCGCTTTGCGTTATCCGCGCTTTCCTCGCGGGCTTCTTTCTGGATCCGGCGGATCTCGTCGAGGCAGGTATCCAGCGCGGCGGCAAAGGCCTGGTGCATCGCTTCCGGCTCGTGGCCTTCCACGAAATGCGGCTCATAGCCGTAGCCGCGCATCAGGTCACGCAGTTCATCGTGCTCAATGCGTGCCAGCACGGTGGGGTTCGCGATCTTGAACCCGTTGAGGTGCAGGATGGGCAGTACGGCGCCATCGCATACCGGGTTGAGGAACTTGTTCGAATGCCAGCTGGTGGCCAGTGCGCCGGTTTCGGCTTCGCCATCGCCCACCACGCAGGCCACGATCAGGTCGGGGTTGTCGTACGCCGCGCCGTACGCGTGCGAGAGTGAGTAACCCAATTCGCCGCCTTCATGGATCGAGCCCGGCGTCTCCGGCGCCACGTGGCTCGGTATGCCGTAGGGCCACGAGAACTGGCGGAACAACTCGCGCATACCAGCCTTGCTGCGATCGATGCGCGGATAGATTTCGGTGTAGGAGCCTTCGAGGTAGGTGTGCGCTACCGGACCGGGGCCGCCGTGGCCGGGCCCCATCACGTAGATCATGTTCAGATCGCGCTCGACGATGACGCGATTCAGGTGCGTGTAGATGAAGTTGAGGCCGGTGGTGGTGCCCCAGTGGCCGAGCAGGCGGTGCTTGATGTGCTCGCGTTTCAGCGGCTCCTCAAGCATGGGATTGTCGCGTAGATAGATCTGGCCAACAGTGAGGTAGTTCGCGGCACGCCAGTACGCGTGCATGCGGCGTAGCAGATCAGCATCGAGTGTGTCGGTCATGGTCTAGGTCCGGGGAGCGACGGGAGTCGCGGCCCAGCCTAGGGCCCGGGGTATGGCAAACGCGTGAACGATCCTGCGTTATTAGTACGAGCCAACCTCGCGGGTATTGCGCTCCATCACTTTCAGCGCATCTTCCTGTTTCTTGCGATTGGCCGCGGCGTCTTCTTCGCGGCGTGCGCGTTCGCGTTCGGCAAGTTCATGCGCCAGGCCATCGGAGACCTCGGGTTGTCGCGATACCGTGGGCGCTGCGGTGACTGGCACCGTCGCCACCTGGGTGGGCGGCAGTGCGGCAGGTGCAGGCGCGGATGGCTGGGCTGGGGCGGTCGCAGCGGGCGCTGCGGCCAACGGGGGCGGGGAAGGCGTGTCATCACGCCGGCCCATCGCGCGCCAGACGAACAAGCCCATGAGGGTGAGGATCACGACGCCGATGATGGCTGGCAACACGTAGGAGCGTTCGCTGCCCGAGCGGCGGCGCGCCGCGGCGGCCGTGCGTGCCACTTTCTCCGCGGGGCGGCTGCCCGGCGGGGCGGTGTCCAGGTGATCGGGCAGTTTCAGCATGGCGCGCAACAGGTCGCCATCCACCAGGTGTACGCGTGGCTGCCGGCGTACGGCGGCTTTCGCTGCGGCGGTGAAGCTGCCACGCGTCACCAGTACGCCGCGGCTGGCGGCCTCGTTGAGCATGGCGCTCATCAGCTGGTTGGCTTCGGCCACGTCCACGAAGATCGCATCCCAGTGGCCACACTGCACGATCACGGTTTCACTGCCGCGGTGCAGCCGCATGTCCAGGCCGGCATTGGCCAGGGCCTTCAGGTCATGGGCGGCCACCAGTTCCACGCGGTAGCCCTGCTCGCGGTAATGCTCCGCGAGCAGATGCTCGAAATCCTGCCAGCTCAGCCGTGCAAGGGCGTCGCCGGGCTCAGGGGCGCGTGCAGAGAAAGCCAAAACGAAAATCCTGCCGAAGGATTAAAAGGTACATCATACACTTAACGCTTATTTGCCGGAAATCGGCTCACCTTCGGTCGCGGCCACCATGGCATCGATAGCCAGCTCGATTTCGTGGTCCCGGGCTTGCGGATGCACCACCACGCACACGCCCTCGGTCCGTGTCGTGCGCACGGCCACGGGGCAGCACACCTGGCCATCGCTGGCCCGCATGGCCGGCGGCGTGGGGTGGGGCGTGTAAAAGTCGCGCTTGAAGCGCTGGCCATCCTGCGGGCCGCCTGCCATCAGAGAGATCCATGTGTGCATCCTTGGACTATCGGCGGACGGCGTGCATGGCGTAGAGACAATTTCGGCATATCACAATGTGACATGGTGCATTGCCGCGCAGGCCCTACTGGAGGTACATTCCCGGGCTTGTGTCCGGGGGAAATCAGGGGTTTGGAAGTGACGAAGTGTTTGTTGGCCGCCGCCGCGGCCATGCTGCTCTCCGCCTGTGGCGGCAAGACGATGATCGAAGCCGATGCCAGTCGCATGGTGGCCGCGAGCCCCGGTTCGCCGTGGCTCACCGTGGAGAACAAGGGCGGCACGGTGGTTACCGTGAAGGGCCTGGATGCCAAGGCTCATGTCGAAGTCACCCCGGATATCGTGTCGGTGATCCAGGCGCAGCTGCGTACCTCGCTGCAGCCGAAGTATTTCACCGACCTGATCATCGGCTGCCGCAGTGTCGATCTCGCCGTGTCGGCTACGCCGCAGGCGGATTCGCCGGCCACCACGATCGACCTGCAGACCGATTGCCGCATCGTGGCGCGTGGCAAGGTGGTGGCCAAGGGCTACCGCGTGCGCCAGTCGGCACCGCTGAACGCCGCCGAGCCACGCCTAGATGTGCAGGTTCCCGCGCTGCTCCAGTCCGCCTCGCGCGAGCTGGCCGATCAGCTGTGGGCGGACGTGGTCGCCACGGGCGTCCAGCGCTAAGCTTCGGCGGGCGCGGCCGTGCGCAGGTCGTCGCGGGCGGCCTGCAGGCGGTCCTGGCTGAAGCCCTGCGCCGGCGTTGCGAGCAATACGCTTTCCGGATCGGCCAGGCCTTGCTCCACCAGCACATCCAGCATCGCCACGCGGCTGGATGCCAGTAGCGCGCGCCCCAGCGGGGTGCGGGCACCGGCATCGGCTGGGTCGGCGCGTTCGGCCAGCGCTTGGACCACGCGCGACGGGAATTGCCAGTGGCGGGCGGCGTGCAGTGACAGCCGCTCGATCTGCTGGCCGATCGCCGCGATAAACGGGCGGCTCAGGTTCTCGTGCGCCAGGCCGGCGGCATCCAGCTCTATCAGGATCGTCTGCGCACCGGTTTGGCTCACCAGACCGGCCAGGAACGCTTCAAACGGATCGGCCGCGGGGCGGCTGAGGAACACGCACGTGCGGGCGCACCGTTCGGCGTGGTCCCACAGGCGGTCACCGGCGGCACGGCTCGTGGCATCGGTATCGGTGCGCAGGATCGGCCGCATCACCAGTTGCATCACCACCCGGCGCAGGCCGTTCTGGCCCAGCAAGGTGATGGCCTGGGGCAGGCCGGTCACCGGACGTGTCGTGCGGAAATAGGCGCTGTTCGCGACGCGGATGATTTCGCCCACCAGCACCGTATCGCGGCTGATCTGTTCGGCCAGCATGCGGCTGTTGGTGTCATCGCTGCGCAGCGAACGCATCAGCTGCGGCACGACCGAAGGCAGGCGGGGCAGGGTGCTCACATCGAAGCGTTCCGCGCCGAACGCATCGCGCACCCGGCGCGCGGCCACCTGTTCGGTGGCGCTCATGGCCGGCTCGGCCGAGGCGGGTACGCCAAGCAGCATGCGATAGAAGCGGTCTTCCACCTCGTCCGCGGCCACCGCATTCGCGAGCGCGTGCGTCTCCACGGCCATCGCGACATACGTGTGGCGTTCGTGCTCGGGCTGGGGCGCGGGGGCGCTACCGCCGAATAGCTTCCTGAAGAACCGGCCGATCACGGGCGCAACGACCTCGTTCACCAAGTTGGGGTGGGTGGCATGAGTATATGCGCATGCTGGGGACTCCGGCGTCTTGTCGCGGTGTGCTCGGCGCCGCCTCAGGGCACAATTGAACGCATGTCCGAACTCCCCAAAAGCCGCATCACGCTCCCGGCTGGCTCCTGGTCGACCATCGTGGCCTATCTGGCGGAGCGTTTCCCCGCGATCAGCGCTACCGAATGGTCCGGCCGCATGGCCCGCGGCCTGGTCGATGACGGTAAGGTGCCACTCGGTCCAGAGGCGCCATTCCAGGCAGGCATGGCGGTGTTCTACCGTCGCGAGGTCGAGGCCGAGCCGCGCATTCCGTTCGAGGAAACGCTCGTCCATGTTGATGATGACCTGGTCGTGGCCGACAAACCGCACTTCCTGCCTGTGATGCCGGCAGGCGCCTACGTGGAGGAAACGCTCTCGGTCCGGTTGGCGCGGAAGCTCGGCAACCCCGATCTGGTGGCGCTGCACCGGCTGGACCGGGCGACGGCGGGGCTGGTGGTGTTTTCTGCCCGGCCCTCCAGCCGCGATGCCTATACGCGGCTGTTCCGTGAGCGGCGCATCGAGAAGACCTATGAGGCACTTGCGCCGCCGTTACCCGGGCTCACCTTCCCCTGCATCCACGAAAGCCGGCTGGAGCGCGGGGAGCCGTTCTTCCGCATGCGCGAGGTTCCGGGTGAGCCGAACTCACGCACGCTCATCGATGTGATCTCGCGCGGGGAGGGGCGGTGGCTCTACCGCCTCACCCCGGTGACTGGCCGCAAGCACCAGTTGCGCGTGCACATGGCCGCGCTCGGCGCACCGATCGATGGGGACGTGTTTTACCCGGCGTTACGTGACGAGGCGCCAGGGTTCACCGAGCCGCTTTGCCTGCTGGCGCGTGAACTGCGCTTCACCGATCCGCTCTCCGGCCATGAACAAGTGTTTAGAAGCCCGCGTGAGTGGGGTGGCTCTGCTAAAATGCCGTTTCCCCCGCCGCGCGTCCCCGGATGAGCACCGCACCTAGCTTTCGCACCGTTGCCCTGATCATCGCCAGCGCGATGTTCATGGAGCAGTTGGACGGCACCATCCTGGCCACCGCGCTGCCGGCCATGGCCACCTCGTTCGACGTATCGCCGCTGCACATGAGCGTGGCGCTGACCTCGTACATGCTCAGCCTGGCCGTGTTCATTCCCGCCAGTGGCGCCATCGCCGATCGCTACGGTTCGCGCAATGTGTTTCGCGCGGCCATTGCGCTGTTCACGGTGGGCTCGATCCTGTGCGGTGTTGCATCGAACCTCCCGTTGCTGGTTTTGTCGCGCCTGCTGCAGGGTATCGGCGGCGCCATGATGGTGCCGGTCGGCCGCCTGGTGCTGCTGCGCTCGGTGCCGAAATCCGAACTGGTCAGCGCCATGTCATGGCTGCTGGTGCCCGCGCTGATCGGCCCGGTCGTCGGGCCGCCGCTGGGTGGCTTCATCGTCACCTGGGTGTCGTGGCGCTGGATCTTCTATATCAACGTGCCTATCGGCGTCATCGGTATCTGGCTTGCCACGAAGTACATCCCGGATGTGCGACTGACCGAGCGCGTGCCGTTCGATCGGATTGGCTTCGTGCTGTCGGGCATTTCGCTCTCCTGCCTGGTGTTCGGGCTGGAGCTGGCGAGCCGTGGTTCGTCGTCGCTGTACGGTTCAACGGGCTTGATCATCGCCGGCATGGTCGCAGGCGCGGGGTATCTGTTGTATTCGCGACGGATCACGAACCCGATCCTCGATATGTCGCTCATGCGTTTCACGACGTTCCGCCTGTCGGTGATCGCCGGCTCTCTTACGCGCATCACCGCCGGCTCCGTGCCGTTCCTGCTGCCGCTGATGATGCAGCTCGGGTTTGGCCTTTCGGCGGCGCACAGCGGCGTCATTACCTTCGTTTCCGCGCTCGGCGCGATGCTGATGAAGGCGACCGCCGCGCCGGTGCTGCGCCGCTGGGGCTTCCGCGCCACCCTGGTGTGGAATGGCGTGTTTTCGATGCTGTGCGTGGCGTTGTGCGCGGCGTTCCGGCCCGATTGGCCGTTGTGGATCATCTACGTGGTGCTGCTGTTTTCAGGCTTCTTCCAGTCGTTGCAGTTCAGCGCGTACAACACCGTGGCGTACGCGGATGTACCGAGCGAGCGCTTCTCCAGCGCGACCAGTTTCTACACGACGTTCCAGCAGTTGATGCTGTCGCTTGGCATCTGCGTGGCCGCCGCGGCGCTGCACGTGTCGGTGGTGTTGGGCGGCCGTGAGCATGCGGCGCTGCCGGATTTCTCGGTGGCATTTCTCGTGGTGACGTTTATTTCGCTGCTGGCGGCGCCGGTGAGTGCGCTGCTGCCGAAGAATGCGGGTGCGGAAATGAGTGGGCATCGCTCGCGGTAACGGTCCGCTGCATCACGCCTGTAGGAGCGCGCTTGCGCGCGATTCACGCTGCCGCGAGCACCCATCGCGCGCAAGCGCGCTCCTACAGGGGCATCGGGACTTGGGCTTTGATCCAGCTGCCGGGCATGCCGGGCATCGCGGCCAGGCGGCGGGCCTGGGCGATGAACTGCTTCCGCGGGATTTCGATGGCGCCCATGCTGACCAGGTGGGGGTTGGTCACCTGCGCATCCAGCAAGGGGAAGCCCCAGCCATGCAGCAACTGGCACAGTCCGGCCAGTGCCACCTTCGAGCCGCCGGTGCGTGCGCTGAACATGGATTCGCCGCAGAACAGCCGGCCGATGGCGACGCCGTAGATGCCGCCCACGAGCGAGCCGCGGTCCCAGACTTCCACGCTGTGCGCGTGGCCCAGGCGGTGCAGCTCCTGGTACGCCACGATCATCTCGTCGCTGATCCACGTACCGGGCTGGCCATCGCGCGGCTCGGCGCAGGCGCGCATCACGCGAGCGAACGACGTATCGGCGGTGAGCCGCCAGTTGGATTTCGCCAGCTGCTTCTTCAGGCTGCGGCTGATGTGCACGCTATCGGTGCGGAACGCGCAGCGCGGGTCGGGCGACCACCACAGGATGGGCTCATCCTCGTTGAACCACGGGAACACACCCTGTGAATACGCGGCGAGCAGCCGCTCGGACGACAGATCGCCACCCCACGCGAGCAGGCCATTGGGTTCCTCCAGCGCCTGTTCCGGGTCGGGGAACTGGCCTGGGCGGGCAGGGTGGAGCTGGGGCAGGCGAATCATCGGTCCGCGTAGGGCGAATGGGTGAGCAGTTCGGCGCGGTAAGCCTCGCGGTGTTCGGCCTCATGTTCAAGGGCTTCCGCCACGGCGCGGCGGAAGCCGTCGTGGGCGATGAAGTGGCGCGAATGGGTGAGCGTGGGCAGGAAACCACGGGCCAGCTTGTGCTCGCCCTGCGCACCGGGCTCGAAGCGCTGCAGTCGTTCGCGGATCGCGTAATCGATGCCACGGTAGTAGCACAGCTCGAAATGCAGGCCGGACACCTCGACGCTGGCGCCCCAGTAGCGGCCGTAGAGGGCATCGCCACCGCGCAGGAACAGCGCCATGGCGACGATGTCGTGATCGTCGCGGGCCATGGCCACCTGCACGTTCGCGCCCAGCTCGCGGCCCAGGTACTGGAAGAACCGCGCGGTGAGCGCCGCGTGGTTGCCCTTCATATCGAACGTCAGCTCATACAGGCCATGGATCTGCCGCCATTCCATGTCGGTGAGTTCATCACCGCCGCGCATCTCCAGCACCAGGCCCGATGCGTGTGCCTTCGCCCGCTCCTGGCGGATGTTCTTCCGCTTCTTGGCGGTCAGCGCCGCCAGGAAATCATCGAACGATCCATAGCCACGGTTGTGCCAGTGGAACTGGTAGTCCGAGCGCTCGAGCCAGCGATCGTCGAAGGCGTGCAGGTCGCCCGGTGCGAGGAAATTGGCGTGGATCGACGACAGGCCCAGACGCTCGGCTTCCTCGACCAGCGCGGCGGTCAGCCGGTTGCGGTAGAGGTCGGCCAGTGGGCCTTCGCGCACCAGCAGGCGCGGCCCGGGCACGGGCGAGTAGGGCGAGGCCACCAGCATCTTGGGGTAGTACTGCCCGCCGGCGCGTTCCCAGGCGGCGGCCCAGCTCCAGTCAAACACGAACTCGCCGTGCGAGTTGCCCTTGAGGTAGGTGGGTGCAGCGGCTACCAGGCGGCCGTTATCGAAGATGGCGAGGTGGTAGGGCGCCCAGCCGTAGTCTTCCCGCAGGCAGCCCTTGGCCTCCATCCCGTGCAGGAAGGCATGGGATACGAAGGGGTTGCCATCGGGAATGAGCGCGTCCCAGTCGGCGGCGGGGACATCGCGCAGGCCCTGCAGGAAGCGGATGTCGTTCATGGTGGGGCAGCCCCGCGCGGCCAGGCGCGCGGGGCCGGGGGTTCCCTTAGTCGAGCTTGTGGTTCATATCGAGCCAGCGCTCGGCGTCCAGCGCGGCCATGCAGCCGAAGCCGGCCGAGGTGATCGCCTGGCGGTACACGTGATCGGCCACGTCGCCCGCGGCGAACACGCCCGGAACGGAGGTGGCGGTGGCCATGCCTTCCAGGCCCGACTGGATATGGATGTAGCCATCCTTCATCTCTAGCTGGCCATCGAAGATGCCGGTGTTCGGGGTGTGGCCGATCGCCACGAAGAAACCCTGCACGTCCAGGTCGCGCTTGGCGCCGGTGTTCACATCCTTCACCCGCACGCCGTTCACGCCGGAATCGTCGCCCAGCACTTCATCGACCTGGCTGTTCCAGATCAGCTCGATCTTGCCGGCGGCGGCCTTCTCGAACACCTTGTCCTGCTGGATCTTCTCGGCGCGCAGCTTGTCGCGGCGGTGCACCAGGTACACCTTGCGGGCGATGTTGGAGAGGTACAGGGCCTCTTCCACGGCGGTGTTGCCGCCGCCCACCACCACCACATCCTGCTCGCGGAAGAAGAAGCCATCGCAGGTGGCGCAGGCGGAGACGCCGCGGCCCTTGAACTTCTCTTCCGAGGCGATACCCAGGTACTTGGCCGTGGCGCCGGTGGTGATGATCAGCGCATCGCAGGTGTACTCGCCGCCATCGCCCTTCAGGCGGAACGGGCGGTTGTTCAGGTCCACCTGGTGGATGTGGTCGAACACCATCTCGGTTTCAAAGCGCTCGGCGTGCTCGGCCATGCGGCGCATGAGCTCCGGGCCCTGAACGCCCTTTTCGTCACCCGGCCAGTTATCCACCTCGGTGGTGGTCATCAGCTGGCCGCCCTGCTGCAGGCCGGTGACCATCATCGGCTTCAGGTTGGCGCGCGCCGCGTAGACGGCGGCCGTGTAGCCGGCGGGACCGGAGCCGAGGATAAGCAGTCGGCTGTGCTTGGGGGTGCTCATGTATAATCCTTCAGGTTTGCTGCGGCTGTTTCATTCGTACCGCTCGCCTCTTGCGGCAGGAAGCTGAAGCCGTGTCGAGGTTCCGCGAGATTGCGTCGACCCGGAAGAATGGGGAAGACGGGGGTGCGATTCAAGACATTCCGCTTTGCCGGTGGCCCGACCATGTCCCCACATGGGGGCTTAATTCTGTACTTTCAGGATCTTCCTTAAGATGCGCATTGGTATCCCCTCCGAAACCAAGACCCTTGAAGGCCGCGTGGCCCTCATCCCGGCCGCCGCCGCCGACCTCGTCCGCCGTGGCCATGACGTGTTCATCCAGGCTGGCGCCGGCACCAAGAGCGGCTACTCGGATGCCGACTATTCGGCACTGGGCGTCACCGTGGTGCCCGATGCCGCCGCCGTTTATGAAAAGGGCGAGCTGATCGTCAAGGTCAAGGAGCCGATCGAGGGCGATCTCAAGCTGCTCAAGAAGCACCACCTGCTGTTCTGCTACCTGCACCTGGCCGCCGAGCCGGCGCTCACCAAGAGCCTGCTGGATATCGGCCTGACCGGCGTCGCCTTCGAATCCGTGGACGAGAACGGCGCGCTGCCGCTGCTGCTGCCCATGTCGGTCATCGCCGGCCGCATCGCCACCCAGATCGGCACCACGCTCCTGCACCAGCCGAACGGCGGCAAGGGCAAGCTGCTGGGCGGCATGGCCTCTACCCCGCGTGGCAAGGTCGTGGTGCTGGGCGCCGGCGCCGCCGGTGGCAACGCCGCCGCCCTGGCCGCCCAGGCTGGTGCCAACGTGGTGGTGTTCGACAAGCGCCCGGACCGCATGGCCGAAATGATGGCCCTGGGCCCCAACGTCACCGCCCTGTACGCCTACGAGTCGTCGGTGGCCGAGGAAGTGCGCAACGCCGATATCGTGGTCGGCGCCGTGCTCATCCCGTCCGCCAAGGCCCCGCGCGTCGTCACCGAGGCCATGGTCAAGACCATGGAGAAGGGTTCGGTCCTCGTCGATATCTCGATCGACCAGGGCGGCTGCTTCGAAACCTCGCGCCCGACCACCTGGAAGGAGCCGACCTACGACGTGCACGGCATCACGCACTTCTGCGTGACCAACATGCCGGGCGCCGTGCCGCAGACCTCGTCCACCGCCATCTCGGCCGCCATCCTGCCGTACGTGCAGCGCCTGGCCGCCGGCAACGAGTGGCGCGACTACGCCCCGCTGGCCGCCGGTATCAATATCGAAGGCGGCAAGCTGGTGCACCCGGCGCTTCAGGGCATGGCATGATGCCCCGGACCGAAGCCGGAGTGGTTTGCTAAGTGGCGCGCAGCGCGAAGGTAGTAAAGAAACAGGCCAGGGCCCAGCCCAAGGCCGCCAGGGAGGGCTTGAGCGAGGAGCTCAAGCGCCGCCTGCGCGAGGCGGGAGCACTGCTGTTGCTCCCGCTCGCCCTGTACCTGCTGGTATGCCTGCTCAGCTACAACGACCAGGATCCCAGCTGGGGCCACATGGGCGTGGCCGAGCACGCCACCAATTTCGGTGGTGCGGTGGGTGCGAACATCGCCAACCTGCTCCGGTACATCTTTGGCCTGGTTTCTTACTTCTTCCCGCTGCTCCTGCTTGCCCTGGGCATCCAGGTCATCCGCCACCGCGGTGAGCGCAACGTCCAGCCCTGGGAACCGTCCCTGCGGCTGATCGGCTTCGTGTTCTTTTTCATCACGGCCCCGGCCCTCATCTACCTGAACGTCGATTCCCCCGTGCTGCCGGAAGGCCCGGGCGGCATCGTCGGCAAGTGGGTGGGCCATGGCCTGCACAATGCGTTTGGCGACAAGGGCGCACCGCTGCTCCTGCTGGCGGTGTGCCTTATCGCGATCACGCTGGCTACTGGCCTGTCGTGGTTCAAGCTGATGGATGCCACCGGCGAGCTGGTCATGAAGATGGGCGGCTGGTTCGGCGGCAAGGTGCGCCAGGCCCCCGAGGTGATGGCCGCCCGTTCCGCCCGCGCCGAGCGCGAGGTGGTGAAGAAAGCCGAGGCGGTGAAACAGGCCAAGCGCGAGCCCGTGCGTATCGAAACGCCCACGCCCATGGTGGTGAAGAGCGACCGCGCCGTCCGCGAAAACCAGATCCCGCTGTTCACCGGCGCCTCGATGGATGGCGAGGTACCGCCACTGTCGCTGCTGGATGAAGCCCCGCCGCAGGGCCCGGGCTATTCGGAAGAAACCCTCGAGGTGCTCTCGCGCCAGGTGGAGCTGAAGCTGCGCGATTTCCGCGTGGAAGCCCGCGTGGCCGGCGTGTACCCAGGCCCCGTCATTACCCGTTTCGAACTGGAACCGGCCGCCGGCGTGCGTGGCAGCCAGGTCTCCAGCCTCGACAAGGACATCGCCCGCGGCCTTTCCGTGGTCAGCGTGCGCGTGGTGGATGTGATCCCCGGCAAGAACGTCATCGGCCTGGAGATCCCCAACACCAAGAAGCAGATCGTGTACCTCTCGGAGATCCTGAAATCCGAGCGCTACGACCAGGTGAAGTCGCCGCTGGCGCTGGCCCTGGGCAAGGATATCGGCGGCAAGGCCGTCGTGGCCGATCTGGCGAAGATGCCCCACCTGCTCGTGGCCGGTACCACCGGTTCGGGTAAGTCGGTGGCAGTGAATGCCATGGTCCTCAGCCTGCTCTACAAGAGCAGTGCGAAGGACGTGCGCATGATCATGATCGACCCGAAGATGCTGGAACTCTCCGTGTACGAGGGCATCCCGCACCTGCTGGCGCCGGTCGTCACCGATATGAAGGAAGCCGCCAACGCCTTGCGCTGGTGCGTGGCCGAGATGGAGCGCCGCTACAAGCTCATGGCCGCGGTGGGCGTGCGTAACCTGGGTGGCTTCAACAAGAAGGTAAGGGACGCCGAATCGTCGGGCCAGCCGTTGCTGGATCCGCTGTTCCGTGCCAACCCCGACATGCCTTCCGTGGGGCCGCAGCCGCTCGAGCCGCTGCCGCATATCGTCATCATCATCGACGAATTCGCCGACATGATGATGATCGTCGGCAAGAAGGTCGAAGAACTCATCGCCCGCCTGGCGCAGAAGGCGCGCGCCGCTGGCGTGCACCTTATCCTCGCCACGCAGCGCCCGTCGGTGGATGTGATCACCGGTTTGATCAAGGCCAACATCCCCACGCGCATCGCGTTCCAGGTGTCGTCCAAGATCGATTCGCGCACCATCCTTGACCAGAGCGGCGCCGAGGCGCTGCTCGGTCACGGCGACATGCTTTACCTGCCGCCCGGTACGGCTACGCCCGAGCGCGTCCACGGCGCCTTCGTGGATGATCACGAGGTGCACAACGTGGTCGAGTGGCTGCGTGCGCAGGGCGCGCCCAATTACATCGAAGGCGTGCTCGAGGAAGTACAGAGCACGGCCGATGGCAAGATCATCAACGATGCCGGCCTGCCGCAGGAAGCCGATGGCGATGGCGATAGCGACAACGCGTTGTACGACCGCGCCGTGCGCGTGGTGACCGAAACGCGCCGTGCTTCCATCTCCGGCGTGCAGCGGCATCTGCGCATCGGCTACAACCGTGCCGCGCGCCTGGTGGAGCAGATGGAGCAGGATGGCATCGTCAGCGCCCCGCAGCACAACGGTAACCGCGAAGTGCTGGCACCGCCGCCCCCGAAGGATTAACCCCCATGAACGCCCTGAAGCCGGGTGCGCTGCGCCAGCGCCCCTGGAGCCTGCTTGTCACCGGCGACCTGAAACCCACGCGTGAAGTGCTGGATGAAGTCGAGACGGTGTTCGAACTGAACCCGTCCATCCCCGGCCTGGAGCTGCGTGCCGACGATGGCCGCAGCTGCACGGTGGTGCGCGAGTACCCCGCCGGGCACACCGCCGAGGTGGACGACGCCCTGGAAGTGATCTTCGCCGAGCAGGGCGAACTGGCCGAAATCGTGGTGCTGGGCCAGGAAGCCCGCCCGGCCCACGTCGCCACCCGCACGGCGCCGTACTGGCACCGTGATGGCGCGGCCATTGCCGAAATCAGCGAAAAGATGGAGGCCGGCGAGATCTCACCGACCGAGGCCATCGATATGCTTAAGTCGCTGTTCGAAAGCGATCGCTGACAATCGCGCCGTCCCTTACGGAACCCTCGACATGAAACGTCTCCTGCTTGCCGCCACGCTCTCGCTGCTCAGCCTGCCTGCCTTTGCCGCCGGTCCCGCGCGAGAGCGCCTGGATGCGTTTGCGAAGGGCCTGCACTCGCTGACGGGCCGTTTCAGCCAGACCCTGTTTGACGTCAACGGCGGCCCGGGCAAGACGACCACGGGCGTGGTCTCGCTCGAGGCGCCGCGCCAGTTCCGTTGGGAGGTACTGGCGCCGTCGAAGCAGACCATCGTGGCCGACGGCAGCCGCGTGTGGCTTTACGATCCGGACCTGGAGCAGGTGACGGTGCGCAAGCAGAGCACCGAGGAAGCGCAGAGCCCGCTGACCGTCCTCACCGACCTGTCGCAGCTCGACAAGGGCTTCTTCAAGGTGGCCGAGCAGGGCGAGCACGATGGCATGCAGTGGCTGCGCCTTTCCTCCACCGCGAAGGATCCGGCGTTCGACTACGCCGACCTGGGCTTCGATGCCACCGGCCTGGCCCGCATGGAGTTCAAGGACCAGTTGGGCAACACCACCCGCATCCTGTTTACTGGCTGGCAGAAGAACGCCGCCATCCCCGCCGATACCTTCAACTTCGTGCCGCCCAAGGGCGCCGACGTGATTGGCGACGCGCCCGTCCTGCAGACCCAGCCGGTCCATTGATCGTTTAACGGGCGCGTTATCGAAATCGTCATGATTTCTGCCATGCTTTGCGCACGACATAGGAATGTTGGGGGTAGGCGAAGGCATGTACGTCGTTTGGGCGATCGTGGGCGCAGTGCTGGGCGGGGTGATCGGGCAGGGTATTGCCGGCGTCGCCGCTGGCTTCGCCATTGGCCTTTTATGGGCCCGCCTGTCGCAGACGCGGCGGGAACTGGATGAGCTGAGGGCCCAGGTAGCTGCCTGGAAGGCGCCGGCTCCCGCACCTTCCACCGAGCGCCATCCCCAGCCCCAGCGCGAGATGTGGCTCGAGGATCTGCCCGAGGGTGTGTCGCCCCGTGAGGTGGTCCGGCCCTTCGATACGCCCGCGCCTGCGTCGCCGGGCCCCGCTGCCGCGGCACCGCCGGCGATGCCGCCGCCCATGCCCGCCGCAGCGCGCGTGTCGGCCACACCGGTTGCCACCGGGGCGGCTAACGCATCCTCCGAACCGCCACGTGCCGAATGGGCCGAGCCGGCAGGCCCCTCGGCCATCGAGCGCCTGATGGATACGGCCAGGCGCTGGTTCACCGAAGGCAACGTGCCGGTGAAGGTGGGCATGCTGGTGCTGTTCGCCGGCATCGCCGCGTTCCTGAAGTACGCGGCCGACCAGGGCCTGCTGCATGTGCCGATCTCGGTACGCTTGAGCATCGTGGCGCTCGCCGCGATGGCCGGTGTGGGGTTCGGCTGGCTGCAGCGCGATACGCGCCGTTCGTTCGCGCTGTCGCTCCAGGGCGGTGCGCTGGGCGTGTTGGTGATGACGGTGTTTGCCGCCTATCGCCTGTACCACCTGATCGATCCGCTGCCGACCTTCGTGTTGCTGGTGGTGTTCGTCGGCTGCATGGGTATCCTCGCCGTGCTGCAGGATTCGCTGGCGCTCGCCGTGCTCGGCCTTATCGCCGGGTTCGCTGCGCCGATCCTGGCATCGAGCGGGCAGGGCAATCACGTCGCGTTGTTCTCGTATTACGCCGTGCTCAACCTGGGCATCCTCGGCATAGCGTGGAAGAAGGCCTGGCGCATCCTCAACGTGCTCGGTTTCGTCGGCACCTTCGGCGTGGGTACGGCATGGGGTGTGCTTGCCTACCGCCCCGCGCTGTTCGGGAGCACGGAGCCCTTCCTGATCCTGTTCTTCCTGTTGTATGTCGCCGTACCGTGGCTGCACGTGTTGCGCTCGCCGCGCCGCGATCGCGCCATCCTCGATGGCAGCCTGATGTTCGGCACGCCCATCATCAGCCTGTTGCTGCAGGGTGCGTTGCTCGACTGGGCGCCGATGCCGCTGGCCATGTCGGCACTCGTCGCCGCCGCCCTGTATGTGGCCATCGCGTTTGCGATCCGCCAGCGTGACGACATGCATCTGTTGCGCGAAACCTGGGCCGTGCTCGCGGTGGCCTTCGCGACGCTCGCCGTGCCACTGGCGCTCAGCGCGAGCGTTACCGCCAGCGTGTTCGCACTCGAAGGTGCGGGCCTGGTCTGGCTGGGCTTCCGCCAGCAGCGCCGTTTCCCGCGCTGGGCGGGCATGTTCCTGCAGTTGGCCTCGGGCGTCGCCTGGGCGCTGGCAGATTTCCCGCACGGTAGCCTGCGTACGTTGCCCTTCGTCAACGAGTACTTCGTCGGCGCCTTGCTGATTACCGCCGCCGGCGTGGCCTGCCTGTTCCAGTACGACCGGCACAGCGTCTCCAAGGGCATCGGCGGCCTCGCGCGTACGGCATTGCTGCTGTGGAGCGTGGCCTGGTGGTTGCTAGGCTTTGGCGCCGAGATCGATGGGTTCGTATTGCCGGATGCCTCGCGCTGGGCGGCGTGGGTGGCCTTGCTGTCCGTCACCGGCTGGGTTCTTGCCGAGGGCAACCGCCACGTACGCAAGCTGGATCTGGGGCTGATGCTGGCGTGGTCGGTGCCGCTCGCCGTCGCCATCACCGCGGCGGCGGCGATGTATGCCCAGACCTACGACATCCAGGTGTTTGCGGGCTGGCCGCTCGCGGCGGTGGCGATCACGGCGGTCACCGGCTGGTTCTCCCTGCGAGCTATCGCCGCGCACGCGGTTGCCGCCATCACCGCACAAACCTTGTGGTGGGTGCGCTGGCTTGCGTTGATCTACACGGCCACGCGAATCGCCTTCGGTTACCGCCCGCCGGTGGGCAATGGCTGGGAGCTACTCGCTTACGTCGCGCCCGCCTTGCTGCTTACCAAGCTTACCCTGTGGTGGCCGCGCGCCATCACGCCGCCGCTATCGATGCATGCGCAGGGCATCCGTCGCGTCGTCGGCATCGGCGGGCTCGGCCTCAGCCTGTTGATCGGCGTGCTGGCGCTCACCATCGATGGCAACCCGAGCCCATTGCCCTTTATTCCGCTGCTCAATCCGGTGGAGCTGGTGCTCATCGCCGTGTTCGGGCTGATCGCGCGTGCACTGTGGGACGTGGATGCACCGCCGTCGCTGCATCGCGTGCGCCCGGCGATCCTTGCCGTGGCTTTCTTCATCATCGCCACCAGCATGACCCTGCGCGCCGTGCATCATCTGGGCGGCGTGCCCTGGGATGAACATATGCCTGCCTCCAGCCTGGCCGAATTGTGGCTTACCGTGGTGTGGAGCGTTACAGGCGTGGTCGCCTGGGTGCTGGGGTCGAAACGGGGGCAACGTCTGCTGTGGATGGCCGGTGCCGCGTGCATGGCTATCGTGCTGGCCAAGCTGCTGCTGATCGATCGCAGCCACCTGGGCAATCTCTTCGGTATTGCTTCTTTTATCGCCTATGGCCTGCTCTGCACGGTCATTGGTTACCTCGCACCCGCACCGCCAAGGCAGGCAGCCCCCCATGCACCGGAATCCAGTCATGCGCCGTGATGGACGTATTGGCTTGTTCGTGATTTACGTGGCCGCGCTCGGCGCGGCGCTGTCCCCCGCGCACGCTGGCGATGACCCGCAGTACGCGTATGGCTGGCCCATCCAGGCGCGCGCTGGCGCAAGCGCTTACCTTGTGGAGCTCCCGCAAGAGGCTTACCGCTGGGCCCAGCCCGATGCCGGGCTGGCCGATGTGGTCGTCGTGGATGCGAAGGGGCGTGAAGTGGCAATGGGTCGCTACGAGCCCGCGGCGCCCACCTCGCACCCCATGACCCTGGATGCGGTGTTGCTGCCGGTGCCCAGTGGCAGCGATGGCGTCGCCGGGCCGAGCATCCGCCGCAGCACCAATGGCGACATCCTGATTGAGCCCGGTGCCGCGCCCGCGACCGGGCACGTGCACGAATGGTTATTCGATGCGCGTACGGCGATCGCCGCCGAGCGCCTGGAGTTTCCGGCAACGCAGGGCGATGTGAAGCTCAGCGTGGATATCGATGCCAGCAGCAACCTGCAGGACTGGCAGCCGCGCGTCGCCGCCGCCTCCATCGTTACCCTCGGCCACGGCGATGGCGCCGTCGACGCCCGCGTGGTGAAGCTGGATGGGCCGGCGGCGCGCTACTACCGCGTGCGCACCACGAGTGACGATGCGCCGTGGACCGAGGGTGCCAAGGTCACGCTCTCTGGCAGCGTCGTCGATGCCGCCGCGCGTGACGAAGCGAAGCGCCAATGGCTCGATATAGCAAATGCCAGCGCCGATACCAGCGGCGGTGGCGTGAACTACGACTACACGCTGCCTGCCGCGCTGCCCGTCAGTGCTATTCGTGTTGCGCTGGGGCAGGGTGATAGCGTGGCGCGGCTGGAAGTGATTTCCGTTACTGGCACGGTAAGTGGCGATAACCTGGGCACGATCGTGGTGACGCCGGGGCAGGACGATCAGCGCCCGCTCATCGTGCAGGCCCAGCGCCGCGACCATCTCCGCCTGCACTCGGCGACCTCCCTGCGTAGCGCGCCGAAACTCAGTGTTGGATGGCGCCCGGATCGTTTCGTGTTCCTGCCCGAGGGAACGCCGCCGTACCGGTTGCAGGTGGGCAGCGCCTCCGCCCGGCGCGCCGCCTGGCCGGTGGATGATGCGATTGCGGCACTGCGCACGCGTAACGGCGCCGCCTGGCGGCCCGACCCGGCCACGCTGGGCGAGGCCCAGGCCCTGGCCGGCGACAAGGCCCTGGCCACCGCCACGCACTTCGACTGGACCCGCCCGCTGCTGTGGATCGTGCTGTTGCTTGGGGCGGCCCTGGTCGCCGGCATGGCCGCCACGCTGCTGCGCAAACCTCCGCCGCCGGCCAGCTGATCCAGACAACGCCCGCGGGCAAATCGCGCGATAATGGCGGCATGCCGTCTTATTCCTCCCCCGGCCTGTTCGCCGAACCCGAAGCCCTGAAGCCCCTCGCTGAGCGCATGCGCCCACGCAGCCTCGATGAGATCGTGGGCCAGGTGCGCGTGGCGGGCGAGGGCAAGCCCTTGCGCCGCGCGTTGGAAGCCGGCCGCGTGCACTCCATGATCCTGTGGGGCCCCCCGGGCTGCGGCAAGACTACGATCGCGCTGCTCGTGGCGCGCTACGCCGATGCCGATTTCCGGGCGATTTCCGCCGTGATGAGCGGGTTGCCCGATGTACGCAAGGCGCTGGCCGAGGCCGAGGGCAATTTCGCCCAGGGCCGTCGCACGGTCCTGTTCGTGGATGAGGTGCACCGCTTCAACAAGGCCCAGCAGGATGCGTTCCTGCCGTACATCGAGCGCGGGGTCATCATCTTCGTCGGCGCCACCACCGAGAACCCATCGTTCGAGCTGAACTCCGCGTTGCTGTCGCGCTGCCGCGTGCATGTGCTGGATGCGGTAAGCCCGGACGATATCGTGGCCGCGCTGCGCCGCGCGCTGGATGACAGCGAGCGTGGCCTGGGCGAGCTGCACCTGGATGTGGAAGACGCCACGCTGAAGCTGATCGCATCCGCCGCCGATGGCGACGTGCGCCGGGCGCTTACGCTGCTGGAAATCGCCAGCGAACTGGCCGATGGCGGGCGTATCGACGATGCCACGCTGGAACAGGTGCTGGCCGACCGCACGCGCCGCTTTGACAAGAGCGGTGAGCAGTTCTACGACCAGATTTCGGCGTTGCATAAATCCGTACGCTCGTCGGATCCCGATGCAGCTGTCTACTGGCTAACCCGCATGCTCGATGGCGGCTGCGATCCGCTGTACCTGGCCCGGCGCATGACGCGCATGGCGGTCGAGGACGTGGGCCTGGCCGAGCCGCGTGCGTGGCGCATGGCGCTGGATGCGTGGGATACCTATGAGCGCCTGGGCAGCCCCGAAGGCGAGCTGGGCTTGGCCCAACTGGCAATCTGGCTGGCGATCGCGCCCAAGAGCAATGCCGCCTACATGGCCTACAACAAGGCCAAGGCCGTGGTGAAGCAGATGGGCACGCTGGAGGTGCCCATGCACCTGCGCAATGCGCCTACCAAATTGATGAAGGGCCTGGGTTATGGCACGGGCTACCAGTACGACCACGATGCCGAGGGCGGTATCGCCCTGGATCAGGTCTGCCTGCCCGATGAGCTGGTGGGCATGACCTTCTACGATCCGGTGGACCGTGGGCTGGAACTGAAGCTGCGCGAGAAGCTGACCGCGCTGCGGGCAGCCAGGGCTGCCGCGCGCGGGGATTAAGCACTCCCACCCCCGCCAAATGGCCGATTTCCCCCGCGCGCTGGCCGACGTACCCTCGGGCCACCAGCCACGGGAGAGCCGTCATGCGCCTAGCTGTCGCGACCATCATCGGCGGTCTGATCATGTTTCTGTGGGGCGCGTTTGCGCACATGGTGTTGCCGCTGGGCGAGATGTCCATGCGCGCGCCGACGGATGAAAACCGCCTGCTCGATACCCTGCGCACGGCCTTGCCGCAAGAGGCCGGCATCTATGTCATCCCGCATTTCGACATGGCCACCCGCCATGACGACAAGGCGGTGCAGACCTATATCGCCAAGGCCGAAGCGAATCCCTACGCCTTCATCGTGTACCAGCCACAGGGCAGGAACCCCATGGCGATGGGCCATAACCTGTTCCATCAGTGGCTGAGCGATACGCTGGCCGCGCTCATCATCGTGCTGGTGCTTGTCCGTTCCGGACCCAGCTTCAGCCGCGGCATGGCATTTGGGTTGGGCTTCGGACTATTCACGTGGCTGACGCTTAGCGTGCCGTTCTGGAACTGGTACCGCTTCCCCGCGCCTTTCACGTTCGGCTACCTGATCGAGCAGGCATTCGGCTGGCTACTGGCCGGTGCGGCGATGGGTTGGTGGCTGGCACGGCGCAAGCGCGTGTGATCGCATAAACCTGCGTCACAGTTTCGGCACGTACTCCCCAATTCACGGGGCGCAAAAAATCAGGAAATGGCCGATACGGCCGGTGGGGTGCCGCGACATACCGTGGCACCACTCTCTACCGGAAGGATCGACCATGAAAACGCTGATCACCTGGCCCCATGATTCCACCGAGGGCCAGCGCGCAGGTACGCGCCTGCATGAAAAATTCCCGGGTGGCTCGATTGGCGTAAGCGCCGGCCACATCGAAGAACTCGAGCGTGAGCGCTTTGAGTTGCTGATTGTCGTGGGCCATCACCATGAGATCACCGTCAAGGCGACCCTGGATGCGTTGATCTACAGCGCGAACGTTCGCGAGATCCCCTACGTTGCCCTGGTCGATATCGGCCACGCCGGTGAAGAGCACGAATCCGGCAAATCCGCAGAGTCCACCGCGCTATGGGATGCGGCCCAGCATTTCGCCGACGAGATGGGCGCTGCGGTGTTGGCACCCACGCGCGAATTCTCCTTCGATGATGTGGCTGAAGCCCAGGTGTTCGCCGGTAACGAGACCGGCATCAAGCCCATCAACCCCGGTGGCATCCAGGTATGGAAGGAGTTCCGGCGCGGGGAGCGCGAGGAACACGGCGGCGAGGGCGGCGCACACGCTTAAGCGGGCAAAACCCGCGCGCGGCGGCCGCCAGGGGGAGCCCGGCGGCCGGCCGATCCACAGGTGACCAGGGGGCCCGGCAGGGGGCGCTGGCCAAAACGGATTCAAACCAGGGGCTGGCACGGCCGACCGTACGCCATTCGCGACGGGGCGGCGCGCCATGGAGGTCCAGCAATGCCTTCGCAGTCATTCGACACCGCCCATCGTGGCGGTGAACGTCGTCGTTTGTTCGCGCTATCCGGTGGGGAGTACCTGCCGTGATGCCGGTCACCGTGTTGCTTGCCGATGAGCATGCGTTGCTACGCGAGGGCGTCGCGGCGCTGCTTGCCTCCTCACCGCGTTATGAAGTGATCGGGAGTACGGCGGACGGCCGCGACTGCATGCGCCGCGCCTTGCGTAGCCAGCCGGGACTTATCGTCTTTGATTGCGCCATGCGCGGGCTGAGTGGCCTCGAGGCCATACGGCGGATCGCGCCACGTTGCCCGCATACGCGTTTGCTCTGCCTCTCCGCGTATGACGATTCGCGCTGGGTACGTGCCGCTTTCGACGCCGGTGCGCACGGCTACGTGCTCAAGCGCGATGGGTTCGACGTGTTGCACGAAGCGATCGATACGGTCATGCGCTCGCGTTACTTCATCAGTCCCGATATCGCCCACCTCCTGGTCGATGGCATACGCCGCCAGGGTGGTCCGGTATTCGCACCGCGCGATGCGCTGAGTGCGCGTGAGCGCGAGATCACCCAGCTGTTCGCCGAGGGCCTGAGCGCCCGTGACATTGCCGAACGCCTGCATGTCAGCGTCAAGACGGTAGGCACGCACCGCGAGCACATCATGGCGAAGCTGGGTATCAACGGGATCGCGCAGCTCACGCGTTATGCGTTGAAAGAAGGCCTGACGACGTTGGATCCGTAGTGCGGTCGCGGATCGCGTGCAAGCACGCTCCTACATAAAGCCGTCGCGATATCGATGGATGCCATCACCCCTGTAGGAGCGCGCTTGCGCGCGATGTCCCCGCGATATCGCTCAGGAAGACCACGCAACATAATCAGGAAAATGCCGATCCCGGCCGCCTCGCCCAAGCGCCACAGTGTTCCCACCAACGCAAGGGAGCACTCCAATGGCCGACTTCAACACCTTCTTCCCCACGCTGCTGAAACACGAAGGCGGATTCGTCAACGATCCGGCTGATCCGGGTGGCGCAACCAACAAGGGCGTCACCATCGGCACGTTCCAACAGTGTGCCCAGCGCCTGCTCAACCTTGCGCCGACGCTGGAGAACCTGAAGGCGCTGACCGATGCGCAGGCCGGCACCATCTACAAGGCGCTGTACTGGGACAAGGTCCACGGCGATGAGATCGCCCTGCAGCCGCTGGCGAACATCGTGTTCGATTTCCAGGTGAATGCCGGCGGCAACGCATCGAAACTATTGCAGCGCGTGCTCAACGACCTGGGTGCCAAGCCGCCCATCGCCGTCGATGGCGCGATCGGGCCGGGCACCATGAAAGCCCTGGCCGCCGCCGATGCAAAGGCCGTGTATGCGAAGTACAAGCAGGGCCGCAAGGATTACTACACTCACCTGGTGAACCAGCGCCCGTCGCTGGGTAAGTTCCTTAAAGGCTGGCTGGCCCGCGTGGATTCGTTCCCTGACCTGGGGGCGGCGTAAGCCATGGCCGCGCAAACCTCGCTCAACAGCCTGATCGAAGCCATCGCCGGTGCCGTGGTGGATGCGCAAGACCGCATCGAACAGCACCAGATGGCCCACCTCTCCGATTTCTTCGATGAAGACAACCGGCCCAAGAGCGTGGTGATCCGCATGCCATCGCTGCACCCGCAGGCTGGCGAAGACGATGAAGACCTGTACCGCGCGCCGATCCTGCCGCTGGTATCGATGAATGTGCTGCGCATCAAGGATGTGGAGATCACCTTCGATGCCGAGCTGGGCCCGCTGGTGGAAGGCGACCCGCCGCCGCCGGATGACGCGCACGTGGAAGCGCCGGCGTGGAAGGGCAAGCCGCCCGTAGCGCGCCCGCATCTGCGCGTGGATCCCAATGGGGGCGGCAATGGCCGCGGCGGCGGCTCGGTGCACGTGGTGCTGCGCGTGGAGGGTAGCGAGCCCACCGATGGCGCTTCGCGCCTGATGAACCACCTGTCGCAGACCCAGGGAGTCTTCAAGACGTTCAAGCCCGGCGACTAACCACCCCGGCCGTGCTGGACCGCGGTGCGCATCCCGCGCCCCGCGCACAACACCACAAGGAGTCAAACCATGGCTGACGAACTCGTCAATATGAGTAGCCAGTTCAAGGGCCTGCCGATGGGCGACCTGATCGGGTCCCCGTTGCAGGCCGCCTGCGAGGCGCAGGTGAAGCTTGCCCAGGCCACTGCGGATTTCATCAAGGTCATCGGCTTCATGCCGCCGGCCGCGAACGATCCCACCGGCGTGGGTGCCACGCGTACCGCCAAGTTCCAGTTCAAGCGCCCGGTCGATGATCCGAACAACGCCGGTGGCATCGCTGAAGAAGATGTCGAGCTGGAAGTGCCGCTGCTTGCCATTGTCAAGGTGCCGAACCTCAGCGTCACCAAGGTCGATATCACCTTCGACATGGAAGTGAAGTCCTCCTTCAGCCAGAGCGAGAGCGAAGACAAGAAGGGCGAATTCAGCGCCGAGATGTCGATCGGCTGGGGCATCTTCAAGGCCACGGCGAAGGTTTCCGGTTCGGTGGCCACGCACAAGGAAAACACCCGCACGTCTGATAACTCGGCCAAGTACCACGTGGAAGTGCACGCCGAAGATAACGGCATGCCGGAAGGCCTGGCCCGCGTCATGGACATCCTGCAGACCGCCTGCGCCCCGCGCCGGGTCGGTGCGCCGGTGGCCGTGCCCGCCACGGACCCGGCACCTGCCGGCGGTGGCAACGGTGGCAACGGCTGATCGCCTGCGCCACGCCCGAATCGCGACGCCTTAGGACGTCGCGATTCTTCCCCGGGGGAGTGAAGGGATGTTCGATCTCACTGATGTGAAGTACGTGAAGCGGGTGATTGTCGGCAGCGACAACCCCAACCAGATGAGCACCGAGGCGCAGGTGGAAGAAGCCCGCGCGCTGCTCAACCGCTGCCTGACCGATTCACCGCGCGGCTCCATCATCGGCGTGGAGAAGAGTTTCACCATCCTGCAGGTGGGTGAGCACCAGGTGGTGCTGCAGTGGCTTTGCTACCACGTGGGCTTTCCGCGCCGGCCGGCCTGGCTGGTGGAGAAATAGACATGGCCACCTGCACGTTCGATCAACTGCTGTACGCGCTGCGCACCGCCGTGGAAGCCGCCAACGATGCCTTGCGCGTGCGGCGCGCCCAGCAATACGCCACGGGCGATGCCGGCGGCCACGCCTTGCATGTGCACGTACCGACCGATGCCACCGACGATGCCGATCTGGAATCGGTGGTGATCCCACTGCGCTGGTTTCGCGATCACCGTGTTCCGCAAGTCACGGAATTCATCATGGAGTTCGATTGCCGGTTCCGGTACCGGCGTGTGCGCGGTGCAGCGTCTGAGCTTGTTGTCGACCTGTCGCGGCCGCGCAAGACGTGGTGGCGGCGTCCCAGGCTCCATCGCATGCGTATCGCCTACCGCGCTGCCGATGCGTGGCAGCCCAGCGTGGCGATCGACGGTCGCCGCGTGGACTTTCCCGCCGCGGGGATGCGCTGATGGACAAGCTTTCCGAATTGCGTGTGCCGCCCGAATGGGAAGCCGCGCTTGTTGCCTGCCTGGACGAGACCCCGCCGCACTTGCGCTGCCATCGTGGCGCCTGGGTAGCGAGCCTTGTCCTGGCCATTGCCGGCGCTGCCGGCGTCATCTTGTGGTTCACACACTAAGGAAGTTACCCGCATGAACATTCGTTTCCTCAGCCTCGTTGCCAGCACTGCACTGTTGGCCACGCTCGCGATGCCCGCCGATGCCGCTGGCCCCCAGGGGCAGTGGAGTGGCGTGATCCAGCAGGCCAATACCGATGTGCGCGTCGATGCCACGTTCGGTGCGGCCCAGGTGGATCTGCGCTTCGATGAGCCGTTCGCCTGCCGCATCTCGGCAAGCTTCGTTACCACGCGCGATACCGCGAACGTCTATCGCTTCAAGCCATCGGTCAACGGTGGCCGGTTCTGCGATGACCTGACCAGCAAGGAGTTCACGGTGAAGCCCGCGCCGCCCAAGGCGGGTGAACCCGTGACCTGGCTAATCAGCTTCTCCTCCAAGCGCGCCGACTGGACAGGCCGCTTGCAGCAGCAGGCTCCGTAAGGGGAGGGCGCCGCCATGGATACCATGTTGCTCTTCACCCGCTTCTGGCTTTTGCTGGCCGCGATCGGCGGCGCTGTTCTCCCGGTGGCGCTGGGCAATGAAGCCTCGCGCCGCCGCGCCGTGGTGCAGGTGGTATGCGGCGCGATGATGGCCATCTTCCTGGCCCCCGCGCTCGAGCGCCACTTCATGCCCGAATCGCCCGCTGAAATACAGGCCGGCGTGTCCTTCCTCGTGGGCTGTTTCGGCCTGCGCCTGACGATGATCGCGCAGCGGCTCATCGATAACCGCGGCGAATCCATCGCCAACCGCATGATCGATCGTATCGCAGGGGGCGATAACTCATGAGTGATGGCTTGATCTATTCCATTGGCGACCTGTCGTGTAGCTTCGTCATGATGGTATGTGGCGCCTACCTGCTCACTGATCGCCACCTGGGTCGCGTGATCCGCTGCTGCCACGCATTCATCGCCGCCGGCGCGCTCGTGAACGTGTTCGGCCTGCTCGCCGATTTCTTCGACTACAAGGGTATCGAGTACGGCCACGTGTGGCCCGGCGAAGTGATCGCAAACATCGGCACCGCCGTCCTGATGGCCACGTGGCTGCTCCGCTCCCTGCGCCGCCGCAACGCCGCCCCCACCTGATGGAACCCTGCAGGAGCGCGCTTGCGCGCGATCCCGCCGCCCACCACGGCCGACCGTTGCAGGGTTCCGCAGCCTACGTAGATCTACCCACACAAACCCTCGGTGATTGCGCTTGGCGCACCCGCGCGGACCCCACAGCATGGGCCTGGGCCACGACCTGTGCGAGACGATGCGAAACGTTTTCCCGCTGTTGCTGGGCCTGGGGATGATGGTGGCCTTTGCCGCGCCGTCGTCGGCGCGCGCGGCCACCGATGGCCCCTATGCCGACCAGGCGTCAGCGAAGGACGCGCCGCCCAAGGAAACCTTCTGGCAGTTGCTGCACGATCCCCAGGACCACGCGATCGACATGTCGCGCTGGCTGCTGCAGCACAAGGGCGCGTTGATCGTGCCGATCATCATCACCGAGCCCGCGGTCGGCAACGGTGGTGGTGCGTCGGCGGTGTTCTTCCGGCCAGCCACGCAGTCGGAGGAATCCAAGGCCAAGGGTGAACGCATTCCGCCGAACATCTACGGCTTCGGCGCGGCGAAGACGCAGAACGGCACGTACGGCGCCGTGGCAGCGGGCGAGTTCCACTTTCGGGACGATCGCTGGCGATACAAGGGCGCGGTAGGCAAGGTCTCCGCCAATCTCGATTTTTATTCGAAGGGCCTGTTCGTGGGCCCGCGCAAGATCGGTTACAACCTGGATGGCTGGTTCTCGTTCCAGCAGGTGCAGTACAAGCTGGGTGATATGCCGCTGTATGTGGGTGCACGCTGGCTCTACATCGATCTCAACAGCAGCCTTAACGTGGAAGGCAACCGGCAGTTCTTCAAGCCGCGCGATTTCCCGACCAAGGCTTCGGGCGCAGGGCCTGTGCTCGAAATCGATACACGCGACAACACCCTGACCCCATCGCGCGGCGTGCTCGCGACGCTGGAAGGCACGCTTTACGGTCCCGGCATTGGCAGCGACAACACCTTCCAGGCATGGCGCACCCACGTGCTCGACTACATTCCCCTGGGCCCACGCTTCGTGCTCGGCCTGCGCGCGGACTACCGTACCGCGCCCGGTGATACGCCGTTCTTCCAGCTGCCCTCGATCGACCTGCGCGGCATCTCGTACGGCCGCTACCAGGATCGCTCCGTGGGCATGGTGGAAGCCGAGCTGCGCTGGAACGTCACGAAGCGCTGGGCCGCGGTGGCGTTCGGCGGCGCGGGGCGCGCCTGGGGCCGCCGCAACAGCTTCGATGATGCGCCCACGGAAACGACCAAGGGCGTCGGCTTTCGCTACCTCATCGCCCGTGCACTAGGTTTATATGCCGGCGTCGATTGGGCGTGGGCCCGCGACGACCATGCGTGGTACCTGCAAATAGGCAGCGCCTGGCGCTAAACCCTCAGGCATCCCCTGTAGGAGCGCGCTTGCGCGCGATCCGATCTTGCCCCAGTGCAAGGCCTCTAAGCCCCAGCCGCACGTCGTGCCGCCTCGGCCTGCACGGCATCCCCTTTCCGTTCGCTGTACCGACTCACCAGGTAGTCGCTCCGCCCGCGCACCATCAGCGTGAACTTCACCAGCTCTTCCATCACATCCACTACGCGGTCATAAAACGGCGACGGCTTCATGCGCCCGTGCTCATCGAACTCCTGCCATGCCTTGGCCACCGAGGACTGGTTTGGAATGGTGACCATGCGCATCCAGCGACCGAGCACACGCAGCGCGTTTACGACATTGAACGACTGCGAGCCACCGGACACTTGCATGACCGCGAGCGTGCGCCCTTGCGTGGGCCGCACGCTGCCATCTTCAAGCGGCAGCCAGTCAATCTGGTTCTTGAAGACGCCGGTAAGCGTGCCGTGACGCTCGGGGCTCACCCACACCTGGCCTTCCGACCATGTCGACCATTCGCGCAGGCGCTGCACCTCAGGGTGTGTCGCGGGAACGCTATCGAGCATGGGTAAGTCGTGCGGATGGAATACACGGGTTTCTGCGCCCAGGTGCTGCAGGATGCGCTCCGCCTCCAACGCGAGTTGGCGCGAGAACGAACCAGGGCGTAGCGACCCGTAGAGCAGGAGAATGCGGGGCGGGTGGCCGGCGTCGTCCCCCGCGCGCAGATTCACGGTCTCGGGCGGCGGGAGATGCTCGCTACGCAGGTGGGGAAGGTTGGTAACCATGGGATTGCTCGCTGCTCGATAGTTCTAGTATTCTAGAAGCATGGAAACGAACGATGCAATCGCCGCGCTTGCTGCCCTTGGCCACGCCAAGCGCCTGGCCATCTTCCGGCTGCTGGTCGTGGCAGGCCCCAAGGGTCGGATGGCGGGTGATATCGGCGATGCACTCGGCATTCCCGGCGCCACCTTGTCGTTCCACCTGAAGGACCTCGTGCAGGCGGGCCTGGTTACGAGCGAGCAGCAGGGGCGTTTCGTCTGCTACCGGGCCGCATTCAATTGCATGAACGCGCTGATTGCCTACCTCACCGCTAACTGCTGCGCCGATGATCCGGTCGGCGCGTGCTGCTGATGGAGGCCGCGATGACGAACCGTCCGCACCACGTCCTGTTTGTCTGCACGGGAAACTCCGCACGCAGCGTGCTTGCAGAAGCCACGTTGCGTGCGTGGGGAGCAGGGCGCTTCGAGGCGTTCAGCGCGGGAAGCCAGCCCACGGGGCGCGTCAACCCGTTTGCACTCGCCAGGTTGGCCGAGGAGCACATCAGCACTGATGGCCTTCGCAGCAAGTCGTGGGATGAGTTCGCGGGCGATAGCGGTGTGCGTATCGATGTGGTCGTTACGGTTTGCGATAGCGCGGCCGCCGAGCCCTGCCCGGTGTTCTTTGGTGACTTCATCCGTACGCATTGGGGCTTGCCCGATCCGGCGGCGGTGGAAGGGGATGTGGCGTCAAAGCGCCGCGCGTTCGCTTCGGCGCACGCGCTTATCAAGGCGCGACTTCGGGCGTTTCTCGCGCTATCAGAGGCCGTCTGGGCGGGCGAGGCGGCGCTGAAGGTTGAGCTCGATCGTATTGGAACGATTGAATTGATCGAGTGAGCGCAGGGTGCTTGCCTGCGCAAAGAAAATCCGCCACCTTCGGCGCGAGCCCCAAGCATCGAGACCTTTGCCATGGCCCGCGTTACCGTTACGCATTTCTTTCCGTACCCGGCAGAGCGCGTCTTCGACGCCTGGCTTAACCAGGACACCGTGGGCCACTGGTTGTTTGCCACGCCCGAGGGCGAGATGGTGGAGGTGGCGCTGAATGCGACAGTGGGTGGCAGCTACCGCATCGTCGAACGGCGTGAAGAGGGCGATGTGTTGCACACCGGTATCTACGAACGCATCGACCGGCCGCACGACCTGGCCTTCAGCTTCTCCGTGCCGAAGTACGACCCCGGTGCGGTGCATGTGCAGATCCACATCGCCACTGTGCCCGATGGCTGCAACCTCACGCTCACCCACGACGTGGAAGAGAAGTGGCTCAAGCCCAGCACCCACGGCTGGCAAACCATCCTCAGCAACCTCGAATCCACCCTGTAGGAGCGCGCTTGCGCGCGATAGCCCAACCCTCGACTTCACCCATGAATCGGCGCACATTCGGCGAAATACCCAACCCGCCGACCGAGGTGCCCCACCATGGACGACGTACTGATCGTAGGCGCCGGCCCCACCGGCCTGGTGCTTGCCCTCTGGCTCACCGCCCAGGGCATCAAGGTTCGCATCATCGACAAGAAGGCCGGGCCCGGTGATACCTCGCGGGCCATGGTGGTCCAGGCGCGCACGCTCGAGCTTTACCGCCAGCTCGATCTTGCCGACACCCTGGTCGCCCAGGGCCACCACATGGCCGCGATCAACATGTGGACGCGTGGCAAGCCGGCGGCGCGACTAGTCTTCGGCGATGCGGGCAAATACATCTCGCCGTACCCGTACCCGCTGGTCTACCCGCAGGATCACCACGAGCGCGCGCTGAGCGACCGGCTCACGGGCATGAGCGTGACGATCGAGCGCAGCACCGAGCTGCTTTCGTTCGAGCAGAACGATGATGCCGTGACCGCGCGCATCCGCCGTGCCGATGGTGGCGAGGAAACCCTCACCAGCCGTTATCTCGCTGCCTGCGATGGTGCGCGGTCCACCGTGCGCGAGGCGCTGAAGCTCGGTTTCGAAGGCGGCACGTACCGCTCGGTGTTCTACGTGGCCGATGTGAAGCTGAGCGGTTTGCAGCGGCCCGAGGAGGGCCACGTTTCGATCGAGCATGGCGATTTCGTGCTGGTGCTGCCGTACGGCACGGAAGGCCGCTCGCGCCTGATCGGTTCCATCGACGATGCGCGCGCCGAGCGCGCCGAAGAACTCACCTTCGATGACATCCACCAGGATGCGATCAAGCGCCTGGGCGTGACGGTGGATGAGGTGACCTGGTTCTCGAGCTACCGCGTACACCACCGTGTGGCAGATACCTTCCGCCGCGAGCGCGTGCTGATCCTCGGCGATGCCGGTCACGTGCACAGCCCGGCGGGCGGGCAGGGCATGAACACGGGCATCCTCGATGCGATCAACCTGGCGTGGAAACTGGCTGCCGTGCTGCGTGACGAGGCCCCGGATGCCTTGCTCGATACCTTCGACAAGGAGCGCCGTGGCTTTGCGCACACGCTGGTGAAGAGCACCGATCGCGCGTTCACCATGATGACCTCCGGCGGCACCGTCGCCGACTTCCTTCGAGTGAACATCTTTCCGCACATCGCCAGCGTGGCCTTCAAGGTGGAGGCCGCCCGCGAGGCCATGTTCCGGCTGATCTCGCAGACCTCGCTGGTGTATTACGACAGCGCGCTGAGCGAAGGCGAGGCTGGGGAAGTGAAGGGCGGGGACCGTCTGCCGTGGGTACGTACCGCCGGAGGTGACAACTTCGAGCCATTGCCCAGCATCGGCTGGCAGGTGCATGTGTACGGCACGCCACGGCCCGAGTTGAAGGCCTGGTGCCTGCACCGGGGCGTGGCGCTGCGCGATTACCCCTGGGAGGCCGACTACGCGAAAGCCGGGCTGGCCGAAGACGCGGCATACCTGTTGCGGCCGGACACCTGGGTGGCCATCGCGGAGCCCGAGGGGCGGGTGGAGCCACTGGAAGCGTACCTGGCGGAGCGCAGCCTCAAACCGCGCGCTGCGACGCCAACCACCCGCGCGTAGGCCCACGCGGGCGGTGTAGGGAATGTTACAGTCCCGCACGGGCGACCGGCACGAACAGGCCGGCGCTGCACTACAACCACCGCGGGCGAGACCTCCACCATGCTTTTCACGCTGCTCGGGCAGACGCGGCGCGCACTCTGCGTGAGTGCATATAGACATCTCCTTGGCGTAGCGCTGGCAGCCCTTGCCGCGGTGGGGTCGTGCGTGAGTGTGGCGGAAGACCATAGCGCCGCCCGCCCGGCTCAGGTGCAAGCCCCGGCGTTCCTCGGCGTGGACCAGCTGCAACGCACCCTGTTCACCATGCGCGACGGGGTGCCGCAAGGCATTTACGCGATCACGCAGGATCGCGATGGCTACCTGTGGGTGGGCGGCGCCAATGGCCTCTACCGGTTCGATGGCGTGCGCTTCGAGCGCATGTTTGAAAAGGAGCTAGGCGCTGACCTGATCACGACGGTATTTGGCGATAGCGATGGCGCACTCTGGGTCGGCACGCTGCGCGGTCGATTGGTCCGGATCAGCCACGGCGCCGTCGCCGAGGTGAAGACAGGCCACGCCCTGGTCACGAGCATGTCGCTCACCAAGGGGCCACGCGGCGGCGTATGGTTGGGCACCACGGGCGGCCTGGTCGAACTCAAGGATAACCAGTTCAAGCCGGTCAACGTCACGTCCGCGAAGGGCGATCAGGGCGTCTATTTCAATCTGTATGGCACCGGCTGGGATGGTTCGTACTGGGCGTTTAGCGGTGACGACGCCTACCGGTGGCGGCCTGGCGGCGGCGCGTTCGAGCGCGTGGACGCCGATGCGGGCATCGCCGCCATGGCCGATTTGCCCGAGCATGCCTTGCACGTCGCTACCGCGCCGACCGCCGACATGATCGTCGACAAATACCGTGGGCTCTGGATCCCGACCAGTGATGGGTTGCTGCGCTATCACGCTGAATGGCGGGATGGCACGCGCCAGCTCGTGACCGAGCGCGTGCGCTTCGGCGATGGCGAGGATGTCGACGTCACAGCCGATTATGTCGACCGGGACGGCAACGTCTGGATCGCCAGTTCGCGCGGGCTTGAGCAGTTCCGGGCCACGCGGTTCACGCCCCTGCCGCTGCCCCCGGCCGTGTACCACCCCACCATCGTGGCCGGTGACGGCGGCACGCTGTGGATCGCCAGCCGGTCGACCATGCCGCCCTTGCACGCGGGCGCCACGATCGAGCCGCATCCTGAGCTCGGTACGAATGTGCGCTGCTTTGCGCGCGCCCACGATGGCGCGGTGTGGATGAGTGCCGATAACGAGTTGCATCGACTGCGCGGTGGCGTGACCGAATCCATTCCCCTGCCGCCCTTGCTACGCAGCGCGCGAACCGGGGATACGCCGGGCAGGGCCTGCCATGGCATGGCGACCGGCCCCTCCGGCGACCTGTGGATGGATCTTGGCAACATCATCTGGCGCTGGGACGGCCACGGCTGGGCCAATGTCTACCCCAAGACGGCTTTGTCGCTGGTCGTTGAAGCGGACCGCGCATGGATCGGTCGCCCCGGTAGCGTGCTGGTGATGCTGGCCGGCGGGAAGGAGAAGCGCTACGGCAACGCCGACGGCCTGGACGTGGGCGCCGTGGATGGCCTCTACGTGGGCAAGCGCGGCTTGTGGGTCAGCGGCTCCGATGGCCTCATGCTCAAGCGTGGCGAGCGCTTTCAGCGGATCACCGGCACGCATGGCGAGCGCTATGCGGGGGCGGGTGACATGGTGGAGGTAGCCAATGGCGATCTGTGGCTACTAACCACGCGCGGGCTGTTCCGGCTGCCTTCGGCTGAGATCGACGCGGCCGTGGCATCGCCCACGCACGTGGTGAACGACACGGTGTTCGATCAGGATGACGGGCTGCGCGGCACCTCCGGTACCATCCAGCTCGATCCGGTGGAAGAGGGTACGGACGGGCGCATCTGGCTCGCGAGCGAACGCAGCGTGGCGTGGATCGACCCGGCCCATATTCCGCCCGTGCCGCCCGCACCTGTCGTCGCCATTGAATCCCTGAATGGCCAGGACCTGCGCTACGCCGGTGGTGCGGCCAAGGCGCTGGACGAGGGCACGCGCAGCGTCGAGATCGGCTTCACCGCGCCGACGTTGGTGGCCCCTGCGAAGACGCGCTTTCGCTTTGAGCTAGCCGGTATTGATGAAGGCTGGCAGGATGCCGGCGCGCAACGGCGGGTGCATTACTCCAATCTGGGGCCCGGCCGCTATCAGTTCCGGATCCAGGCCTCCGCCGCCGACGGCACATGGCCCGTCGCGGCAACCACGATGACCTTTGCGATCCTGCCGGCGTTCTACCAGACCTGGTGGTTCCGCGTGCTCTGCGTGGTCGCGCTGCTGGTTGTGCTCTGGGTGGTGTATCGCCGGCACATGGCCCGCGTTTTCGCGGCGCACCAGACTCGCCTGGAAGAGCGCGAGCGGATCGCCCGCGATCTGCACGATTCGCTGCTGCAACACTTCCAGGCGCTGCTGTTCCACGCGCATGCGGCCGGCCAACGCACCGAAGGCGTCACCCGCGAGCGGTTCGCCAAAGTGGTCGATATCGCCGAGGACGCACTGGCGCAGGGCCGTGAAAAGATCATGGGCCTGCGCTCGGTCAACGATTCGCTGGAGTCGTTACCTGCCGACGTGCAGAAGCTGGCCGCGCTGCTCAGCGGCCCGCACGGCATGACGGTCACCGTGGATGTCACGGGTGCGCCACGCTCACTTCGCCCCGCGGTGGCCGACGAGGTGCACGCGATCGTGCAGGAGCTGGTCGCCAATGCATTCCGGCATTCGCACGGCACGCAGGTGCGCGTGGCGCTGCGCTACGAGCGGCAGGCGCTCGTGGCCACGGTGGCCGATGATGGTGTCGGCATGGGCGATACCGAGGCGGCGGCGCCCGAGGGGCGCTGGGGTATGGCAGGGATGCGCGAGCGTGCCCGGCAGATCGGCGGCGCCCTGGTGTTCGGCCGCGCCGATGAAGGTGGCACCCAGGCGACGCTGCGGGTGCCGGCGCGCCGGGCCTATCGTCGTGGGTTCGGGCTGGGGTAGGCGCCATGGCGGTGGAAATCCATGGCGGCGCGCCCCGGGGGCTTTTTTTGCGATAATCAGAGGTCGCAACCCACGGAACGCACCCCATGCTGGATCCCGCACTCCTGCGCGGCCGCCTTGCCGAAACGGCAGAACGCCTCCGCGCCGCCCGAAATTTCGACCTCGATGTCGCCACGATCGAGCGCCTGGAATCCGAGCGCAAGGCCCTCTCCACGGAGACCCAGGAGCTGCAGAACCTGCGTAATACCCGTTCCAAGGCCATTGGCCAGGCGAAAGCCAAGGGTGAGGACGTGGCGCCGCTCATGGCCGAGGTGGCCGGTATCGGCGATACGCTGAAGGCCAACGAGCAGGCCCTGGCCGAGGTGCAGGCCAAGCTGGCCGACATCTCCGCGGGCATCCCGAACCTGCCGGACGCCGACGTGGCGATCGGCAAGGACGAGACCCAGAACGTGGAGATCCTGCGCTGGGGCCACGCCCGGGCGTTCGATTTCCCGGTGCAGGACCACGTGGACCTGGGTGCCCGCCACGGCTGGCTCGATGCCGACGCCGGCGCCAAGCTCAGCGGCGCCCGCTTCACCGTGCTGCGCGGCCAGCTGGCCCACCTGCATCGCGCGCTCGCGCAGTTCATGCTGGACCTGCACACCACCCAGCACGGCTACCTGGAACACAACATCCCGCTGATCGTGAATGCGGATGCGATGTACGGCACGAGCCAGCTGCCGAAATTCGAGGAAGACCTGTTCGGCGTGCAGGTGGATGACAAGAAGCGTTACCTGATCCCGACGTCGGAAGTGGCGCTGACCAACCTGGTCCGCGACAGTATCGTCGAAGCCGACCAGCTGCCGATGCGCCTGACCGCGCACTCGATGTGCTTCCGCGCCGAAGCCGGCAGCTATGGCCGCGATACGCGCGGGATGATCCGCCAGCACCAGTTCGAAAAGGTGGAGATGGTGCAGGTGACGGCGCCTGAGCACTCTATGGCTGCCCTCGAGGAAATGGTCGGCCACGCAGAAACTGTGCTGCAGAAGCTTGGCCTGCCGTATCGGAAGGTGATGCTGTGCACCGGTGACATGGGCTTCTCGGCCGCCAAGACGTACGACCTGGAAGTCTGGCTGCCCAGCCAGCAGACCTATCGCGAGATTTCGAGCTGCTCGAACTGCACGGATTTCCAGGCGCGGCGCATGCAGGCGCGGTGGCGGAATCCGGCGACGGGTAAGCCTGAGCTGGTGCATACCCTCAACGGTTCGGGGTTAGCTGTGGGCCGTACCCTTGTGGCTGTTATGGAGAACTACCAGCAGAAGGATGGGAGCATTGAGGTGCCTGAGGTGCTTCGCCCCTATATGGCGGGTATCGAAGCCATTAGCTGAGCTGTTCAGGTACAATCGGCGCGCCGGGGCAATCCTGGCGCGCCTTGCTTGACCTCCGGCTGCAACAGCCGGGGTGCTGAAAATACGGAGAGATGGCCGAGTGGTTTAAGGCAGCAGTCTTGAAAACTGCCGTAGGTGTAAGCCTACCGTGGGTTCGACAAGGCGGCGCAGCCGCCGCAGGACGCCCGGAGGGCGGTCCCGACCATCGGGAGGGATTCGTCGCGAAGCGGCGAACAATCCCACTCGGCGTCCGAGTCACCTCGGCGGCGATCGGGGCGAGAGGTAAGATGCAGGCGCGCAATGCGTTGAAGACAATACGGAGAGATGGCCGAGTGGTTTAAGGCAGCAGTCTTGAAAACTGCCGTAGGTGTAAGCCTACCGTGGGTTCGAATCCCACTCTCTCCGCCATTAGGTTTTTTGTCCACGAAAATCAGTTAGTTACACGATTTCTGGAAAAAGCCAATCGGGACACATTTCGGGACACATTGAGTCCCCCGATGCGCATCCCGCACTACCTCATCAAAGCCCCCTCCGGTGTCTACCACTTCCGCCGGCGCATGCCCGTCTTGCTTCAGGCCATGCTCGGGCGGCCCATCATCAAGCGCAGTCTGCAGACGCGCGACATTGGTGTTGCCCGTGACCGCGCACTTGGTCTTTGGCGTGCGTATGATGACCTCCATCAGCAGGTACGGATGGGTTGCATGGCGGGGATGAGCAAGGAAACGAAGCTGCTGCTCGAGCGGCTCAAGAAACTGGGCACGCACTACCGGCTCGTCACCAGACCTGACGGCACCATCGAAGTCGAGGCAAACGGTCCCGAGGACCATGCGTTGGCCAAGTCGATGATTGAGTCGATTGGCGACATGCGCAAGGAAGCCATCGTGCAACAGTGGATGCGCGAACAAGCGTTTTCCCCGGACACCACGCCGCCGGCAGCGCCCGTCCACAACGCTCCTGCACCTGCACACGTCCCGCGTCCGGCCACGCCTGCACCCGCGCCCGCACCCGCAGCCCCCCAGGCCATTGAGCGCATCGACCGCGCCATCGATGGGTGGCTTGCCGACATTGCCTCCGGCACGATTCCGAAAACCCTGGTCATCAAGCGCCTGGCCATTTCCGAGTTCGGGAAATTCTTCGGCATGAAACGGTTCGTGCATGACGCCACACGCGTCGAGATTGGCAAGTGGGTGAGCCACCTGCGCGCGCAGGAGCTCGCGACACCAACCATCGTCAACAAATTGTCCTACCTCAAGGGCTTCCTTGAGTGGTGCAAGGGAAAGGGCTTCATTGAGTTTCCACGCAATGATTCGCCTGCCTCGGGGCATGTTGTCTACAAGGCGCGCGAAAAGCGCCTGCGCAAAAAACATGGCTTCAAAGCGTTCAACGACGCGCAGCTCAAACTCCTGTTTGCGCCCGCCAACATCAAGCGTCTGTCATCGGAAGCGCGCCTTGGCACCTGGATGGGCTTGTACATGGGCGCTCGCGTGTCGGAAGTGGGGCAACTCGCCCTTGTGGACTTTTTCGACGTTGACGGCATCCCGTGTCTTCGCATCACCAACGAAGGCGACGGGCAAAGCACGAAGAACGATTTTTCCAACCGGGTCATTCCCGTCCATCCCGAGCTCATCCGCATGGGCCTGCTCAAGCGCGTCGAGCGCCTGAGGAAAATGGGGGAAACCCGGTTGTTCCCGAAAGTCGGCAAGGGCGCCATTAACGGCTCCGGCGACTGGCTGTCGAAGGCGTTTGCCCGGTACAGCGGGCTCATCCTGCCGAAACTCGATGTGGGTAAACTCGGCTTTCACTCTTTCCGCAAGACCGTCATCCAGACCCTCCAGGCGGCTGGCGTCGAGGCGGAACTCCGTGCGGCATATGTGGGCCACGAGCTCGACGATGAGCATCACAGCTCCTACGGCATGGATGCACCCAAGCAACACGTGCTCGATGCCATCAAGAAACTGGACTATCCGATTGCGCCGGACACGGACGCGTTTATTTGACTGCGCTGACGGGTTGCGGACGCGAGCCGAACCCGTTTGCTAAGAACGCAGCGCGGATAATGCCCATGCTTGCAGGAACGTCTATCGCTCAAGGGGCTTTGGCGACATGGTGGTTGAGCGTTGTGGATGCGGTGGCTTTCTCGACACTGCAAGGCGCTCAAGAAGATGCTGGCCGCGCCGTTATCTCCGTGTGCTTGAATACGCCATCTACTCAAGGAATGCACCATGAGCAACAGCAGCCCCGCCAGTTCGTCTGCATGGCTGACACTCGCCCAGGTCGGCGCCGTCGCGGTCGTCTGCGTCCCCGCCACGTGGACGGTCGCGACCTTTTTCCAGTCGGGTGAGCTGGCGGGCTACAAGGCCTCCAAGGAGTTGGCACTCCCCGAGGGCATCAAGGAGCTGAGGGCGGCCACGGCGGATCTTCGGCTTTCGGTAGGCGAACGAAAGGAACTGGTCGCTTCGCACCGTCTGCCGCTGCGCATCTAGGCGCTTGAGGACACCGTCTCGAGCGCGACGGGACAAATCAGCGCTCTCCGAAAGGAGCTTGCAGACCGGACGACCGAAAGAGACGCCGCTCAGGAAAGACTCGCTGCTTTGGTCAACAGTGGCAAAAGCGTCGCTGTCATGCAGGGGCGTTCGGCCTACCTTATTCCCAATTCCGTGCTCGTGGGCGTTGACGACATCGGCAGGAGCATTTGCACCGTCACACTTGGCGGCTCCTGGAACATGATGAGGGTAGGTGACGCCATGAGTGGTACTGCCGCAGGCTTTTCCTATCGGGTCAATCTCACTGGCATCGATGAAGACGGGTGCCATTTCGACGTATTCGCCGCACCGGTGGTCGTAAAACCCGCGCAGGCAAGCGCGACGCCCAGCGGGTGGTTCCAGCCACCGAAGGCCTGATGTCGACGGGGTGTGCATCCTGACGCCCACCCGCCCGGGGACGCTGAATTGAGACCGCTCGTAGCGGAAGGCTCTCGCGGCCGTCCATCCCCGCCTGATTGCAGGCACTGCGGATGGGCCTGGACTCATGACGCCGAACTGTCCGGTCACTATCATCGCGACTCGACCACCATCCAGATGAGAACCAGGGATGGGACAAGAACGATGCCCAGTGCAATTTTCAGGGGTACTGGGAGCCAGGGCTGTCGTTTATGTGCCGAACGAAGGTTCGGTGGCTGGGATTGGGTTTTCATGGCGCCATCCTGGCGAGCGCCGATGGTTTCGCTAGTCAAGTGCGACAGACTGTCCTTGCGACCGGCCGGGGGCCGGCGACATTCTGTCACGCTGGCCAGGTTGACAGCAGTCGAACCCTGGTTACGGTGGAAGAACTCTCCTAGCCGGTACCATAGCCATGAAGCACGAAGCGAGCATTCCCACGCAGACGCCCGACGAGGGGCTCGTGACGACCGTCATACGCGACCTTGGACCCGACCCGTTTCCGGAGCTTTCGTTTGATGACATCGCAGCGATGGCGCATGCGGAACTTCTCGAGCATGGGGGACTTGCGGCGCTGCAGCTCGTCTTCCGGTACCTCTGAAGCAAACGCAGTCAGCGATAGACAGAGGTCGCCTTGTCGAATCGCGTGACGTGCGCTGTCGCGAACGGAATGGGCGCCGTGTAGAAGTACGAATGCGCGACCATGCCTGGAATGCGCTTCTCGCTGAGAAGCGCCGCGTAGTGCCTTACTTCCTCGTCTTTCCGTGTCCCGTAGCAAAGGTAGGCGCCGACGTCGAGTGCAAGCATGAAGGCATCAAAACGGTGCGACCGAGAAAGCGCCGAGCAAACGGCAGCAGGGCAGTGTCGTCGTCTTCAAGCACGACCCCGATTCTCACTTGAGTCTTATCGAGGGAGAAGATGCCGGCGCCCTTTGTGTTGACGTGAGAGATGACCGCTGCTTGTTCGGCTGTGATTGCGCGCCCGTCAGGCAATCCCATACCGACGGGCGAAGGCAGGTCGGTTAACGCGACGGCCGCCCGATGCAGCGGTTTAGTTCCTCCTGCGAACGAGACGGGGTACGGCGCAATGAAACCCGAACCCGTTATCATTGCCAGCCCCGTTTCGTCTGTGTAATGGTAAAGCAGTCCCATCCTGCTGCTCCTTGTCCGTCTGACTAAGGCCCGTTTGTGCTTTTTTGTGGCCTGCAATGGATCGGCCAGTGCCGAGGTTGAAGTGCGAAGACCGGGTTTGGTTGAGCCAGATGCTCTCGGGGGCCTCAGGCAATCAGATGAAGCATGAGCCCGGAACTGTTCGAGTACGACTTGCCATCCGCGTACGTGTCGAGCGAGGCATTGGGGTCGAATTTCTTCAACGCTTCCTCGATGGCCTCGCGGGTTGGCGCGTCGACCTTTGCGAGCGCCTCCGAGGCGCTCTCCTTGCCCGAGCTTCCCGCCTTCTCGTCGTCGGTCTGGGGAAGGACACCAGGCATGACGCCCGCCTTGATTGAGCGTTGCAGGTAGGCCGTGCCGGAAACGCTGATGGCAAGCGACGAGCCGGGGGTGACGTTCGATGTGTTGATGGTCATGTCTCGAGTCCGGGTGATGATTGTCAAGGTACGAATCGGCAATGCGCGCGAAATCTTTATATGCTTTTCATTATGAAGCATGATACATGCATGGAGGGCATCGCTGACTGTCCATCAGTGCGTTCTGCCGGCGACGGTGCGGAGCGGCATTTTGTCCAAGGGTCGGTGCTTGCGATCGCGTGGTTTTGCCGTAGCGTAGTGTTTTTGTGGGGTATCTCATGAACGCTGAGGAATTCACCGAATACTTCGCCAGGGCCGACATTGACGTCTTGCTTGCCAGCGAGTTTCCCAATGAGCGCAATCATGGCACCGGTATACTCCTCCGGCGGATCGGCGCCAGCGAGCGGGAGGCTTGGCACTTCGCTTCCATCGCCGGAGCCTGGAACTGGTGGAGGGAGCTGGCACGCGAACACTTCAGAAACATCGAGCTGTTTGCCATCGTGCTTGCCGCATGTCGTGAGAGCGAGGCTGCAAGGGAGTGGGTCGAGAACGAGGGCGCGAGCTGGACGACTTGGGGCGAGACGTTTGCACAGGAAGCCGAGCGGTTCGAGGACTTCGAATTGCCGGACGACTGGAGTGAGCGCTTGCTCGAGGACGGGCCTGCCGGCCATGCGCATGGAAGCGGCGATTTCTTCATTCATCTCGGGCGCTATCGCGAAGCCCTGGAGCGGCAGGCCCTGGAGCAGGCAGTGCCCCGGGCCCGCTGTTTCCACCCGACCCGCGTGTCGGGACGGCTGTAGATTCAGGATGTGACGAAACAATGAGTGACGAACCAAAGGCGTCAGCCATTCGCCCGGACATTGTGGAAATCATTCTCGGCGAATTGGGCCGCTCCGGGCCGATAGGGGCTGCATTCAACATCTCCATCGAAACAGTGCTGAAGGCAGGCGTGTCGGCCAAGCTTGACGAGGAGGTGACGTCGGCGGCGCTTCTCGGGGCGATGGTGTCGAACTTCAATTGGTGCGCACTCCTTGGCCTCCATGAGCTCGAGGAATTTGACGAGTGTGCCTGGAGCCAGTTCAGGAAAGGCGGGCAATCTGTCGCAAGTGAGGCTGGAAGCGGTGCGGACTACGCTCTGGTGCTGAAGAGGTCGGCCGAGGACGTGCGGGTGGCTGTATTCCAGGCCAAACGTGGTCATACCGACAGTGCTGGGCGGTCCTTCATCAACGTGCATCGGGACCGTCTGCAGGGCAGGGGCGGAAAAGTCATTGTCCAGATGCGGCAGTTGCAGCGGTTCGGCTTTGCATTGCGAGGGCTGGCGGCGCCGGGTATCCGGAACGGGGACCTCTCTTCGTGTTCGTTTGTGCATTACATCGGGTACTTCAAGGACTCGATGCGCGCTGTCCAGTTGTCTCGGATGGACGCGGCGTTCAAGCTGGAGACTGCCGCAAAACCTTCCTGGTACATTGACGTTGAGGTCCCAGATTCGGCCCCGATGCTTTCAGACGTGCTCCGAAACGGGCTCGTCGACGAACCGGCTGCGCTGAAATGGTGGGTGAGTACCGACCAGACCACTGTTGAGCGACTGTTGCCTGACCTCATCAATATCATGGCAGTCAGCGCCTTTGAGAAGGCGGGTGATGGGCGGCCATTGACGCCCAGGTTTGAGCGAGCTTCGACGGGATTGCGCATCGACCGCGAATCGTCCACGCGCTTTCTCGGCCGCGCGACCGATGCGGTTGCTGCAAACGCGCCGACCCGAAAACTGAAACTCTAGCTGGTTGCGCGGTACACCCGGCAATCAGGGCGGCAGCGGCACTTTGTCCGGCCACCCCACATTGACAGTTCACATCGCTGGGATAGATCTGGGTCTTTGCGGAGACGATGATGGCAGTGACGGCACAGGGGCTGGGACGACAACTTGGTGAATCGGGATGGACGCTCGAGCGCACGAAGGTCAATGCTGCAAGCGGCTGGAACCGATGGTGTGTCCGGAATGCTGAAACGGGAGAGGTGGCCCGGTTTTCGCTCCTGCAGCAGGTCGATGTGTTCTGGGAGGGATGTGTGCGGGCGCACCTTGCCATGGGCGCCCGGGCGGACGCGCTGGCGCACTGGTACGACGAGGGGACAGGCGGGCTCGGGGAGGCTGTGGCGGCGTGGTTGGCCGGCGGCAGTGAGCGGTTGCCGGATGCGCTCCGGGACCCCTTGCAGTCTATCGGTGTGCCTGCACTCCCGGCGGACTGGCGGCGCGATGCTGCGAAAATTCCCTCCCTGCGTCCGCCGCGCATGGTGAACCTTCGCGACCAGGTCCGCGAATCCCTCGCACGACGCGTCCGGGCGCGACTTGAGGGTCTCGCTGCGTCAGATGCAGGGGGAGCCCGTCAGCGGCTTTGAGGCAGCTTTTCCCGGAGCGTCTTGACAGAACCGGAGGCCAGGGTAGATCTGGATTTTTGGAGAACGAGGTGAATGAGGCAGGCATCGAGGATGCCGTCCGCGAATCGGGGCTCGGCGGCTGGAGGCTGACACCCACCCCGGTGGATGAGCAGGCTGGATGGGGTCTGTGGACGATTGAGCCGGAAGAGGGTGGGTACCGCATCTCGGCGTCGACCATCGATGAGGTGTGGGACTTTTGGGAGATGTGTTACCGCGAGCACCTTGTCGCCGTCCAGTCGACCGAGTTGGTGCTGATGCTCCACGGACGGGATGAGGGAGGCATGGCGCGCATGGGCATTCGGGGTGGACCCAACCCCTCCGCCTGCCGTCCATAACGCGCTGCGCGCAGCACGACGGGGATTCCGGGCACCCGGTCCCCTCTGGCGGCAGGAGGTTGTCCTCCTCGGTTCCCTCCCGCGCCCGGATGAGCACGACCTGAGGACGCTGGTGGCCAGGGCACTCAGTGGCATCCTCCGCCAGCGACTCGACGCCCATCTCGCCGACGGCCCGCCAGCCGGTATTTCCCACAGGCTCTGATCGACTCAGCCGAGGGCCGGTCCCCGGCTCCGAACGGAGCGGAACGTCAGGTTGATGCGGGGGCCGCTGACCCCCGCTTCCTTGTTGATGGCGTGCTGCCAGTTCCGCTGTGTGTCCCCACCCATCAACAGCATGGTGCCGTGGGCGAGGACGACCTTCACCGGCGATTCCCCATTGGCGTTTCGGCGTCGGAAGAGAAACGTGCGGGACGCGCCAAGCGTCAGGGACGCAATGATGGGCGCCGGCCCGAGTTCCGGCTCGTCATCGCTGTGCCAGCCCATCGAATCGTTCCCGTCCCTGTAGAGGTTCAGCAAGACACTGTTGAAGTGCGTGCCGGACAAATTCTCCATCCGCGTTCGCAGGCGTTTGAGGAGCCCGGTCCATGGCAAGGGGTCAAATGAGGCGCCCGAGTAGCGGTAGGACGCGTCTGGGTCACCGTACCAGGCCACCTGCCGGGGTTGCATGCGTTTTTTTCCCCAGACGACGACCTCGCGCTGCGCCCATGGCGTCTTTGAGAGCAGCCGGCGAAGGGCGAAGTCTGCCTCCTCGGTTGTCAGTGCATCCGGAAACAGGCGGACATCCGCGTCCGCGAGCGGTATGCGGTGCCCTGAAAGGCTGCCGAACAGGTCGGACATCGTTACTCCTTCTCAAACACCCCATACCAAAGCTTCGCCTTCAGGCGCGGCGAGCGCCCGAACCGGTCCAGATATTCCTTCAGGGCCGACATCTGCTCGGATGAGCGTGGGTACATGGACACGCCCTTTTCGTCGAGCTTCTTAAAGCCGGCTCGCTGCATGGTTGACCGGATGAAGTCCACAAAGACGGGGGCGTCGTTGTCCGCCACGACAAACTTTGCACCCGCCTTGGCGTTCTGACCCACATCATCCCAGAAGGCGTTCGATTCTGCTCCGAACCGGGCCACTTCGGAGAAGAAGTAGGAGCTGACAAAGAGGTCAGCCTTCAAAAACCGACGCTGGTCGCGGTAGGTGTCCGTCGCGAGGACATCAATCTGCTGGACCGTGCTCGACACATTGATGAGGCCACCGAGGTGTCGCCCAATCTCGCTCCAGGCATCTGCCCAGGCGCGCTCCTTGTCGCACAGGTAATACATCTGAGATTGTGTCTGCCGCAGTGGATGGTTGAGCACATACTGGAGCGTGCCGAGCATCTCGCTGCCCGGACCGCCGCCGATGCAAGACACGACGGGGTGGGGCTGATTGATGAGCACGCTGTCGACGTGGTCGTCAGCGATTTCAAGCACCTGCCGGACGTAGTCGGCGTGGGCCGCAACGTACGAGTAGACATAGGCAAACCGCGTGGCAGCGGGCGCGTAGTTGATGGGCGTCGCTGTGGGGTCGTCAAGTTTCCTGTAGTGGGCGCTGAGCTTTTCCATTTCTTTCTTGATGACAGCGTCGGTGTTCGGGCCGAACTGCCGGAAGACCTCGTCTTCGAGGTCTTTGAGGGTGTTGTAGACAAGCTGGAACATCGTCGTGCTGGTCGTGCCGTTCATTGCGTCCCTGTTTCCGTCAATGGGCCATGCGGCCGCATGGCGGCGTTATCATCGACGTGTCGCTGCACCTGAGCGACGAAATATCTGTGCATAATCGGCATAATTCAGCACGCGACGTCGCCGCATCGTGGCTAGACCAAAACATCGCGAACAGGCAATACAAGGCCGAAGCAGGCCTGATATCGTCCGTACCCAAATGCGGGGAAGTATCAGGGGCACCGGTGCAGACCGGTGAAGACATAGCATGCACATGACACCCGTCCAGTACTGGCAGAACTTCGAGCTTGGCACCGAGCTCGATATCGCCTGCGGCTTTCTGTACGACGGGCTGCGCAACTTCCGCGACATGCATGATTTCCGGGAAGAGGCGGATATCTTTCCTGTTCTCTACAACCTTGCTGTCGGCCTCGAGCGCCTGCTCAAGGTCGCCGTGGTCCTCCTTGAATTTGAGGACGGCATGGACGGGAAGGTGTTTGAGGAATCGCTTATTTCGCACAATCATGGCGAGCTGATGCGACGTGTCAAGGCGAAGGCAGCGGTGAATCTGTCCGGCTGCCACAACGAGTTTTTGTCACTTCTCGCCAAGTTCTACAAATCGCACCGCTATGACCGGTACCAGGCGTCCACCGTCGATGAGCTTGGCAAGGACAAGGCTGCGCTCGTTGTCTATCTTGGCAAGCACCTTGGTCTCGACACCACGGACGATGGTTTTTTCACGTATCTGCGAAATTCCGAGCGCATCAGGGGCTTTGTTGGCAAGGTGCTCCGGCACATCGTCACGCAGCTCTACACCATCATCCGGGAGGCGGCCGGGAAGAAAGGGCTCTACACCCACGAGCTGAGAAACGGTGGCAAGGCAGCTAAGCTTCTTTTGGAAGAAGATTTCTCCTTTGCGTCCGATGACACGGTCTGGAAAGAAGTCTTTCTGTTCGTGCTCAATACCCGTCGGCGAAACAGGCACAAGGCGTTTTTGAAAGGCATCGCGCCGCTCGACCTCGATATTGCCCACCTGCCCGATTTTCTTGCTGTGCTGCGCGGCGAGGTTCAATCGGACGTGACCGAGCAGGTTGAGTCAGCCCTTGAAGAGCTCGACCCCGACGTCCGCAGGGAGCGTCAAAGAATGCTGTCGCTCATCGGTGCGCCTAACGTTTACTTCGATTGACCTGACCCCGACCGCAGGCGCGGTCCTGTGGCTCCCTGTTTTTTCCAAGCGCCACCCCGCACCACCGCCTATCGTGCCGCGCGGACTTTTGTTTCCCGGCACCATGCGAGGCGTTGACCCTGATGGTGACCGGTCTACCCATGACCTCCCGTCAAAGGCACGTTCCATGAGCAAGCTCACCACCGCGTTCGGTGCACCGGTACCCGACGACAACAACACGATGACCGCCGGCCCGCGCGGCCCGGCACTGCTCCAGGACGTCTGGTTCCTCGAGAAGCTCGCCCATTTTGACCGCGAGGTCATCCCCGAGCGCCGCATGCACGCCAAGGGCTCGGGTGCCTTCGGCACGTTTACCGTCACCCATGACATCACGAAGTACACGCGGGCGAAAATCTTCTCCGAAGTCGGGAAGAAAACCGAAATGGTCGCCCGGTTCTCGACCGTGGCCGGCGAGCGCGGCGCGGCGGATGCCGAGCGCGACATCCGGGGCTTTGCCCTGAAGTTCTACACGGAAGAAGGCAATTGGGACCTGGTCGGCAACAACACGCCGGTGTTTTTCCTCCGTGACCCGTTGAAGTTCCCGGACCTGAACCGGGCCGTCAAGCGCGACCCGCGCACTGGCATGCGCAGTGCGCAAAACAATTGGGATTTCTGGACGCTGCTGCCGGAGGCCTTCCACCAGGTCACCATCGTCATGAGCGACCGGGGTGTGCCGAAGACCTATCGTCACATGCATGGGTTTGGCTCGCATACCTACAGCTTCATCAATGCGGAAAACGAGCGGTTCTGGGTGAAATTCACCTTCAAGACCCAGCAGGGCATCGAGAACCTGACCGACGCCGAGGCCGGTGCTGTGGTCGCGGTCGACCGTGAATCGCACCACCGCGACCTGTTTGAATCCATCGAGCGCAAGGACTTTCCGAAATGGACGCTGTTCGTCCAGGTCATGCCGGAAGCGGACGCTGCGAAGACGGCCTACAACCCGTTTGATTTGACCAAGGTGTGGCCGCGAGCGGACTACCCGCTGATTGAAGTCGGTGTGATGGAATTGAACCGCAATCCGGAGAACTACTTCCAGGACATGGAGCAGGTGGCGTTCTCGCCGGCTGTCATTGTCCCGGGTATTGGTTTCTCGCCCGACAAGATGTTGCAGGGCCGACTGTTTTCCTACGGTGACGCCCAGCGCTACCGCCTTGGCGTCAACTACGCGCAGGTCCCGGTCAACGCGGCCAAGTGCCCGGTGCATGCCTATCATCGCGACGGGGCCATGCGGGTCGACGGCAACGGTGGTGGGGCGACCCACTACGAGCCCAACAGCTACGGTGCGCTGCAGGCCCAGCCGGACTTTTCCGAGCCGCCGCTTGACCTTGGCGACGCTGTGGTCAAGCGCTGGAACCACCGGGAAGACACGGATTACTTCTCCCAGCCGCGCAAGTTGTTCGAACTGATGGGTGCCGAGCAGCGAAAAGCGCTGTTTGAGAACACCGCCCGCTCCATCAAGGGCGCGTCGGCCGAGGTCGTGGCCCGCCATATCTCCAACTGCACCCAGTGCCACCCGGACTATGGCCAAGGTGTTGCCGCTGCCATCGCAGCGCTCGGTTGAGGTCGTTGGCCGGGCGGTGCGTCACACCGCCCGGTCCTTTTTCGACCCGTTGCAACGTCACACACAGGTCCGTGTCGGATTTCCGGCGGGGCGGCCAGCCGAACCCGGTCTGTCGGCCGATGTGCGGTGGCCAGCGCCGGGATTCTGGCAGCAATGCCCACCGCATGCCGGGCTCCACGCTGTGCGACGTGACGACGTCGATGGTTCAAAAATTGCATGCTTTCGGTGGGCCCGGGTATGACGGGCCGACCGACCAGAAGGATGCCCATGTATACGCAGAACCTCTGCACCATCGTGCCAACGCAGGCTGATTTTGCGGCCGCCAAGGCAAAGCACGCGGACCTGAAGCCCACCAACGTCAGTGGGACCATGACCGACCACATCCAGCGGATGCTCGACAACATCGACGCCCTCTCAGGACCAGGTTCGGCGAAGACCCTCCTTGATGGCTTCGGCGTCAAGGCCGGCGATATTGCCAGTCTCGACCCGGACACGAGGACGCATCTCGCCGAGAAGGTCACCAACCGCTACATGAGTGCCGTCAAGGAGTCTGCGGGTGACACGTCGGGCACCTTCGCGGATGCGTTTGGCAACGCGCTGGGCGACACGCCGAACGGTGTGGCGGGTTCACCGCCAATGGCGGGCGCCCAAGGGGCCGCGCAGGGCGCGTCCGACACCACGGATTCGAATGCCACAGCCTCCGGGACACCGACAGGCAATGACCCTGGCGGCGACCTTGCCGACATCCTGATGCGCAGCGTGGCCTACCGGCTGGACAGCCACCGTCCATCCCTCAATGCAAAGGATCCAGGCGAGCCGGCAACTGAGGTCTCTCCGGTGACCCCGGGCCCGAACGCTGCTTGATATCCTTCGTGGGCCCGGGCCGGGCAGGGCCACGGGCATGACGTCTGCGCGGTCAGCGACCGCGCCCTCTTTGGACCTGCCCACCATGACTTTCGTATTGCCAGGCGCCACTCCGCCCGCCCCGATACCGCACGACGACATCGTCTCGAAAACATCTTTCGGGGTCTGTGCGTTCATCGATGTCCTCGGATTCGCCGAGGAGGTGCGGCGGGTGTCGACCCTTGATGATCTGGTCCGGACACGGGATCGCATCAACCGCGTGAGAAACCAGTTCGACTTTGAGCCTCGAGACGACATGCTGCTCGACCTGCACAGCATGTACGACAAGCGTGTCCTCGCCTTCTCCGACTCTGTCATCGCCTACTTCCCGCTTCGCTCGAAGGCGATGGAAATGCAGGGGGACTTTGATCCTGTTTTCAGTGAACTTGCAGGCTTTGCCGAAGCGCAGGGCGCCTGTGTGCTCGGCAACGGCGACTTTGTGCGCGGCGGCGTCGAGCTCGGCTGGTGGTTTCAGGACGGGACGACCCTGGTCAGTGACGCGTTGGTCGAGGCCCATGGGCTGGAAACCCGAGCGGATGTGCCGGTCATCGCCATCGGCGAGCGGCTCTATGAGCACGCGCGGAGCCATCGTGACAGGCAGGCGTACGCCACCGAGATTGACCCCGTCGATACCGCGTTCCGGCGGTATGAGGGCATTTATAAGGGGCAGCCGACCCGGTTCTACTACCTAGACTACATCCGCATCTGCCTTGACTCCATCGATGCACTCGAAACCCGGGCGGACGTTGAACGCTACAAGGCGGCTGCGCCTGGGCCTGCCCGGCAGGCGATTCTCGACACATCCCACAGGGCGCGTCTTCTCGAATGGCTGACTTGCCACGCCACACAAATCAAACATGCCCATGAGACGGCGCCCATAGTGGCTCAGTCGAAATATGTCTGGCTCGCCGACTACCACAACGAGATGTGCGACATGCACATTGCCGACCCTTCCTGCTATTGCCGGCTGTGACCGTCTGGAACGTCGAATCTGATATTCGTGATGCCATCGACCACAGGCGATGCCTTCGTGCCTCGGCGCAGGGACGGCTAGATGCGGCGGGAACGCCCGTGTGAGGTTGCCTGAGGGATGCGGTCGAGAAGATGGCCGCGCTCGCGGAGGATGTCTCTCTCAACAAGCTTGTCGACGACACGGACCACCCAGTTGACGCTCAACGCTTCGACCTCGGCAAACCTGCGACCGGTGGCAAGCGTTTTCATCCACTGACACCAGCCGACGGGAAGCTGCGGGTCGGATGCCGTGCAGATGGCAATGGTCTCGTTGAGAAACGCCATGGGCAGTGCCTCGACGACGTTGTAGGGTGGAGCGGAAAGATACTGTTCGCCTTGGGTTGCAACATCGAAGAGGTAGTCTGCAGCAAGGCTGCACTGGATGATGTCACCGGCCATCGCCCGCCAAAAACGCCAGAGACCGTTGACGCCTGCACCGTAGCGCGAGACGGGCCAGACTTCGACGTCATGGGCATCGAACAGGGACCATGAGCGACTATCGCTGTCGGCATTGCCGCCAGGCGGGACGGCGCGCCAGTTCAGGGAGGCGAAGTACGCCATGGTCTCATCAGGTTGCATCCGTCCGTTGTATCTATCCGCGCGCGGAGATCAACGGTGATGCGACAACTTGCCCGCCGGGCTCCGGCAAGACGTGTCTTCAGCCAGGAAGGCGCGCCAGTGTGGCGAGCCCTGTATCCTGGCAGGCGACGTGGACCGCCTCCGTCAGCTCATTGAGTGCGACTGCGTAGCTGCGCGACGGCCGCGTCCCGTTTGGTCCAAGGGCGCGGATAAGGATGACGAGTGCCTCGCCCAGCTCCGTTGCCCCCGGTGCCACCGACGGGTATTCGGTCAGCATGACGTGGGCGAGAAAGCGGAGCTCATCGAACTCCCCGTCAAGCGCGGCCTCGTTCATGGCGATGGCGGTCAGGAGGAGGACTGTACAGTCCAGGGCAACGGCAAATCGGCTCATGGCGCCAAATTAGCCCGTTGTATTCACTTTGCCTTGGATGGTGATGTCACTCAGGCGACCATGGCCCGGAGGGGTGGCGCGGGTCGACCGCGCCACCCTGTCAATCAGGGGCCAGCCTGCCAGATGACCTTGCCCTGGTAGACCACCTGGGCGACACCATCGTTTCTGATGTTGAACCAGGCGCCCGGGTGTCCTGCCGTGCCACTCGCCCAGCGGGGTGTGCCCGTCGTGTCGTACTCGACCAGATTTCCGTCACCCTGCATCACGGTCGTTGGAATCTTGTAGCCGGCCGTTCCGCTCGAGTAGAGCTTCTCGTTCCCCCTGTACACGACGAGGTCACCGTTGGTGTCCTGGGAGACACGGATTTCCCTGCTGCACGAGTAGAGCGGATGGGTGGCATCGATGACCTGATTTGCCACGAGCGTCCCGCATTCCGGCATGGGGTCGAGCGGGCCCGGGTCGGTTGGCACGGACGACGAGAGGGGGTCGATGCCCTTCATCATTCGGCTCGCGTTCCACACAACGCGCAAGTACCAGTCAGAAGGCAGGGAGAGTCCGTCTGCGTCCTGGTTAATCCATGTCGTCTGGTTGGGCGCCTCAGATGCGTTGCGGGCGTTCTTCAAGAGCGCCGTGCCTTCGTTGACCTCGTCGAACATCGCAATCTTGACGAATTTCGCGCCGGCGTTCTTTGCGTTGAAAATTTGCCGCCAGAGGAACTCTCCGCCGAGACGCGGCGCGTCGTTCGTCGCGAGGCGGGTGGTCTTGTCTCGCCCCGCTGACCCCGGCATGACGACGGGCATGTATTCCTGGCCGGCGGCACGGGTCAGGGCAAGGTCAGGAATGATCTTGTTGGTGTTCCACCATTCAACGCCGTTGAGGTCTCCGTATGCGCCAATGGTCCACGGCTGGATGATGTCCGCTTCGCTCAGCACACGGGCCCAGTCGGGGTCGGCGCCACGGTTGGGGTCTTCCCAGTTGTTGGGCGTGCCGACCATGACCTCGGCGTGGGCGACGTCCTTGAACCAGCGGATGATGCGCTCGCCAAGGGCTGCGCGAGGAACGTGGTTTCCATCCTTGGCAAAGCCCATGCCCCAAAGGGAGACCAGCGGCTTTCCGTCCTGGTGTTGGTACGCCGTGCTGTCCGTCACATGAAGGGTGTTGACAAGATAGTTCCAGTCCGCCGACAGGTCGGCGATGACCTGGTCGTCGGAGACGACGTCGTAGTACTCGCCATGGGACAGGTCGTATTCGATGGCGAAGGTGCGCTGATTGTCCTCCGCAGCCTGCATCGAGTGGCGAAGCACCGCATCGTCGCCATCGCGGTAATTCTTGAATTCGCCGGTAAAGCGCTGGATAAGCGCTCCGTCGACGCCATATTCGCGCATCCACCGGAAATGGATATCGGTCGTTTCCTTGCGGAACGACGAAAACAGGTAAGCCGGCGTGCCGTTGATGGTCAATTGGGTCAACGGACACCGCCCAGCGGCGCTCCATTCGGTGGTCACCGGGTAGCTCGTCACATTGATGGTGGACGCGCTGGGGGCATTGTCAGACCAATGCGAGAAGTTGCTCTCCGGGCTGCCGTCGCCCGGGCAGCGGAACCACCCCTGGTATCCGACAAGGATTTTCCCGTCGAGCGTTGATGCGTCCGCTGGTGCGGAGTCGGCATGGGCAAGCGAGGCCGCGAAAGGCAGGGCGAGACTGAGGGCAGCCGCGAGACGGCGGTGCAGGGAGCGGTTCATGGGTGGTCCTTGGTAGGGAAATGAAGCCGGAGCATCGTCGCCCGACTGAATATCCCCGTCCGTGCACTACTGCTCAGATTCGACCATATGCTTTGGAAAATGAAGTCTGGTATTCTCCGGAAAGTTGGAGATGGTTGAGACGGCAGTTGCCTGGGCCTACGTGCTCGCTCCTGCACCCTGCATGCGGCTCGTACCCATGCCGTTGTGCTCAGCAATCCGGGCGGCGCGTGAACGTGGTGGACAAGTGCTGGTGGCTGTCACCGCATGAAAGAAAGACCCGCCGGACCACGTGGACAATCGGTCGCAGCGCGCTTGCGTGGGTCGCGGACTGCGGCAGGATGGCATTTTGGGTCTGGAGACGCAGCATGTGGGATGCATTCGGGTCGGGTTTCCCTGGCTGGGGCCCGGGGCGTGCGATGGGCAAGGGAAACAGGATGGGCGGGGCCCTCCTCAGTCGTGATATCCGGGCGATGGCAAAACTGGTGCGCCGGGGATTCGACACTTGCGACGAGCTGTTCGATGACCCGGCGGTCCCGCCCGGAGGGATGTCGCGCCCCATCAGTGCCCTTTTTCTCGCCGCTCGCCTCGACAGCGCCTGCAGCGAGGTGTTGCGAGTACCCCTCCTGCTACAGGGTGGGGCGGACATCAACGCAGCGGATGCCGACGGCCGGCGCCTGCTTGACTTCGCCACGTTCGTGCCTTTGCGACGGTACCTTGCCCGCTGTGGCGCAGTGTCGGGGGAGGACCCTCTACCCGGCCCGTTCGTTCGCGCGGGCCACATGGACCATCCTGCGCGAGCGCTGGACGCATCCAGTGTTCCGGATGAGGCCCGGGCCCTCCGTTCCACCCAATGGGCCGGTGCAGTTCCCGCTCCGTTGACCAGGGCGCTCGCATCACTGGGCTTTGCCGGCAGCGAGGCGCTGGCCGGTGAGCGACGCGAAGGACAGGGTGCGCCCCTCGTCTATCTCGCGTGGCCCGGTCCTTTGCTTTACGGCGCATTGGCGTCAAACGACGTAGACAGGGCCGGTGTCCTTGCGCGGATGAATGACGCGACCGTCGTGGGTGACTATGTTGGCGTCGCGGATGGCGTGGCGGTCCCCGGTTTGAATGCACCCACGCTCGCAGCGCTTGTCGATAATGCAAACAGGGCGCCCCGGCTGCTGACCGCGCTGTGCGAGGCGGGGGTGGACCTTTCGATGCCTGACGCCATGGGGAGAACGCCGCTCCATCTGGCGACCGACGAATGCCTTCTCGGGTTTTTGCTTGATCACGTCAACCCATGGACCCAGCGAAGCGATGGAAGCATCATTTTCGACAGCCTCGGGGATAATGCGCGCACACTGGCAGAAATACACCGCCTCAGTCGTCTTCCAGAAACAGGAAACAAGCAGTCCTCAGTTCGACGGCTCTAGAAGGGACGCCGCTGCAGGATGGCCCGCACGCTCAGGAGGTGACTGGAAACCGCCGGCTCGGACGGGTGTCCCGGAGGGGTGACCTTGGACGATTGCATGACCTGCAACAGCACCTCGGCTCTTTCAGCCATGACAGCGAGCCGCCTGTATTCGTAGTTCTTGATGAGAAGGATGGTGCGAGCGGTTCCGAGCGACGAGAAGTGCTGGAGCGCGGAGAGGATACGTCCGGTCATCTCGAAGAGCACTTGCCATTCGCTCTGCAAGACCCGGGCGGCCTCAGAGAACGTGATTGTCTTGAGCCCGGACAGGAATGCTGCAGAGTTGTAGCGGTGTGGATTGACCTCTTCATCGAGTCGTTCGTTATCCAGCCAGCCGGAACGTCTGAGAAACCAGGAAGCGAGCAAGTCGACGAAGCCGCTGTTTGCCGCGCGGGTCCAGGCATGGTTGGCGTCCCGCACCCGGCCGTGGAACGTCAGCAGCGATGCCCAGTCAAGCGGACGAAGGAACGCGAAGACGGCGTCCTGGTCTGCCTTCAGGGTATCTCGCGTCTTCCTAAGTTGCTCGTCGAGCGGGGTCCAGGGCCGCAAGGCGTTTTGCACACGAATCCACCCCGCGCCCGCGATGAGGTCAGACGGGAAACAATGGTCGGGATTGCTGTGCAGGTTGATGCCAAGAGCGTGGTAGGCCTGGGCGACGAGGCGCGAGCAGTACTGATTCTGTCCAAGAGCCTCCAGTTTCGACGCCCGCAGCAAGATCGAGAGGACAGCTTCCCATGTCGTGTACCGTGTGCCGACCCTGGCCCGCGCGGCCTCGCAAATTGCTGCCGCCTGCAGCGGCGTCAGACCTGAGAGGCGGTACACCGCGACTTCGCCGGGCTCGAACTTTTCACGCTGGGGATTGATGGTGTGCACACCATCCCCGACGGCGTGGACGATGGTCCGGTCGATGTAGAGCATTGCATGCGACCAAGGACTCTTGGTCCATCGCCGAACAATACGGCTGACCTTTCCGCTGTGATTCGACAGGATGATGTCGCCCGGCTGCAGGACGTCAAGGTCGTAGGTGACAGGCATGGGCTGGTACTCAGGGCGAGTGTATGGCCCGCCAGTTGACGGGCCAGAAAGAAGGTTCAGAACGCAGCCAGGTCTTCGGGACGACCAACGTGCGTGCCCTCGAGTGCGGCAATTGTCGCCTGCGCATAGGCAACAGGGGACGCTCCGCTGAACACGAGCCAGGAGACAATCTCAGGATTAGCGACCGACGTGAAGCGCACAAAGTCCTGGAGGTTTTCCCGTGCCAGCGCCACGCGCTTGAGGTGCTTCTTGAGCTTGTCCGGCTTGCCCTTGATGTCTTCGCCCTGGTACTCCAGCAACTGCGCGGCGACTTCGGAGTAATTGCGGGCGAGAGACAGGTCCTTGCATTCGACGATGAGGATTTCGTTGCGGTCCGCCCGCCAGGCAAGAAGGTCAATGTCCCCGGGATTTGCCGGCAGTGCGCGGCGCAGGATCTCCGGAAAGCCGATGCCCCGGCGCACCGTCCACCCGGCGGCGGTCAGTTGCTCTTCCAGGGATTTTTCAAACGTGTAGCCCTCCCTTGCGTCGCCGAGCCATTCGTCGCGCATGCGGTCGGTCCGGAAGAAGTCCCGCTTGAGCCGCCCCGTGTGTGCGCCTTCGAAGACGTACTGGAGTGAGGTGCGCAGCAACCCCGGTGCAACGAGGACTTCCGGATCGTCGCCGAGGTCGAGTTGCAGCAGGGGACGGGCGACGACGGACAGACGCCGGCCAAAGCGCCAGGGATAGATGTCGCCCAGTGCGAAACCGTCGGGGACCTCGTCCCATGACGGACGGGTGCTGAGGATGAACTGGTCGAGAAGCGCCTGGATGACCGCCTCGTCGAGCCCTGCCGACGTCCCTGCGGCGACGAGCTCGCTTCGCCTCATGCTGACGATGGCAGACCGAGTTGCGAAGGCGAGGGTTTCGAGTGCCTGGACGTAGTGGAGCCCGTCCTCGAGGGTAAACCCCATCTCCTCTTTCCAGATGGCAAGAAAGGTCTTCGTGTCGTCGTCGAAGTCAGCTGGGGAGGCGACAGGGGCGTCGCCGGTGGCCTCATCAAGCGCCGCGTAGTTGCGCTCGAAGCGGGCTGCATGGGCCTCGAACCGCTCGTTTGTCGCCTTTGCCAGAAGGGGTTCGAGCACCATTCCCCCCAACTCGTCGCGAAACAGGAGGTCGCCCAAGGACGATATGCCAATCTCCGCTGGAAGCGCACCGAAGCGGATGGCGTCTGACATGCCACCCAGACGAAAGAGCAGGGCGGCCCGTGCGAGCAGGCGACCCAGTGCAAGGTCGGACGGTTCAATGCCCTCATCGAGTGGACATGCGCACAGCGCCATTTCGAGAACGAGCCGGGACGTGAGGGACGCGCCGGCAAAGCGCCCCATCTGCGTTGCAATCGTTTGCTCAACGCCGTTTTCGCCCGCATGCAGCCCAAGGACGGCTGCGGCCGTCCGGTGCCAGTGATTTTCGTCACCGCGTGCCCGCTCGCAGTTTTCGAGCAGTCTCTGCACCGTTTGTTTCCGGTTGAAGCCACGCAGCTCGTCTTGCATGTCCACAATGAGGACATCGACGACCCTGGTCATCAGGTCGCCGGCAGCCTTCTTGCCCTCGTAGCGCGCGGGCGCGTCCGGTGCCACGGCACGCCAGCCGAGGTCTATCCTTGCTGCGCCTGTCTCCACATCCTCGATGACGAGCAGCGGTCGGGCGAGGGAGCCGCGCACATGGTCGCTGAAGTCAGCACTTTCCATCAGGTGGAAGCTTCGCGCCGTATCGTTTGGAACCGCTGCCTGCTCAATTGCCACGCCAACGTCCGCCGGCGCACCCGTTCGGAGGAGGGTGGCAAAGGCTGTCCCCAGTGCCCGGACAACGGCGCGTTCGGCACGATTGTCTGCAGCGCGGAACCCGGCAAGGAAGCCGTCGTCGAGAACGACACGAATGGCATTTTGCTCCTTGACCTGTTCGAGGTGCCAGAGCGCGTTGAGGTCGTTCGGCACCGGTGTGCCTTCGAACCGGTTGATGTCATCGCTGCCGTCAAAGCGGAGGTAGGCCTTGACCGATTTTCCCGCGACGCGCTCCCCATGCATATTTTCCAACGCCTCGCCAATCCGCCCCATCCAGGTGCGCACCATCTTGGCGAGCTCGCTGATGAGTGAGCGGTTGACAACGTCAGGTGCTTCGATGGTGACCCAGAGGTTGCCGGTCCCCTCAAAGATGGACGTGAGGCGTCCCTGACCCAGTTCGTCGAGTGAGGCGTAGCACTTGAGCTCGCGCTCGGTGGGGAAGAAATCCTCCGCAGATGGCCGCATGGCGCGATGCCAGCGGCCCGCGTTGTCCCGGATGCGGTGACGGTCGTAGCCGGTGTCTGCGGCAAGACGGACATCGCGAAGCATGTTCGTCGGGATGGTGAGGATCAAGGGTTGCTCGGGGCTAAAGCGGCCTTCGGGCAACTGGTTGTGTGGGACGAGGTGGCCGTCGTTGGCGTGCAGCCAGCCCATCAGGTTGAGGATGCCGTTGATGTTGAAGAGTTCGACACCCGCCCTGGCAATCGTCTCCTGGGCGTCCTGGACGCGCCAGAGGGCCTGTGGCGACATGTCCGACAGCGCACCCATGCGGACGAAGTCTGCCGCCGACATCCACTCAAACTGCCAGCCTTCCCCGAGGTCGGGTTCGCTGCCCATGAAACCCGCACCCCATCCGCAGCCCACACGAACGACCATGCCGCGCTGGAAGCCGGGTTTCGCGGCGAGGCCATCTGCGATGTGGCGGATGCCATCGTCGAGGAAGCGGGCAGTCTGGTCGTCAAGCCGGAGCACACCGGTAAAGCCCTTTTCCGGGTGCAGATGCATGGACGGCAAGACGAACTGGAGGACCATGAGATGGCCGACATCGACGGTGGAAACGGCGACCGTCGAGCGCGCGGTATGGTGCTGGTGCCAGGTCAGGGGAATGCGGCCGCCGCCACCAAAGACGGGGGTCTCGAAGAAGGTTTTCGAGTAAACATTGGCCAGGGCGCGGTCGAGCGTGCCGGTGTCATTCATCCGCTTGGCAAACGCCATCACCGCATGGCGAAGTGCAATCGAGATGGCGGTCGGAAGGGCGACGATGATGCCTTCCTTCGTGGCGAGAAGGGGGCGTTGTTCAAGCGTGCCAGCGCCGGGTGCCTGCGCGCCCAGCGCCTTGACGTCTGCCGGGCCGAGCAGGAATGTCCCGAGGTCGGCCACATTGATACCGAAGGTCCTCAGTGTCTTTTTGTCGAGCGTGACGCGGGCACGGAGCTCGCTGGCATCCATATCATTGGTGTCGAGCCACTCGGGTTGGTCCTCTCCGCCGGGATGGAACCGGCGGAGGTTTGCCCGGTCGCACACGAGGTCAGAGACACGAAGCAGTGCCTGCACGGCGCGCTTGAGCGGTGCGTAGGGTCCGACGTCGGGCATGTCGGACACGACATCTGCCACCAACTGTGTATAGAACCCTGCCGCCTCCCAGACGCCCTCGAGCAAGCGGTAATCGCCCCTCGGGTTCCCGACCAGGGAAACGAACACGTCCTCGGCGGGGTCTTCCCCGGTCACACAATTCGATTCGCCAATGGCGGCATGCCAGCGCCGGGCGTCGTCGACCGTCGCCACCTGTTCGCCGCTGCAATGGATGAGCACGAGCGCTGCCAGAAGCTCGAACCGCAGGCATTGGGCCTGGTGTGCCGGAAGGGTCAGCAGGCTGGACACCAGGGCGACCGTGGAATCGCGTTCGAAACCGGCGAGGTCGGTCACAAGCGCGGCGTTGTCCGATGCAATGGCGTCGAGGGAGTGCTCGAGGTTTGCCCAGGCGGCTTGCGCATTCATCGTTTCGAAGAAGGCCGCCATGGCCTCGGGGGAGAACGTATCGCTCACGTGCGGATCCTTGCAAGGTGGCATCAATTGTTGAAGTCGGTCCATTACAAGCGTTACGAGCTTGGTAAGCAAGATGTCGACGATGCGTTTTTCCAGAAATTATTCGTGCCGATTATGTGCAGTCTGACTGACACGAGTCCGTTCCCGGGATGCAAGGCCCGCGCCGGACCCGGGCGCTGCGGCTCGACCACATGGCCGATTGAAACGCACACGCTCATTCGCCCCCAATGTGTGCAGTCAAGGAAGGTGTCGCATGAAACGACGTCCTGGTCTTCGATGTGCAAGTCTCGCCGGCGTGGCCTGCCTCTGCGGATGCGTATCCATGCCCCCGGGGAAGGTCACCTACCGAATGTCCGAGGCCATCACCTCGCTGACGGTGACCCAGACGCTTGCATGCACGAAGGCGGCTCAGCCCGCCGTCGTCGAGGTCATCAGCGTCAATGCGTCGACCACCTACCGGGCGAGCAACACGCTCGTCGGGGTCTTGGACCTCGGCACGCTCGGCGGCGGCGCAAGCAAGTCGGAAGCAAGCGTCGAACTCAAGGAAGATGGTCGATTGAGCGGCATCAACGCGTCGGGCGAGGGGCAGGGACTTGCGCTCGTCAAGGCGGCCTTGACCGTCATCGCGCCGTTGACTGGCAGGTTCGGCGCGTTGGGCGTTGCATCGGGAAAGTGCGGAGCCATCCAGACCATCGGCACACCCGCAAAGAAGGGGGCGCCGCCGGTCGTCACGCTGACTTACGCGGCCGTCCTCAGCTATACGCCCGACGGGAACGCGCTATCGCTTGACAAGGCCACGCTGCCGCAGAACGCGGAGGAAAATCTCGGGGTCGTTACATTGAAGCCGGACGGCACCAGCGCGAAGGCCGCGCAAGACCTTGGCCTGAATGCCGATGCCTTCAAGATCACACTGACGGCCCCTACCCAGACAGATCAGCTCCCCCTTGGTGGCGACGGGCAGGCTGCCGATTCGTGCGCCTTTACGTCGGGGGTGGCGGTCCCGGCCGAGGGACCGGCTGGCTTTGTCCCCCTCGCGTTGCGCGCTGTGTCCAACCGGGTGCTGACGGTGACCTACAACGACAAGCCGGCCTGGCAGGGCTGGGTGGCCGTGCCAGACGACCGGTGCTATGCCGTCTTGTTGCCCAAGCCGTCCACCTGGGGCGCTCGGCAATTCGAGCTGACCCTTGGGGACTCCGGGCGCATCACCCACCTCAAGCACGGGGGAACTCCGGGCGGTGCAGACGCCCTGGGCGCGATGTCTGCCGTCCTGGGTGCGCTCCCGACCGATGAGAGCCGAGCAAAGGCCGCGCAAGGGGAAGCCGACCTGTTGTATCAGCAGCAGCGCCTTGCGGCGTGTCGTGCAGACCCTGGCAGCTGCTCCAAGTGAGGGGGATGTCTGGGCACGCGGCGCAGGACCACGTAGCCAGTCGGCAGCCATGCTTGCCAGGGGGCACGACGCCGCAGGACGGCACTCCTCATCGTCTGGCGCGCCCGAACTCCTCGCGCCGACCGGGCCCTTTGACACCGCGCGCCCATCCAAGGAACGTGGGCGACGGACAATACGCCCGGATCCGCCATGAACGGCCACGCCGACCCATTCGACCTCAACGACCCCGGGACTTACCCCGCCACCTTGCGGTCTTTCCTGGAAGAGAACCTCGACGCCTACGTTGAATGGTTCACCGACGGACCGCGCCGGTCGGGTTTTGTGTATGACGATCTATCCCGGCAGTTGACCCGGGTTCTGTCCGGATACCGGGTGCGGGGCTACCACTGCACCCGGCTCACCCTCGCCGAGCAGGAGGCCATCCGGGCCAGCGGCATGGTCGTATCAACGGCCGGGTTCATCGAGCGGCGGGTCAAGGCGCTTGTCGACGGAGGCATGACCGGTGACCTGTCCCTGCAGCAGATCCTCGACGGGCACCTTGCGGGAGACAGCAACCGGGCGGGGAAAATCTGGTTTACGTTCTCACCACCCGGGGTCCATGGCGAGCGTGGCGTCGGGCCGTTCTTCCGGCGATGGGGTGGGGAGTCGCTGCACCGTGTGCACTTGGCGGGCTCCGCAGTCGACCGCTTGCTGCAGACAACCGGGATGCCCTGCATCATCGAGGTGGCTGTCCTTGCAGCGCGTTCCCGAAGAATGAATGGTGGTCCGACGAAGTGCCGCTGCGGTTTCTCGCGTCCAAAGGCTTTGACGTTGAATGCGGCGAGCGGGAAGGGTACGCGTGCATCGATATTCCGGCCGATTGCATCCTGGCCCTGCACGTGGCGCCTGCGGCGTCGTTCTGGACATTGAGCGGTGCCCGGACCTGGCCCGACCCGTTGACCTGATATGCCCCGGGATCCAGCCTCCGGGACGTCCTGCAAAAAACCTGAGAGCACGTCTTAGCCTGCTTCGCATGCGAGCGGTCTGCTGCGCAGCCCGGACAAGGCATCAGGGCATGACAGCGGGAAAAACAGACCCCGATGTACAGTTGCCAATCGCCGGAAACGGGATAAACACGCCAAAAAAACGTCGTGTTGAGGCCTCATTTTTGCGCTTTGCTCTCCGATCCGCCCCGACATCATCGATCCAATCGACCGGTGGCGTTACACCCAGGACAATGTCGAAAACTTTTTTTGCGCGCCCCCCTTGACGGCGCCAATATTCGAAGTATGCATATTGGGTGTCCGGGCAAATCCGGAACACCGCTCCGTTTAATCCGGCCAGGACGGCCATTCCACCGACAAGGATGTCTTCATGAGTGAGCACGCACGCCCCCACCTCCACACCCACCAGCGCAGCAAGATGCACTCGGCCGTCGCCGGTGCGGCCTATCGTCTGGGGCTCAAGTTGTTTGATGAGCGGACCGAAAAATGGCACGACTATTCCAGGCGGAAGGGCAAGGAGGTCGTCCATGGCGAAACCCTCGGCCCGCCGGGAACACCACCCGAAATGCTCGACCCCGCCACACTCTGGAACCTCATCGAGAAAGCCGAGGAGCGGGCGGACGCACAAATCGCACGCGATTTCCGTATCCCCATCCCCCTTGGTCTCAGTGAGACCGATGCAATTGCCATGGCACGTGCAATGGCGGGCTACATCGTCTCGCGCTTTCATGTCCCGGTGTCCCTGGCGGTCCACAACGACAATGCAGTCGACCTCGACGGCAATCAAAAAAGCGCTGACAAGGTCGGCTTCCACGCCCATCTCTATTTTCCGACGCGTGAGCTCACAAAGGACGGGAAAGGGGAAGGGGAGGCGTGGCGCTTCGGACGGAAACTGCTGGAACTCTCAAACAAGAACCAGTCCGGTGCGATTGTCGATTCGATGAATGAAAAGTGGTCGGTGCTGGCCAACCGGTTTGCACGCAGTGCCGGGCTGGCCATCCAATACGAGTGGAAGAGCTACAAGCGCCTCGGCCTCGACAAAACCCCCAAGCCCACCCGCGCCCGGCGTTTTGGCGAGGCGGCGCAGTGGTACAAGGACCCGGCACTACGGCCCGCGCCCGACATCATCAACCATGAGCCCGGCGCCCGACGCAGGAAAAAAGAAGCGGCGGCAAAGGCCGTTCCGGGATCAGTCGCGCCGGCAATCGACCTCAACAAGGAGGCCATGACCGGGCGGCTCCACGCACGCCGCCATGCCCAGGGCATCAAGTCCGCAGCTCTCAAAGTCGCCCGGCAAAAGCGCATTGCCGCCAGACCCATCCATGGCAAGGCGCCCCTCCTTAACCGCGTCACGATGGTCGGTGGCCGGACCTTGCGGGTTGACTCGCACCTGCGCCTGTCAGAAGCCATGCGAAGGGCAGGGCCTGCACCGAAGACGGACGCCGAACATGCGGCGCTCGAACGCGCCATGTTTCTGGCGGACCTCCTTGAAAGCCTCCTTTTTGCCATGGAGCGTGGCCGCCAGCAGGCAGGTGACTTTGCAATGGAGATGATGCGACGGCGCATGGCCTATGAAGATGCCCGCGTCCGCCAGGAGGTGGTCGACCGGGAGCTGCGCCGTGCCGAGGAAAACCTCAACATCTGGCTGCTGAGCCATCCGCTGCGGCCGCGATTGAAGAAAGTCTCCAACGAATATGCCCTCCTCAAAGCCGAACGCGACCGCGCAGCAACGCATGTCGAGCGGGTGCATGCATCAATGGTGCTCATGGAAGGGGAGATGAAGGACGCGGCGTCCGAAGAGGCGCAACGCGCGTTCAATGGATCCCGTGTCATCCGCCGCATTGTTGCCACGATGGAAGGCTACAAGCCGGAGTTTCGCACTGTTGTCGATGCGCTCAATGTCCATTTATCCGACCAGCACAAGGCGGATGTTAACGAGCTGGCAAAGAAGCTGGGCCTGGATGGCCCGGAGATGGTGACGCTGCCCCGCAGTGAAGCCGCGTTTACAAACGGAACACGTCTCTGACGCTTGGCCACGGAGGGCCTTATGACAAACGACATCGAACTCGAACTCATCCACCGACCCAACGACGGCAGCGCCGTGTCACTGGTCGCGAACCGCCTCAGGCTCCGGCTCTTGAACACGAAGACCGGCAGTCACTATGACCACACGCCGCGCGACCAGCCGGACCGGTCCTTTACCGTCGCACCCCCAGGCGCGCTTGCGTGGTGCGCGCACACGGAAACGGTCTGGAACAAGGTCGAGTGGGTCGAACGCCACGGCCCGGTCCCCATCGCTTTTGAGCTGCGAACGGTGCTGCCAGACAGTTTACGGTCCGACGGGGAGGGCACCTTTGCGCGTGCGGTGGCGCGATTCGTGGCCCAGGACCTCGGTGTGCCAGTGACGGCCAATGTTCTGGATGGCACCGGTGCCTTCCCGACGCGGGACTCGGTCGGGCGGCACCTTTGCCTGTGTTTCCCGGCCCGGGTCCTCGCCCTGCCCAATGGTGCCAATGCAGTCGGCGACCGCTCCAATGAACCCTCAGGGTTCTCTTCGCGGCTCCTCATCGCAACCAACCCGCACCTTGCGCGGCAATTCACGCAACGGGTCGCATTGGAGGTCGCACGACTCCAGCACGCCACAGGTCCCAAGCGGAGCCTGTCCCACATCGAAAAGAAGGACAAGGACAAGGACCCCTTTCTCTTTGACGACATCGACCTCTTGCCGGACCCCATCCCGCAAGGCTCACCATCGGAAGACCCGGCAACGCACCCGTTGCTGGTCCGCTTGCGGCGCGAAGCGCCGCGCAGCCGCTCACTGCAGGACCTTCGCGACTTTGAAATGAGCCTGGGCATGGCACGCACCGTCGAAGACATGCTCGCGGAGGTGGTGGCGAGAGACCGCATGGATGCAGAGCTCCACCTGCAACACAGCCGCCTTGCCTCAGCCGTGCTCGACCATCAGTTCCAGCTGGATGAAGCACGGCGCCGTCGGGGGCGCCTGACCGGCGAACTCGATGACCTGAGCCGTGCAAAAACCGGATTCCTTGTCTTTCGCAAAGGAAAGATGGAGCTTGCTGTCCTCGCCCGGGAGCGCAAGGTCCAGGAGCTCGACCGCGCGAGGCAGCATGTGGTCGAGCTCAAGGCCGCCATTGCCCATCTTCGAAAGCAAGACGCACGCGTCGGCCAGGACTGTACGGCCTCTTTCCTTGCCCTTGGCAACGCCAGGCGCGAACTGAAAGATGCCGTGCGTGGCCTGCACGCGGCAGACCCCCGCCTTCTCGACCACCTCATGGTCATTCTCGACGATGTGCAGCGCCGCCACATGAAGCGCGCCATGGCCGACGCACTGCCCGTGGTGATGGAAACAGAGCCGTCGTCAGCAGAAGACACCAGGGCGGGACCACCGGCAAAGCCATCGCGACGGGTGGGGCCAATGTAAGGCATCACACCACGCCGACACCGTGCTTGCCGTCGTCCATGCCGCGCGGCCCCTCCCACCCCCAGCCGCGCACCATCGCCCCTGCCTTTGTGCAGGGGCGATGTTGTATACGCGCCCGGCGATCCGTGTGCGCTAGACTTTGGGATTCGCACATGCCAAGGACGCGCCGTGCCCAGCGAAACGCCACTTCTCCCGTTCGATGCAGTCATCCAGGCAGCCCTCGCTTTGGACGACGCACTCGACCATGGCCTTTTTCCCCAGGCACGCCACCAGACGCGCGTGGTCGCCCTCCGGGCCGACGGTGCGGGCCACCCGCAAATCGCAGCATGTGCGCATGCCCTGCGGGGAATCCTCGAGCGCTCCATCCGGCCAGCACCAGAGTCGTGGGCGGCCGCCAGGGAAGACCTGCATCGCGCCATTGACGACGCGCTGATGTAGCTTCGCGTCAGCGGCCCTGCCGGCCTCTGACAGGAACTTCCGCCTGAAACAGGACAACCTGCAGGGCCCCCGCATGCGGCCTCGTCACCCTTGGTCCCGGACAACTCACCGATTGCGTGGGTCGTCCCGGAGAACCGGGCGACCCTGTCGGTCAACGTCCACTCAACCTGCACAGGTTCCCGCGAAACGGTCTGTAAGAACATCATTCGACGGACGTTCCGTGAATGAACAGCCGCCAACGCCTGGCCATCGTCACTCGTCACGTCGACATTTCCAATGCATGGAGCCATTGAGCATCAAGGCCACATCGTCCGGAGATGCATTATGACCGACACCACATTGCACGCCGTCCGTCACGCCCGATTGCTTGAAGTGCTCTCCGAGCTCAAACGGGACGGCGCGCCAACAGCAGCTGACCGGGCGATGCTGCTGGGAATTGATGAAGACGAGCTCGCCCGTCTGGTTCGAGGCGCGCCCGTCAGTGATGCCCTAGCAGAAGAGATTGAGTTTCTCATGGGTCAGCCCGCAGGATGGATGGACACGCCAAGGGAGATGGAGCCCGCGTGACTCCTTCCCGTCCGGTACGACGCGGCCCCGTTTCCCTGCACGGTGAGCTTCTGGACTCGGGGTACATGATGGAAGACGAATCTGGCTTCAAAGAAGCAGAGAAGGTCCGTATTCACGGCATCGGTGCACTGGGCGGCAAATAGTGGGAAATCGACGTGCGGGGAGGCCGCACCGTGCTCGACCCCGACAGCCAGTCGCGTGCATTTGACGGGCCTAACGATGGACGCCCGGGCGACCGCTGACCGCAACGCCGGTCCGAGGGGTTGGTCGACGGTCAGTCCGGCGGATTTGTGCACTTTTGCCTCACATAGGGCGGGGCATCTTCCATCCGTCTGATACTGTGAATGCCCGATGGATTCTGCCTACACCATTGATGTGGACGTCGAACTGGTGCCCGGCCGGGGCTATTCCGCGTCGTACATCATCGTTGACCCCGACGGCGCCGTTGTCCGCCGCCGGCAGCTCGCCCGCCGGTTTGCGTCGTACTCCGAGGCGATGGTCTGCGCGCTCGACATCGCCAAGGTGACCGTGGCTTCATTCCCTGACGCGACTTCGACATCCATCCGGCCCGACGATGGTGTGGCAAGGATCCCCGCATCCTGGTCCGTGGCGCCTGGCGGGCGAAGCCGAAGGGGTGCTACCGAGGTCGACCATCCGGCATGACGAGACCGGGCTGCCGGGGATGCGGGGACGCGGAAAGTGTGGCCGCGCGGCTGACGATGGCCTTCCAGCCGATTGTCGACCTTGCCAGCCAGATGGTGTTTGCTCATGAAGCACTGGTGCGTGGCATCGACGGCGAATCAGCGTACGACGTGCTGTCGTCTGTGGCCCATGAAAACCGGTATGCCTTCGACCAGGCCTGCCGCATCACTGCCATTCGCACGGCCGCACAGGTCTGCCCGCCAGCGCTGCTCTCCATCAATTTTCTGCCGAACGCGATCTACAACCCCGAGCATTGCCTGCAAGCGACGCTCGCAGCGGCAAAGGCCTCGAACTGGCCGCTGGAGCGGGTCATTTTTGAAGTGACGGAGCACGAAGAGATTGTCGACCACGACCACCTCGTGCGCATTCTCGCCGCCTACAAGGCCCACGGCTTTTTGACCGCCATCGACGACTTCGGAGCGGGCTTCGCCGGTCTGAATCTACTCGCCGACTTCCAGCCGGACCTGCTGAAACTCGACATCGGTCTTGTCAGAGGCATCGATGCTGACGCCAAGCGCCGGCGGATCGTCGAGCACACCGTTGCCATGTGCGATGACCTTGGCGTGCGTGTTATTGCCGAAGGGGTGGAAACAGAAGACGAATGCAGGGCGCTCCTCGACCTTGGCATTCCACTGCAGCAGGGATTCCTGTTCGCAAGGCCGCAGCTGGCGTCGTTGCCCGTGGTGGCATGGCCGGCGTTGGACGACCGTTGATAGCAAGCGGTCCAGGGAAGATGCCACACGCTGCAGCGCCAACCCTGTATGGATAGCATCGCTTGCCTCTCGCAGCTGGGCAGCGACCAAAAACGCGCCAAGCCTTGCCGGGGCGCGTTGGCTGCCAGAGACGGAATACGAAAAAGCCTGCGCCCGGGAAAGAGCGCAGGCCAAGCCCGTCCGTGGTCAATTGGGGGTGCCTCCTGTGGAGGCGATGCGATTCTCACGAATGGCATGCACAGGGTATCCAATCGACGCGTCCAGAAAAAGGCTGTCGTTCACCGTCTCGTCGGACGCCATCAGTGCCCCGCGCACGTGAAATGGAATGGTCATCACGAAACGATGACTTTCCCCACCGCATCATCCGCGCCCGTGACGCAGTCCCTCCCACCCCCCGCTGCGTCACACGAGCCCCTGTCCATCAGCAGGGGCTTTTTTCTGTCAGACGGCCAGCCACGAGCGGCCATTTCATGCCCAGGAGTACGAATGGCGCAGGTCCGCATCTACATCATGTATCCCGCCCACAACACGCGGACCTGGCATGTCTCCATCAACGGCCGGGACGGGGAGTCGTACCCCGATGGGCTCCTTGCGCTGCATGCAGCATGTGACCGTGCTCGCGTGATGGAAGAGATGGGGGACGAGGTCACGGTGCTCCAGGAAGACGCGGACGGGGCGTGGCACGTCGTCCGGGAGTGAAGTGGGGGAGGCACGCGCGACACGGCCGCGCCGTACGGACGTCTAAACGAAGGCTGAATCCGGCCTCTTGAACTGTTCTGGCCCGACCCTATCTGCGTTTTGCCGGCGGAACACCGGCCTTTGCCTGGCATCAGGCGAGCACCCATTCCATTTCCTTGTACCTGGAGGATTTGCCATGCGTACTCTCACCCTCAATCCCGTTTTTCGCGCCAACGCCGGCCTCGACCGCGTCTTTGATCTCATCGAAGCAGCAGCCCAGCGCCAGGGCGACGATTTCCCGCCGTTCGATTCCATCCGTTTGTCAGACAACCGTTTCCGCCTCTCCATCGCCGTCCCGGGTTTCAGGGAAGACGAAGTCGCCGTCACCCAGCACAAGCGCGAACTCATCGTCAGCGGTGAGCGCAAGGCGGACACGGAAGGCGAATACCTCCATCAGGGCATTCCGTCGCGCGTTTTCAGCCGCAGGTTCCAGCTCGCGGAGCACACGGAAGTCACCGGTGCGACACTCGCCCACGGCCTGCTGTCCATCGACCTTGCACGGGAGATACCGGAGGCCGAAAAGCCCCGCACCATCCCGGTGAGCATCTCCCCGGACCGGGCCGAACCGGTGCGCCAGATTGAGCAGAGCGCTGCCTGAAGACCGCTGCCCGCCCCGGCGACGGGGCGGGCCTTTTATGGCAAGCATTGAAGAAAAGTCGTCGCGCTGGTCCGTGACCAATGCAGATTTGACGTGGGCCGAGGCGTGGCGTCCGCCCGCCCGGCCCGTACGCCGCGAGTGCATCGATTGCATCCATTTCGAGCCCGACACCGTCAATCCGAAGGGTGGGCTTGGTCGCTGCGGAAAGCGCCCTGGCCTGAGCGTCTTTCCGGGCGTCGATATGCGATGCAGCCAGTATTCCGGAGCACGGTTGCTGAACCGCTGAACGCGCCGCCCTTGTCATGGCCCCGTTTTTCTTGGCAGGATTTTGAAAACCGATTGGCCATCCAAACCTGTCCGTTTTCGTTATGCCACTCCGTCGCCTTCCCCGCATTGTTGGTTTCGAAGTCCCACCGCTCAAAGCCGCTGTTGATGTGGTGCGTGACCCACCCATTGTGGGTTTGCTGAGCGTTCCGCCCACCCGGCCCTGGGTTGATGCATTCATCATTGAGGCGGCGCTGACGCGAAGCACGCTTGGCGACGCGCTGTTGTCCGTCGACGGAAACCGGGTCTTGTTTTATGCGTCGGCATCCAACGCCCGCGCGCGGTGCAGGGCCGTCCGTGACATGGTCGAGAAGGTGAGCCGGCAGCTTTTTTCCGGAAAGGCTTCCGGTCGTTCCGGCAGCGCTGCCTCCATCGGAGAACGCATTCCCCGCAAGCTCTTGTTGGTCGAAGACGACGAGGTCTTGCTGGACGTCACGACAGAAGTACTCGGGAGCAATGGATGGGCTGTGACCGGGATGACCAGTGCGGCGGGGGCGACGGCGGCACTCGATGAGTCATCGTTCCACGTCGTCATGACCGACATCGATCTTGAGTCCCCGGGGCGGGGCGTGGTGCTGGCTGAAGACGTTCATCGGCGCTGGCCACGGACAGGCGTTGTGGTGGCAACGGGTCTTCGGGATGACGCCATTCCACGCCTCCCCGAAGGCGCGCTTCTTTTGACCAAACCCTACCAGCGGCGGCAGCTTCTGGCCGTCTTGAACCTTGTGGCGGGGGCGGGGGCGCCGCCCGGTTAGGCATCAAGTCACTTCGCGATGCGGTCCACTCCGCCCGGCGGGGATTTATTCCCCATTTGATTGACAGGGGCGTGGGCGCGCGCAGGATGGGACCAAGGGGGCCGCATGACCGTGGCACGGGCTCCCCGTTCCCTCTCCCGGGACGTCCCGTTTGAAGGAGTTGCCCTTGAGAACCCAGGTCATTGAGGTGGTCGACGAATACGGCGCGCTGCTTTGTGCCCAGGTGACCTTCGAGGTCCGGGGCCGGGAGGTGGTGTGGTCGGCAGAGTTCCCCGGCACCACCCTCGCGGTTCCCCTGACAGGCACAGCGGGGAGCGAAGAGACGATGCCTGCCGCCTTGCAGGCGGCCGTGCTCCGCTGGGGCATCACGTCCGGCGCTTCGCCCCGATTCAGCTGACGCTCAATGGCTTCCGTCATGCGCCTGCACGAACGTTTTGGCTGACGACGACCCGGAATGGTCAGGCGCAAGGTGGGAGGCCGGACCGCAACGGTTTCGTGTTTGCATCCACCAATGGTGGATGGACTCCGACGACGTGCCGCCTATCTGGACGCGGGCCGCACAAACCAGGGATTTTTCGGAAGCGGATTCCGTGCCCAGCACGTCTGGCAGCGGAAGAATTCACCCATGGCGTCGAACCTGCGAATCCGTTGCGCGGCCGGCATGCCGCATCGCTCACATATCCAGGGTGGCGCAGGCGCTGGCGATGGTGGTCCGCTCACCCGTGGCGCCACTTGGTGAGGAGGGCCTCGCTCCCTGATGCGTCCTCGGCCGCCCGCGTCAGTGCCTCTTCTTCTGTGTCGAACAATGCGGTGCTGCCCGAAGCGGCGGCGCCTTTCACGGACGGCGACGTTGCACCCATCGCAACGGGCTCATCGGCGTAAAGGGCCCACCGTGCCTTCCAGGAGGGGGCGGGGGCAGCGATGCGCTCGACCTCCACAAGTGCCCAGTGCTTCCCGATTTTCGTGAGCGATGTCATGGATGGTGCCCTGCTCATGCGTCCAGCGCCGAATCCATCGGCCGGTCCAGCCACCCCCGGGGCCTGTGGGTTGCCCATTCAATCTCGCGGGCCACCGCATCCGGGATGGGGCGGTCTTTGAGATACGCGCGAAGGTCTGCGTCGGTGAGGCCGCCCAGCAGCTCGCCGAGAAGGTCCCATGAGCCGGCGTCGCCTTGCTGCAGCTCGGCGACCAGATGGCGAAGGTTGGTGCAACGGGTCGCTTGCAGCGTCGGGTCGAGGTCGCCGGTCGGGTCGTCCTGCTTTGTCATGCGGTGGTCTTCCCGGCCTGCGTGTCGGGCGCCGGGCCATGCTGGTCAGTGGACGCTTCAGCCGCTGCTACCGATGGCCCGCTTCCCGAGCGGGTCCGGAGCCGGCCGGAAATTCAAAGGTCCAGTATGGGCGCAGCAGTCGTACATGGCTACCTGGCGTTTGAGCGGCCGCCAATGGGGAAGCCAGACCGCCTCAAGCGCGGGGCGCGTGAGGCGACTTCACCATCTCCCGGTCCCAACTGGCCGCATGGCACGTTCGATGGCGCCGTCGAGCTCCGTCCGGCTGAAAGGCTTGATGAGGCGCTCGGCGTGGGCGGGCACACCTTCCATGGATTCACAGGGGTCGGACAGCATGACGAGCACGGGCATGGCAGGGTGCGTCCGCCGGGCATCTGCCAGGTAAGCCCCCGCCCGGTCCTCCCCGGGTGCCGGGACGGCCGCCGCCAGAAAATCGACCAGGTTCTCTCGCTCGATTCCCCGGGCAGCCCCCGCATGGGTGTTGAAGGCGAGCGTTGCAAACCCATGCGTGCGGAGCACGTCAGCGACAGCCTGCGCAAGAGCCGAGTCGGGTTCGATAATGACAGCGAGACGTTGGCGGGACATCGTTGACCTCGCAGGCAACCGCGCGGATGAGGGTGTACAATTGTACAATGACGCACACCTGCACCTACACCATCGAAGCGAGCGCCGACGGCCGCTTTCGGGGACGCTATGAGGTGTATGAGGCGAGCGGGCGGCGGGTTGCCATGGGAGCGGACCGGGCCGACCACCGGACGCGGCAGGAAGCATGGGCCAGTGTCTGGGCGCTGGCAAGGGACGTTCTGCGTGGACTCGGCTAGCATTGCTGCCCCAGCCGGTGGGGAAGGGCTGGCCAAGGGCGCGCCGCGACCTGGCCCAATGGGCGCGGCGACCATGGCATATCGTTCTGACCCGGCCGCTCAGCGCCCGGCAACGCCCCGCCGGCACACGGCAGCTGTGGCGGCAACGATGTCTGCCCGCTCGATGGGAATGGGGATCGATGCAGCCCCGCATAGATGTGTTGCCGTCGCGCTGTCCGTGCCGGCCAGGATGAGATACGCAATCCGGCCCTTCGCAAGCGCTTCAGTGATGCTGGAGGCGTCGGGCATGTCCCCGTCGAGGACCACCACCAGGCGGCGGTTGCGCGCCGCCAGAACGGCCGCGAGGGCATCCCCGGCATTGTGGTGGGCACCGGCAATGGACGCCCCGTGATGCTCGAAGGTGTTTGCCAGCGTCTGGCACATCAGGCAGTCGGCGTGGATTACAAGGAGGTGGCAGCGGGCCATGGGGCCAGTGGTGGGCATCGGATGGCCGCGTGCGAGGGAACAACAGGCTAACGGGCCCGCTGCATGGACACCGTGCACCGGGCGGTTGGTTGGCATCTCCAAGGCAAGCACTTCACGTTCGTGAAAGATGGCTGCTTGAAGCGGGAAGCTCTTTTGTCGATAAAAAGGCCGGGCCTGTCAGGGGAGGGCCGTGATGATGGATGAGCTGCAACGGGTGAGGCGAACCAACCTTCGCCTCTTGCTCAATGAACTCCGCCGCGAGGGCATTGCCCATCGCGAGTCCAGGGCGCGGATGCTGGGCATCTCACCCGAGGACTTCCAGCGCATCGTAGACGGCGCGCCCATCAGCGACCGGCTCGCGCGGGACGTCGAATGGGCCATGAACCGGCCGCGTGGGTGGCTTGACCTTGTTTCACCTGACGCCATCGCCTGACGGCATCCCGACTTGTCAAGCTCCTGTGCGAGGAGCCAACGCCTGTGCCGCTGCTTTCACTCAGGCAGCCCGGTGGCGCGCCGGGTGCACTGCCCATGGATGGCCACGTGCGATGAGGGGCCTGCCGCAAGAGTGGCCAGCCGCACCGCGCCTGTAAGGACTGCACGCAGCGAGTCGAGAGGCGCTACAGGCTGCCGACGGGCCGGTTGAGTACCCATGTGCGAGAGCTCGATGGCGCATCCACTCCCGGACATCGGCGAGAGGATGACCGCCAGTGCATGAGGCGCCGTGACATGGTCAGGCATGGACAATGGCGGCGGGGGCGGGACCTCGGCGACGACGAGAAGACAGGGGCTTTCCTCGCACACCACCATGATGGTCGCCTCGAGCAAGGCTGCGCCCAACGTGTAAGGCCCTGCCGTCACGGTCGTCGATGCGCCGTGGTTGTGGTTGCGTGTTGCCCAGTTGCCGGCGAGCGTGCAAGACACCAATTGGAGGAACGTGAGCGGGGAGACCGCCACGGGTGTGGTGGTGACACTGCGGAGCAACCGGTCGACCGCTTGGGCATCCCCGGAGTGGGTTGCAAAGACCGATTGCAGGGTCGAAGGATCCCCGCCCCAGGCTGCGCATGCGTCAGCCGCAGCATCAAGGGCGAGCCGCTCGAACACCGATGCCCGCCGGCCATGCATGCCCTGGACCGGCGCGGAAGACGACACCGCCGAGACGCGCACCTGCAGGCGGACGGCTTGATGGTGAGCCGGGCTTTGCGGTTGGGTCGCCGTGCGGGCAGGGAGCAGTTGCGCGTTCAGGCAGGCATCCTGATGTGGGGTGCACAGCATGCACATCCTGGGTGGTTTCCCCACGTGAAGATGCACACCGTCGGGCGGCCCTTTCATCAACCGTTCCCATACGTGTGCTGACAATGCGCGGCTCGACCAGGAGACCGCCTATGAGTGACCCGACATCGCGCGTGCCGACCCGGATTGACTATGAGGGCGTCGACCACCCGGGGAGTGACATTTTCTTCGCAGCGGTCTCCACCACCCGCATGCCGATGATAGTCACTGACCCGAGGAAGGCGGACAATCCCATCATCTTCGCCAATCCCGCGTTCCTGCGCATGACCGGGTACTCAAACGAGGAACTCATCGGGAACAACTGCCGCCTTCTGCAGGGGCCCGGCACGGACCGCGTGACCATCGCCACCATCCGTGACGCGGTGGCTGCCAACCAGGAAATCGCCACCGAAATTCTCAACTACCGCAAAGACGGCAGCACGTTCTGGAACGCGCTTTTCATCTCCCCCGTCTACGATGCCAACGGGGAAGTGGTGTATTTCTTCGCCTCCCAGCTCGACGTCAGCCGCCGTCGTGATGCGGAAGACGCGCTTCGCCAGGCGCAGAAGATGGAAGCGCTCGGCCAGCTGACCGGGGGCATCGCGCACGACTTCAACAACCTGCTGCAGTTGATGATTGGGTATGTGGAGTCCGTTGAAGCGGGCCTTGCCAGGCCCGACCCGGACCGCGAAAAGCTCCTGCGCTTCATCGGGGGTGCAAAAGCCGGCATCAAGCGCGCGTCGACCCTGACGTCCCAACTCCTCGCGTTTTCCCGCAAACAGACGCTGCAGGGCCGCATCGTCAATCCCAACCAGGTCGTGGCCGACATGCAAGACATGCTGGGACGCTCCATCGGCTCGGACATCGTTCTCGACCTCGAGCTTTCACCGGCCACCAAAAATGCACGCCTGGACCCCACCCAGCTCGAAGTCGCCTTGCTCAACGTCGCCATCAATGCGCGTGACGCGATGGATGGACGGCCAGGCAAGCGCCTCATCATCCGTGCGCGAAACGCCACGCCGCTCGAAGTCAACAACCTCGGTGAACTCTCAACGCGCGGTGGTGAGTACGTTGCGATTGACGTCATCGACAACGGCACGGGCATGCCGCCGGAGATTGCATCCCGCGTGATGGATCCGTTCTTTACGACGAAGGACGAGGGCAAGGGTACTGGCCTTGGGCTGTCCATGGTCTATGGCTTTGCCAAGCAATCGGGCGGCGCCGTTGGACTGACGTCGAAAGAGGGCGAAGGAACCACAATAACGATGTACTTCCCCGTGGCCGTCGAGGTCGATGACGGGCGGAGTGCTCCACAAGTCAGCCGCATCGACCGCGCATCGGACCGGTCCGGCCATGAGCGCGTCCTGGTCGTCGACGACCGCCATGACCTCGCTGAACTGGCCCACACCATTCTCGAATCGCACGGGTACGACGTGGTGTCGCTCAGCGACCCGGAAGAGGCGCTCAGGCAGCTCGAGCAGGACGACGGATTCGACGTGCTCTTTACCGACATCGTCATGCCCGGTGACGTGAACGGTGTGGCACTTGCGAGAAAGGCGCGCGCCATCCGCCCCGCAATCAAAGTGCTGCTGACGACTGGCTACGCCTCACAGTCCGTGCAGCGTACGGATGCCGGCGGCATCGCCTTCGATGTGCTGAACAAACCGTACTCAAGAATGGATCTCCTGCGGAAAATCCGCTTCGTGCTCGACGGTCCCACGGGCATCAGCTGACGCAGGCGCGCGCCAAGGGCGCCTCGCCTGCGTCCTGGTTGGCGGGTCATCTGCGGCCCGTCCCCGGCCGCCCCTCATGGCCACACGTCGGGGGGTACCTCGGTTGGCGACAGGCGGCGGACAGAGGGCGCATCAGGGGCGCCGACGGTCGAGGCGAGATAGACCGTGACCCCCGGCTTCATGGCGTAGACCCGGGTGATGGCCTGCTCGACATGGGTGCCGCAGCCCGCCCCGAGCAACACCGCCCTCACCGTGCTGAAGGCAACGAGGTGCCTGACCGCATCCGGCCAGCTGTCGACACTCACGACACGCCGGGCAGGCGGCATGGATGCGAGGAAGGGAGCCCATTCAGGACCACACCCGACAAGGAGCCAGTGCAGCGTCTCGCTTGAACGGTCAACGTCCATCCTCCCTCCGACCTCCGCATTGATGGTGATGCATACGCAAACCGGCGCTGTCCGGATGCATTTGCAGGGCCTCTCTCCCGCCAGACGAGACCGTCACGAACGCGGGCAAAACGCATTCTCATTTCGCCCTGTTGGTCTTCGACGATGCATGATGCGACCGACCGCCATGGGACCACCTCCAGATGCCCTGCCACACGCCGACCCGATCGCCCACGTCCATACGATGACCGATACAGGCCTGACATATTGCCGCGTGGCCGCTGGCGACATGGTCGCGTGCCTGACGGTCCATGCAGGCGGGCGATTCGCCGATTTCGAGGGTCTCGTCTGGTGCGCGGGCAGGGTGGCGTTTGAGTTTTCCGGGTCTGTCAGCGTGCAGGAAGGGGCGTTGGAAACGGCCCTCGAGGCCGCGCTTGCGGCCCGTCTCCGCCAGAGGGCGGCCCGCGAGGCTCACCAATCCGATGCCCCCGGATTGACCGGCTGGCCGTGACGCGCGCCGTCAGGGCGCCGCGCTTGTTCGCAGGCTCCGGGGCACTGGCGGCGGGTCACTCGCGCGCTTTGCGGGCTGGCTGCGTCGGCGCTGTCGGTGCCTCCTGAGGCCATCCGTCGTTGAGATGCCCCTCAAGCGCGTGCGCCAACCGGTCGACGGCAAGGAGTAACGCCGCCGGGCGGCCCCCAGCCGCCTCAAGGATGGCGTGGCTGAGCCCGGCGGACAGCTCCCCGACATCGACCATTCCCGCCAGTGTCGCAACGTGCTCGATGGACAAGGTGTGGGCGAGGGCCTGGGTCAGCTGGCCACTCTCGTTCCAGTCGCACGCGCCCCAAGTCCTCAATGAGGCCGGTCAGAACCTGCGCGTAACGAGGGTTTGTCGCGTCAAACGACGGCATGGGACGGCGCACATGGGCATCGGGCGAGGATGTATGTATCAACGGCTGGGAGGTTTGCACATCGGAAAAAGTCAAACCTGCTCACCAATGTGAAGGACCGCTTGTTCAACCCAGGGACGAACCGGACGACATAGAGTGGGCCGGTGCCCCGACCGGCGTCACGAGGGATGCATGGTGCTTGGCAAGGTCATCTGGTTCCACGACGAGCTGCGGATGGCGCTCATTGAGCGCTGCGGCGGGTTTACCGTAGGCTCCGTCGAGGAAGGAAGCCTGACCCTTGGCGGATGTGTGGAGGGCGAGTTCCGACAGGCGGGGCCGACCGTCGTCAAGGACATGGGCAGCGGCGCTTTGGCCACGTTCTTCGTGGAAGCGGAGGCGATGACCGAAGACGAGGCGAACGAACTGCTCGGAATCGTCCGGACCTGAGGGCCCGTAGGCCGTGTGATTGCGGCGGAAGTGGCCCGGTGCCGGACGTCTCCCGGCAACCGGACGGGTCACGCCACCCGCGTGAACGGCACGACGTCCCGGATGTGTGCGTCAAAGAATTGCCCGAGCGACGGAGCGGTCCGGAGCCGCGCGTACAAAATGCCGCTGACGGGCGCATAGCGGTAAACCGCGCCGGACAGGAATTCCACTTCCATCACTTGCGCATCCGGGTCGTAGCCAATGGTGGCCATGACCGACGATGTCACCCGCTCCCGCATCATTGGGTCGCGCTCCGCCAATCCGGCAGGCCGTCGGACCCCAGGGGACGGTGACGCGCCCGATGCCCGGCGATGGTTGAACCCACGTCAGTTGCTCGGGGGAACAACGAGGTGGAGGGGAAAGCCCAAGCGTGCCTGCTACTCCGGCCGGTCCAGTTCATCCCGGCCGATATCCTCCATTTTCCGCTGTTCGAAGGATTCAAGGAGCGGGCGGAGTTCGAACTCGAAGATGTCCCGTTCAAGTGCCGTCAGGCTCCCCACGCCTTGGTCCCTTGCCTTGACCGCGACAGCGTACCCGGCGTCTTCCGTTGTGAGATAGCCGCTGGAGATGGCATCCGTCAGCGATGCAGTCAGTTCGTTTGCGATGTGATCATTCCAGCCCATTCGTCTCTCCTGTGCTCTCCGTTGCCATGGCAGCGATGCCGACGGGACGCACGGCGAAGTGCGTTGCGCGCACCTCCACCCGCGTCTTGCGTCCGCTGGAGTGGTGCAAGCAGCACACCTGCCGTCTTATTGACTCACTCCCGCCCGGTGACCGCTACCGTGACCCGCAGCCCTGCACCACGAGACCAATAGCGCCGTCCGGAAACAGCTGGCTAGCCACGCTTGCTCGACTCGGCAAGGCCGGGTGTGGGTCATGACGTTCCCGTCTGGTCGGCCGGGCCGGCTGGCAACCGGAGATGCGTTGAAAGCCGGTTCCAGCCGACTCCGCCGTAAGCGCATTTTCAAGATTCGCCGATGACGGCGGCGCATGTTTGGGCAATGGCCTGCTGCACAGTGCGTTCACGGCGCGCCCGTCTGTAAAGTCAGGCAGGAGCCATCATGCCTTGCGTGCGGTCTCCGACGGGTGATTCAGCCGCCGCTGGACCGTCAAGCCAGCCGTCGGGCAGCTCCATCATCCACTCAATGTCGCGGGCAACGTCGTCGGGGAGGGGGAATCCGGCGATGTAGTTGCGAAGCGCCCCGGCCGGGATGCCAAGTCGGATGGACTGGGCGCGCAGGGTCCCATAGCCCTCCAGCGTCATCCTGGCGAGAAGTTCGGCAAGACGGGGGTTCGATGCGCGGACGGGAGCAGGCGTGGGGAGCATGGCGGGCCTCGGGGAATGCAGCAGTGTCCCGACAGCTCCGGGAAGGGCGGGTGAAGGGCCGCGATTGCGGAAAGTACTGAGGCGCACATCCCGTCCCTTGGCGCAACATGCAGGGAGGGGGGGACTTTGATGCCAGCCATGACACCAGAAATGCTTGAAACATTGCGGCAGTTGTCCGACACGGCGCTGCTTGCGCGCCATCCACTCGACATCCGGGCCTGCGAGGCGCTCGAAGCGATGGGCCTCCTCACAGCAGAGGACGGCTACTGGCGGCTCAGTCGGTCGGGCAGGGCGGCCCTGTTTGATGACGGCACCGTGGCGCTGGGACCGCGACCCGGTGCCGCGACCTCCTTACTCTTGCGTCTCCGGACGACGTAAATCACCTGGCCGGTGATGCCGGTTAGGAGCAACGCTGCGTTGGAGGCAACGAAGACGGCATTCCCGACAAGAAGGCTGTATGTGAGGTACAGCACCGACGCGGAAATCTGGCCGATGAAGAGCCATTTCGACACCGCTTCGACCGTCGGCGCATGGGCCTGGCGCCAGATTTGCCGGGCGATGGTCGACAGTAAAATGACAGAGGCAAGCCATCCCAGGGGCTCGGGCGAATGGAGTGCTTCGCCAAGCGTCATGCGGTACCTCAACCACCGCGCAGCAAGGCACCGAGGAGCGGCAAGGCGCCGCCCACGGCCAGCATGACGCCCACAACGAGCCGGCGGCCTCCCACCGGTCGGCGGCGCATGCGAAAGAGGCACTGGGCGGCGCCACTCCTCATTCCTTCGGCTCCTGCTGCAGGGTACCGAGGTCCGCACCGGTTACAGGGTCGCGCGCGGGGTCGGATGCGCCACGCGCCGCAAACGCTTCCACGGCCTGTTTTTCCTTCCCGGCGAGCGTCACGGACGCGAGACCATCACCTCCGTCCACCGGAAGATTGTTCTCGTCCGGAACAATAACCTTCGAGAAATCCTTGCCCTCGCACCACGGTCCAGTAGCATCCCCCTCGCCACGGGATGCGTTGACGTAGACATCGGTGAAGCGGGGATCCCCAGGCAGTTTGCCCGGCGGGAAGCTCTTGTCCATGGAATAAAGGGCTTTTTCGAACGACTTCTGATGCGCAACCTCCCGCGTCATCAGAAACGTCAGTGCGTCCTTGACGCCCGGGTCTTCGGTCACATTGATGAGACGCTCATAGACGATTTTTGCCCGTGCTTCGGCGGCGATGTTTGACCGGAGGTCGGCCGTCGGCTCGCCAATCGAATCGACATAGGCACCACTGAAGGGCACGCCCGCAGAGTTGATAAGGGCAGGTCCACCACCAAACAGCACCTGGGTGACGTGTGAATCGTTTCCCGCGCCCTGGAGAGACCGGAACAGCTCGGCCTCGGAATCGATGGCTTCTGCGAGTTTGCCCTTTGCACCCCGGTTGAGCATGGCGACGAGGGATCCGATGACTTCGAGGTGGCTAAGCTCCTCTGTCGCAATATCGAGCAGCATGTCCTTCCGGCCCGCATCCTCCTCGGCAAGGGCTTGGGTGAAATAGCGCATGGCAGCGGCAAGTTCGCCTTGCGGACCGCCGAATTGCTCAAGCAGAAGATTGGCGAGGGCCGGATTGGTTTCATCGACCCGAACGGTGTACTGCAGTCGTTTGTTGTGGCTAAACACGTGCTGGCTCCTTTTGGTGGCTGGCCAGCGGACACTGGAAGTCGCACCGTGCAGGCGCTGGCGCAATCCCGTGAGTTGGCCCTGACACACGTGAAACAGGCGGCGGGAAAACACATTGGTGAGGAGAAGCCCGCCTGCGGTTCACATCCACACAAGCGGTTCTTGATGGTGCACGACGCAGGATTGTCAGACATCCAAACGGGAACCCATCCATGGCAGAACATCGGGACAACCTCATCGACTGGCTGAGGGACGCGCACGCAATGGAGCAGCAAGCAGAGCAGATGCTCAAAGCACAGGCCGCACGCATCGAGCACTACCCAAAGCTCAAGGACCGCATCGAGCAGCATCTCGACGAGACCCTGGGCCAGCAAAAACTCATCGAAGGCTGTCTCGCCCGGTATGACACAAAGCCGTCCGCGACCAAAGATGCGCTCGGCAAGGTTATGGCGTTCGGCCAGGCCATCGGTGGTTCTGTCAATTCTGACGAAGTCATCAAAGGCGCAATTGCAGGGTATGTCTTCGAAAATCTCGAGATTGCCACTTACACGACGCTTCGCGCTGCCGCCCTCGCCGAGGGCGACTCGGAGACCGTGCGGGTGGTCGACGAAATCCTCCCGCAGGAGCAAGCCATGGCCGAATGGCTGCTCAATCACCTTCCTGAGTTGACAGACGACTTTCTCGCCCGCGACGCCACCCCGCATGTTGAAGCCAAGCGCTGAACCACCGGAGAGAAGACATGACCATCAAGACGCTCGAAGACCTGTTCATTCACGAACTGTCCGACATCTACAGTGCCGAAAAGCAGCTCACGAAAGCGCTCCCGCGCCTTGCCCGCGCCGCGACCCATCCGGACCTGAAAGAAGCGTTTGAATCACATCTGGAAGAAACTCAGGGCCAGGTCGAACGCATCGACCAGGTGGTTGAGCTGCTCGGCATCCGCCTCAAGCGCATCAAGTGCGCTGCGATGGAAGGCCTGGTTGAGGAAGGCAAGGAAGTCATCGATGGCGTCGAAGAAGGTCCATTGCGGGACATCGCGCTTATCGGTGGAGGCAACCGGGTCGAGCACTACGAGATTGCCGGCTACGGGACGCTGATTGCCCTGGCAAAGCAGCTGGGCTACACCGATGCGGTGCCCCTGCTCGCCGACACGCTCAAAGAAGAGAAGGCGGCCGACGAGAAACTGACCCTCCTTGCCAGTGCCGTGTCTGCCCAAAAAGCGAGTGAGAAAGCCTGACGTTGGAGACAGTGATGAATGACGAAAAGATCGGCCACGCCGACACATCGCCGCACCAGTACGACGAGTCCGCCGACAAGCGCGTCGAGAAGAAACCTGCGAAGAAAGAGTCGCCCCAGCAGGAACACGACAATGAAGACCAGGGCTGAGGAGAATCCCATGGCTGACCAGAACCATAAACCACAGTCGGGTGACCGCAATCTCGACTACGTCGCCAAACAAGACAAGCCGCAGCAAGACAGTCGGGACAAAAAAATCAAGGAAGGCGAAAAGAAGATGGACGATGCGTCCAAGCGGGACGAAGGCATACGGTAATGCGCGACCCGATTGACGATGAAACGGAGACGCCCACGGATGTCGGCGTCACCGTTCTCGGGCGCATGGCGTGGCTGGCCGCCGGGTTTGTGTTCGCAGCTGCACTGGTCGCCGCCTCGTTCTGGCTGGCCGGACAAGTCTGATCCTCCGGGCGGCTCCACGTCGGCGTCACCCATGGGGTAGGACGCTCCGGGCGACGGTCCGAGTGGCGGGCCTGGAGGCAGTCCGATGGCATCCAGAAAGCAGGGTCTGTTCACGCGCATGGCCATGGCGGTTTCGAAAACCGCTGGTGAGCCCGTTACCTTTGCCATCGCCCTCCTCGTCGTTATCGTGTGGGCTGCCAGCGGTCCCATCTTTGGCTTCGGTGACACCTGGCAACTCGTCATAAACACCAGCACGACCATCATTACTTTCCTGATGGTCTTTTTGATCCAGGCGTCCCAGAATCGGGACACGGAAGCGCTGCAAATCAAGCTCGACGAGCTCATCAATGCGGTGAAGGGCACGAACGAAGCGCTGCTGGACCTCGAGCAGCTCGACGAGAAAGAGCTCGACCGCATACGGAAGGTTTACCTCGCGAAGGCTGAGGCCGCGAGGGGAAACACCGCCGACAGCTCGTCCCCAGACGACTCAATCTGACGGTTCAACGGCGGGCGCCTGGTCGGCAGATGGATCACTTGTTGAAGTGCCGTGAGAACGGGACGGCAGGTCAATCACATAGGTTGCCGGCATCTTCAACATCCATCCGAGCTTCATTCACGCCGGAACCGCGATGCTCCCGCCATGAATCAAGCCAGCCAAGCCAGCGCGCTACGTGAATTCGATGCCCTTCTTGAGGGCGACACCTTTCCCTGCTTTGCAGGCCGAACGGCCCATCGCCGCCATCTGGTGAGTCACCTGTTTGCAACTTCGCTCGCGTGTCCTGCAGACGATGACAGGCTGGCGGCAGGCATTGCGGCGTTTGCTGCGGGGAGCGAGCCGAAAGATACCTTCCGGAGCCTTGTCGTCCATTTTTCTGACCACACCGTCATGCCTGAACGTGCATTTGAGCGACTGTTGTTTGCAAGATTGCAGGGCATCCATGAAGCGGACGCGCGGTCCCACGAATGGGACCCCGCCGTAAGCGCCGACCCCGAGGATCCCGCGTTCAGCATGAGTGTGGGCGGCAAGGGGTTTTACGTTGTCGGGCTCCATCCGGGGGCATCCCGGCCTGGTCGACGCCTGGCTCACCCCGCGCTCGTGTTCAATCTCCACAGCCAGTTCGAATACCTGCGCAGCCAGGGTCGCTACGAGCGTTTGAAATCCGCCATTATTGAGCAGGACATCGAAAGGAACGGGTCGGCAAACCCGATGCTCGCGGTCCACGGGTCGACTTCTGAAGCGGTCCAGTACAGCGGCCGCCATGTCGAAGGTCCCTGGCGCTGTCCGTTTGCATCTGTCCCCCAATCGCAACACAGGAAGACCGCGTGACGACCCAGACCATCCTGCCGCAAAGCGGCACTGCATTCGTCCTCAGGAAAGGTCAGCGGCTGACCGTCATCGACCCGCAGGGCCAACAGGTCAGTGACCTTGTCGCCTTCAATGCAGACGACACAGACGAATGGCTCTCCAGTGGCCGCACGCTGGATTACGCAAGCAAGTTTCTCCTGAGCACTGGCGACATCCTCTATTCCAACCGCAGCAATCCGATGCTTGTCATTGAGCGGGACGATGTGGGCCGGCACGACTTCCTGCTCGCGCCATGTTCAAAAGAGATGTTCACGAAGCTCTACGGACACACCGAGCCGCACCGGGGATGCTTCGGGAACCTTGCCGAAGCCCTGGCGCCCTTCGGCATCAACCCGGACCAGATACCGACGGCGTTCAACGTCTTCATGAACGTACAAGTAGACGGCACCACCGGTGCGCTATCGGTCGAGCCGCCTTTGAGCCGGGCAGGGCAGAGTACGACCTTTGTAGCGCAGATGGACCTTGTGGTCGGGCTTACCGCCTGCTCGGCCGGGTTGTCCAACAATTTCGTGTTCAAACCCATCGATTTTGAGGTGGCATAAGCCCCCGGCATCCCGGGGGCTTAATTCTTACGGGGTCAGCACCACTTTCCGGCAGTCCTCTTCTTTCTTGTCGAAGACTTCATATCCGCGTGCGGCGTCGGCGAGCTTCATGCGGTGGGAGATGATGATGTCGGGGTCCAGGCTGCCCTCTTCGATGAAGTCGAGAAGCTCAGGCAGGTAGCGCTGCACATGGGTCTGTCCCATCGCCAGGGTCAGGCCCTTGTCGAAGGCGTCGCCGATGAGAAACGCGTGGATAAAGCCCGCATAGACGCCGGGGATGCTGACGATGCCGCCACGGCGTGTCGCGGTGATGCACTGGCGCACCACTTCGCCCGAGCTGGTTTCGAGTTTGAGGGTGCTCAGCACCGTCTCCGTCGTGCTGCCCTTGGCTTCGAACCCGACCGCATCGATGCTCGCATCCACGCCACGCCCAGCCGTATTGGCGAGGATGAATTCCGATGGGTCGACGCTGCTGAAGTCGACGGGGATGACGTCGTACGCGCTGACAGCAAAATCGAGCCGGTACTTCTGGTCGTCAATGATGTAGATGCGCTCGGCGCCGCGCATGCGGGCGCAGGCGGCTGCCATGAGCCCAACCGGCCCCGCGCCGAAGATGGCAACGGTTGACCCTTCACGCACGCCTGCATTGAGCACCGCCTGGTAGCCGGTCGGCAGAATGTCCGACAGGAAAAGGACGCGCTCATCGCCCAGGCTGCCGGGAATCACGAAAGGCCCAACGTTCGCCCTGGGCACCCGGACGAATTCGGCCTGACCGCCCGGCACCCCGCCGTAAAGGTGTGAATAGCCAAAGAGCGCTGCGGGCGGTGTCATCTGCGGTCGCTTCCGCAGGCTCGCGCCCTGGTCCGGGTTTGTCGTCTCGCATGCCGCAAACTGCTCGTGCTCGCAGAAAAAACATTTTCCGCACGCGATGACAAATGGGATGACGACGCGATCGCCCTTCTTCACGTTCGTGACGGCGGAACCGGTGTCCTCGACGATGCCCATGAACTCATGGCCGAAGATGTCGCCGTGCTTCGTTTCCGGAATCTTGCCGTGATACAGGTGCAGGTCGGAGCCGCAGATCGCGGTCGCCGTCACGCGCAGGATGATGTCGTCGTCTTGTTGAAGAACAGGATCTGGCACTGTCTCGACGCGCACGTCCTTCGAGCCGTGGTAAGTCAGGGCTTTCATCGCGGTCTCCTCACTGAAAGGCTGACGGTCCCATGCAGGGACTCAACAAGGAGTGAGCCCGAGGCGTGGGAAATTAGACAAAGTGGGAACGGGCATGCGCCTACCTTTTGGCTTTTCCGCAGGAGCATCCCATGACCGACGCGAAGAGCATGCCCTCCCTGGTGAACCCCGTCACACGCTTTCCCGGTCCACCATTCGATACACCCAGGCAGTCCGCCCCCGGCACCGTTCACAAGCTCCATCCGCCGGCCGACCATGGCGAGACCAGTTACAAGGGCAGCGGACGACTCAAGGGCCGGCGAGCGCTGGTCACCGGCGGTGACAGCGGCATTGGCAGGGCGGCTGCCATTGCGTTTGCCAAGGAGGGCGCCGACGTCGTCATCAACTACCTGCCTGAAGAGGAAGAGGACGCCCGTGAGGTCATCGCCTCGATTGAGAAGGAAGGCGTCGTTGCCAAGGGTATCCCGGGGGATTTGAAGGACGAAGCGTTCTGCCGGTCGCTCGTCAAGCAGGCCAGCGAAGCCATGGGAGGTCTCGACATCCTGGCCAACGTCGCCGGCAAGCAGACCCATCAGAAGACCATTGAAGACATCACGACCGAGCAGTTCGACGCGACGTTCAAGACGAACGTTTACGGCCTGTTCTGGCTGTGCAAAGCCGCCCTGGAAGTCATGCCGGCCGGCAGCACCATCGTAAACACCGCCAGCATCCAGTCGTATGACCCATCGGCCATCCTGCTCGACTATGCCTCGACGAAGGCGGCCATCGTCGCCTTCACAAAAGCCTTGGCGGGGCAGGTGGCGGAGCGGGGCATTCGCGTCAATGCCGTGGCCCCTGGTCCGGTGTGGACGGCGTTGCAGCCGTCAGGCGGCCAGCCGATGGAGAAGCTCAAGGACTTCGGGTCCCAGGTGCCCCTCAAGCGTCCCGGCCAGCCGGTCGAATGCGCGCCGGTCTATGTGCTCCTTGCATCCAACGAATCGAGTTTCACCACCGGGGAAACGTACGGTGTGACCGGTGGCAACCCGTTGCCTTGAGGAGCCTGGGCAACCACACGTGGCGCGCGATAGGGACAAGCAGGTCACTCTGGCGCATTGGCGTGTGGGCTGCGCCGGATGGTCGATGCCGGCGGACAGGGGCGTTGAACCCCTGTCCGCCGGCAGTCACCTCGAGCGATACGCGCGGGTCTTCGGCTGTGTTGAGGTCAACTCGTCGTTTTACCGCCCCCACCGCGAAGTGACCTACGCCCGTTGGGCGTCAGCTGTGCCGCCGTGGTTCCGATTCAGCGTCAAGGTCCCCCGCGCGATAACGCACGACGCGCGCCTGCGTCAGACCGGGCCATTGCTCGACGCATTTTTGGCCCAGGCAAGCGGGCTGGGTGAGAAGCTCGCATGCCTGCTGGTCCAGCTTCCGCCGAGCCTCCCGTTTGACGCCCCCGTGGCCCATGCATTCTTCGAGGCGCTGCGCGACCGCACCACCGTACCGGTGGTACTTGAGCCACGTCACCGGTCGTGGTTCACGGATAGTGCCTACAAGGTGGGCAGGGGGTTCGGAGTCGACTGGGTGTATGCGCACCCGCGTCCCGCAGGCAGCGACGGCGTACATCTTCCGGTGCCGACGCGACTCCTCTACTTGCGTCTCCACGGCGCCCCGGACCTTTACCGCTCGTCATATGACGCTTCGTTTCTCGAAGAGATGGCTGTCCGCCTGATCAACGCGAAGCGGGCGGGGTTGTCGACATGGTGTGTGTTCGACAACACGGCCCACGGCCATGCAATCCCGAATGCTCGGGACCTGCTTGGACATGTCGAGTCAGCTGCCGCAAGGCAGCAGTCAGACTGACCCTTGCACCCCAACAGCGGGTTGACAATGGGAAGCAGTCCGGCATGACCGTTTGTAGACAGCGCGTTGATGCAACGCATGCCACACCAATGGTCCAAACCAACGGGAGAGAATTCATGACGGGTCCGATGATTCGTGTTGCTGCACTGACCGGTTGTCTCATGATGGCAACTGGCTTCTCGGTCGCTCAGGCTGCGGACGCGCCGGTGACGGGTCAGGCGGATGCAGCATTTGTGAAGGCAGCAAGCGCGGCGGGATTGGCCGAGGTCAATCTGGGCAACCTCGCAACACAAAAGGGCGGGTCTGATGACGTCAAGGCTTTCGGCAAGACGATGGTCACGGACCACACGGTGGCGGGTGACGAGCTCAAAACCATCGCATCGAAAAAGTCGCTGACGGTTTCCAGCGAACCCATGTCTGCCGATGTCAAGGCGGCTGAAATGATGGGAAAGAAGAACGGCGCTGCGTTCGACGAAGCCTTCAAGCAGAAGATGGTGGCGGACCATCAAAAGGTCATCAAGCTCTTCACGACGGAGTCTGCGAGCGGCAAGGACGCTGACCTCAAAGCGTTTGCCACGAAGACCCTGCCGACGCTCAAGCATCATCTTGAGATGGCCCAGAATCTGCCGGGGGCAAAGTAAGCGCCATGACCGACCGCAACCTACAGGACCTTGCCAAGGCCATGGCGAAGATTGATTTCGCCATGCTCCAGACCCATGCCGTCAATGGCGAAATCGCCGGGCGCCCGATGAGCAACAACGGCGACGTCGAGTACGACGGTGACAGTTGGTTCTTCGGCTATGAGAGCACGCACTTCGTCGCCGAGATTGAAGCCAATCCCGCTGTCGCACTCTCCTTCACTGGGGCGAAGTCACTTTTGGGCAAGCCCCCGTTGTTTGTCGCAGTCGAAGGTCGCGGCGAGCTCGTCCGGGACAAAGCTTTGATGCAGGCGCACTGGCATAAGGAGCTGGACCGCTGGTTTGAGCAAGGGGTCGACACGCCAGGCATCGTGATGCTCAAAGTCCACGCCCGGCGCATTACCTGGTGGGAAGGAATGGACGAGGGCGAAATCAACCTGCAGGCCAACGCCTGATGCGGTGACACTGCTCAGCGGCATCAGGCAGCCTTGATGCGGCTATGCTCACCGGTAGGAGGAGACATGCCGCTTACACCGCCCCGGACCTGGAACACCAGGGAACTCGCCAGAGGACTCATCGAAGGAGGCTACCTCGTCGATGGCACGCCGGCGTCCGACGCCGCGCGGGAGCTCATCGAGGTGGGGGAGGACGGCCTGTCGACGCCCTCTCGCCACATCTTCGAGCGCTCGTTGCTCCACGCCATGCGGGCATTGGCCAATGGCGAGCCACGGCTGCGTATCTTGGAATTTGTGATGCGCGACAGCTGAAGACGGTGGGGCCTGCCGGGTCCCACCGTTTATCAGGGACGGTACGCATCCGCCAGCGCCATGGGACTCGCCATGGCCGGCCGTTTCGGGTCTTTCGGCGCGTCAATGTCGGGGAAGCTCTCGAACGGCTTTTTCGACCGGGGCTTCGCCGGGTGCACCATCGAGCCAGCCCGTCGGCAGGTGCATCGTCCACTCAATATCCCGGGCGACGTCATCCGGCACAGGGGTTCCGGCGAGAAAGGCGTCGAGTTGGCCGACCGAAAGACCGAGGCGCGCCGCCTGCGAGCGCAGGCTGTCCGAGCCTTCAAGCCCGAGCATGCGGAGCAAGCGGACCAGTCGCTGGTGGCGGGGTCCGCCGTTTGTGGGGCGCGTAACGGGGCTGAACATGGCTGTGGTCGACATGCCGGACAGGGTGGACTGCGGACATTGCCGGGGAGGAGCGCAAGGCGCGGTGAAGGAAATGCACATAAACGGCAAACAGGCGGGTTTGCCGGTGCCCGACCTTGCCTCCCGGGTCGCCCGTCTCCTGACCAGTGCCCAAGGGACCGTCCAACGGGCTCCTGCGGAGGAAGCGGGTCCACATTCCCCGGAAGCGGACCACCGGCCGTCCCGGACCGGGCGAGGGTCGGCCCTCAGGACCGGGGCGGGGTTCTCACTGCGACTCGCCCGGCGTCACCAGTCAGTCGTGGCTCTGCGCTATCGCAGCCCGAGGGTACGGCCATGGATTTGTATACCTGCGTGGTCGCAGCGGCGAAAAAGGTGGCCTGGCGTCACGACCACCCCGATGCGGCGGGCGCCCCTGACTGCCGCTGCCCGGGTCCGTCGCGGACGCCCCATGCTTGTTTTACGCTGCGGCCCGGACAGCGTCATGTAAACGCGGCGGCGGAAAGGAGCTGGGATGGGTATTGCACGGGCCGTCTCCGGCTTTTGGGCCTTTATCGAGACCCATGAATTCAGTGGACAGTGGAAAGCCACCTGGTCCCTCCACAAGGACGAGCCCGAGATGGACGGGATCCTTTTGCATTCCCTGTATCGGGTGCGACGACCTCTCTTGCAACGGAGGCGGAGGCGCTTGCCCAGGCCGAAGTCGACGCATCGCGCACAGCACGCACCCTGACCGGCACGGAGTTGGAGTAGCCCGGACGCTTGTGGTGAGGCAGGCGGAAGCCCCGTCGGCGAAGCGCTCGGCGCAGGTCGACGGCCGTCAGGGTGCGACGAGGGGCGCGCGTACGGGATTGGCCCGGTGCATTGCGCTGACCGAATGCACTTCGGCAAACAAGGCGTCCAGCGCCACCTCGCGGACGGCCAATGACACCCGTCTGTCGGTCAAATGGTCGACCAACGCACCCGCCGTGGCGCCGAGGCTGGTCAACCCCGCCGCCCACGCCCCGTCGCGCATGTCGCGCGCCAGCTCCAGTGCCCGGTCGCAGTCACCGAGCCGCATGGCCTGTGCCAGCCCGATGGTCTGCTCGACCAGGCGCTGGATGGCTGAACTTGCAGACAAGGCGGTCATGGGAAAACGACTTCAAGGACGAAAGGGTCGGGCAATTCGGCGGCATCCGCATCGTCGTTGCCCGGCCGTGAAGCGGACGGCAAGCTTGGACGTGAAGGCCCGTGGCATAGCGGGAGCGGTCATGCGCGCACCGTTTTTGCAGTCGCATGGTCCTTCGGACTGGCAAGGATGGACGCCGGTGGGTGGGCGGCTTTGAGCGCATCGAGAAAACGGCTGCGCCAGGCGGTGATGGTGTTGGTCTCAAGCCCGTCCATCATCGTCCGCCAGCGCATGCGGCGCTCTTTCAACGACATCGTCAGTGCACGGTGGGCGGCGTCAGAGACCTCATCGAGGTCGGACGGATTGACCAGCAAGGCTGCGTCCATCTCCTGCGCCGCCCCGGCAAACCGGGAGAGGACGAGCACCCCGGGGTCCTCCGGGTCCTGGCAGGCCACGTATTCCTTGGCGACGAGATTCATGCCGTCCCGCAGCGGGGTGATGAGCGCGACCTTGGCTGCGCGGTAGTACCCGGCGAGCACGGCATGGCTGAAGGACTTGTTGACGTACCGGATGGGCACCCAGTCGGGGTCCGCATACTGGCCATTGATGTGGCCGGCGAGGCGCTCGAGCTGGCGTCGCAAGGTCCGGTATTCCGGCACGTCGCTCCGGGACGGCGGGGCGATTTGCAGCAGGGAGACTTTTCCCCGACATCTCCGGGTGGTCCCGCAGGAGCCGGGCAAATCCCTCAAAGCGCTCCGGCAAGCCTTTTGAGTAATCAAGCCGGTCGACACCGATGATGAGCGAGCGATCATCCAACGACGCCCTCAACTTCTCCACCGCGCCGTTGTGGACGGCCTTTTGCGCGAGCGCCTCGACTTCTTCCGTATCGATGCTGATGGGGAATACCCCCGCCCGGAAAACCCGGCCGTTGGCCGCACGGATCCGCCCGCCAGCGCGCATGGCCGCGCCCAACTCGTGCAGGAAATAGTCCTCCAGCGCGCGCAAGTCGCGCTGGGTGTGGACACCCACAAGGTCGTAGGACGCCAGGGGTTCGAGCAATTGCCGGTGGCGGGGCAGGGTGATGAGGAGGCCTGCGGCAGGCAGCGGCGTATGCAGGAAAAAGCCGATGCGGTTTTCCACGCCGAGCTCGCGGAGCATGGCGGCGAGCGGGATGAGGTGGTAGTCATGCACCCAGACGATGTCGTCTTTCCGCAAAAGCTTCGCCACACGCTCGGCAAAGATCCGGTTGACCCGCAGGTACCCTTCCAGATGGTCACGGCGGTAGTCGACGAGGTCGCCCCGATAGTGGAAGAGCGGCCACAGCGTGCGGTTGGCAAACCCGCTGTAGTACTCGTCGTGGTCGGTTTTCGACATGTCGATGGTGGCATAGGTGATGGGGCCATCTTCCATGTCGTGGACCGTCTTGCCTGTCTCGGCGGCGATGTTGCCACTCCAGCCAAACCAAAGCCCGCCCATCTCTTGCAGTGCCGCATTCATGGCGGACGCAAGTCCACCCGTTTGCGTCTGCTTTGGCAGAGCCACACGGTTTGAGATGACCACCAAACGGCTCATGCGAACGTTCAATCCCTCAGGCCGCGCTGCGGCAATGGCCAAGCGTGGTCGCCTTGCCGGTTAAACAGTGTGAAGGAAAGGACATCCGGATCCGGGTTTGTCTTCAGAGCCGGGGCTTGATGCTGGGTCGCCGTGCTGGACGCGTGGACAGCGGATTGAGTTCACGCCTGTCGGGAAGGCAGGGCGTCTGGAGGTCATCGATCGCAGGAGACTGAGCCCGGTGCGAAGACCTGCCGGGGGCGTCCTGGCAGCAAAGCTTCAGCCCACGGCGTCGATGGCATCAGACAAGTGGGGCAAGGCACGCCCGATGCCAGGCACAGCAACCGTGTCCGACCCTCTCAAGAGCCAGGCAATGCCTCGCGCTGCGTGGGCAACGTCACCAAAGCCGGCGTCCAGTGCCTGCTTCATGACGAGATGCGTGCGAAATCGTACCTCGTCAGGGTCGGCGTCAAGCAGCGCCTGGCCGATTGCCATGGCGTCCATGGCAAGCGTGGCCCGAGTCAGAAGGTCTTCGTCGACGGTGTTCATTGCCAGAGCTTACGAAGGGCTCCGTGACGAAACCATCAGCCGAATGGACTGGTCCCCGGCTGGTTAGTACGCGGACGCTACCGGTGCTTCGAGCCGCAGCACACCTTTCCGCTGCAAACCCTGGAGGACGCGCATCTCCGGCACGGTGAGCCGGAACGTGGCCTGCCCGCCACGGAAAAATTCGACTTGCACGGTGTTGCCCTGCGCTTTGTGCACATCCCCGGCACGGACCCGCGAGACGGGCTCGGGAAGTTCATCTGCACCGCGCATGCCGTAGACGAATCCAGACGGCAGAAACGCCACATAAGCGTAGTGTTCAAGCAGCATGCCCGTGTCGCATTCGACGGCCGGCACTTCCGGCAGATGCCGTCGAGCGGCAGCTGCAAGGTCCTTTTTCTGCGCATTCAACTGCTTGATGTGGGCTGCAAGGTCGGGCTTGAGGCGACCGGCGCGGTGCTCAAGCCAGCGCAAAACGAGCTGCTGGTTGCTGTTGCCAACCCACAGGTGGACGTTTTCACGAACGATGGTCTTGTCGAATTCGGACAAGTTGGGCGCAGCAAAGGCGACGGGCAGCTTGAAGGAGGTCAGGCGAAGGTTGTTCGTGGAAATCGCCCACGTCAGGGTGTTGAGCGGAAGGCGGGCCACGCCAGTCTGGCGGAGCGACGTGGCCACCAGCTCGCCGGCCGCCTCATCAATCTCAAACTCGATGTCGGTGTCCTGGAAGACGGGCCGACGGATGACGGCGCGACGATGGAGGGCAACGAGGATGAAGATGAGGGCGAGAAAGGCGACGAAGGCGCCAGCGCACCACGCAAGGTATTCGATGTTCGACATAGGGATTCCGAAGTCAGGAACGTATTCGCCCCCGCCCGACGTGCCGCGCGTGAATCGCAGCAGGAGATGCAGGGCGGGGACGCAAAGGCACGGGCTCAGCCCTTGTTGCCGGCCGGGTCATAACCCGCGAGCCACATCCGCGCGGAGTGATTGGCGCCCGAGATGTGCGACTCGAATCCCGTGACCATCAGCAAGCGACCGATGAAGGGCACCTGGGCTTGAATCAGGGATTCCGGGACCCGCCGGATGAAAAGCATGTCGGGCGGATTGGGCCCCTCGGTCCCTTGGTCACCCGTCGTCGGGTGCGTGTAGACCGCCATGGCAGAGCTAATGGTGGCAAACATCATCCGGTTGGGTTCGGCAAATCCGGTCTGGCCAATGTCGTTCGTGACTTTGACAGGCGACGACTTGCAGACCTGGAATCGCTCGGTGTGGTTGGCGGTCTCCGACGTCCAGATTTTCGCGCGGTACGTCCAGCAATCCTGGTGTTCGCCCCAGACTTCAGCGGTCAGTGCGACACGCGGCCAGAGGATTTTTCCCGCACCATCGGTTCCCGACGTCTCAGGCGTGAACATGCCGACGAGCTCGGATGCCCCCGGGGTAATGAGGCGGAAAGCGTCCCCCCTGCCGGAGCCGGGGCTGCTGATTTCCTGACCGATTCGGTGTCCCGCTTCCCGTGCCGTGCTGCCAACGCGCTGCCAAAACGAGGGTTTCGCTGAGGTGGCCGCCGGGGCCGGAGTGTCCTGTGCCATGGCAAGCGAGGGGAGGAGAAGACTGGTGAGAAGCGCAATGCGGAGCAACATGAAAAACCCCCTGTCGGACGTCATGTCCGGGTCGGAGCGATCGTACGATCAAAATCGCCTTGTAAAGTGAAAATGGGCTAAATCGTTTTGGGGTGTTGACTTGTCGCCATGCCAAGTCGCCCCGCAAGTCCCCGCTCACCGCATCGCCCCGAGAATGTCCTCCTCGCAGGGATGTTGCTCGATGCGCGCCTGACGGCCGGGCTCACCCAGCTGGAGGCGGCATCGACGCTCGGTGTTGCCCAGACCTTCATCTCGAAAATCGAAGTGGGCGAACGGAAAATCGAGCTGGTCGTGGTCCGCGACCTCTGCCGCATCTACGACGTCGACTTTCTTGACTTCGTGGCCAGCTACGACGCGGCGGCGCGGAAGGGAAGAGTCGCGCCATCGAAGCGCCTGGTCCGCAAAGACAAGGGAACGCACCGGGCCTGAGCTGGTGCGGCAATCTGCCGTCGGACTCGCCTGCGATAAAAGCGGTAAGTCGGGGGCACAGATGCCGGATTTGCCCATGCGCGACCGATTGCCCAATTGCCCGAATGCCGCAAGCTGGCAGCATGGGCACCCGGCGCCTTTGCGCCATGCCAAGGCGCGCCCATGCCCAAAGGAAGAGACGAGACAAAAGCCGCCCGCTGGGCGGTCTACCTCGAGTTGCTCATCGAGGCCCGGTTGAGTGCAAAGCTGACGCAGGCAGAGCTCGCGTCACTCGCCGACGTCACGCAACCCTATGTGAGCCAGGTGGAAGCCGGGAAAATCCGGCTCGATGCCATCCAGCTTGCCGACTGGCTCCATGCGTGCGGGTCGAACCTTGGTCGGTTTGGCAGGGCGCTGGAGAGGCGGCTGTGAAGGCTTTCCGCAACGCCCCGGCGACGCGCCAGCACGTGATCCGACACTAGTGAAAAAACTTCACACCGAGTCCGATCAGACCCGCCAGAGCGAAGCATCCTAAAAACACGGACATGGCGTAACCGACCTGTCGGCGAAGACGGAGACCGGCGTCGGTCAGCAGCTCAGGTCGAAGGAGAACATTCATCGGATTCCAGAGCGTACGCGCAGAAAATCGGTCAGAAGGTACTTTGAAGTGACGGAGGATGAGCAGCGCTGCGACCATGGCCCAGAGAACGGAGGCGGTCGAAACGAAACAGGCTGTCAAAAATAGGTATGGAAGGAACACGTCGCTTCCTAAACGCACTGACGTAGCAACAAAAGAAAGGCTGGAACTCCGCCAGTCCTCCCGTCAACGCCCTGGCAGGGGCACGGGTGCAGGTCTCCCGGAGGGGCCTATCCTGAGTGGCTGTGTCGGTCGTCCCGGGCGTGGCTGCCGGCGGGTGTCGACGACCACTGACGCAAGGCAGCGTCCGGTGCGCCTGGCAATCGATACGAATCTTCCCTGGATGACTGCCGACCACCCTTGGTCGGTGCCGATTGCAACCCAGGTCGCCTTGTCGATGGCGCCCAGGTCGTCACGGATTTTTGCTGCATCGACGCACTGGGTGTCGTCGACAATGGCCATGAGCCGGGTCACTTTTGGGCTTTGTTGGCTTTCCTCGTCCAAAGTGAGCGCGATGTGGAGTGAGATACCTTCCGGCGTTCGATAGTCGATGGGCGCGTACCGTTCGTCATGGCCGGTCGGCGGTGGATTGCGAGAAAAGCCCAGGGCCGATTCGATACTGGATGGGCTTCCAGGGACGAGGGGGACGACGTGAGCCAACAAAGAGGCCAGCGGTTGCGGCGTCACTGCGGCAGCGGCGACAGGCCCCGCCACGGTCAGCGTGGTCATGGCCAGCGTAAAGCAAATACATAGGGCTCGCTGGTCCATAGGCGGTTCCTCGTTGGCTTTGCTCGCTACTGCCGGTTTTCGGCAACGAATAAGGCTCCCGCCTGCGGTCGTTCCGACAGTGATACTAAGCCCATGCTAGGCCCTTCGGCTCATCCGGGACAGCGCCTGAGTTGTGATCGGGTGCACGTCCGGCGCCTACGGAAACGGCGACGTCGGTCCGGGTCAATCCGTCTCGCTGCCACCACCACCGCCCAATCTTCTCCCACGCCTGGGCCTGAAGGCGCGCCCCCTATCGGCTGCATGCCACCGAGCAGTCCAGGCAGAGAGGGCCATCCCAGGTCGCGCATCTTGACGGTAAAGCGGACGAGTGCCTCGAACGCCTGTTCCCGGGTAAGTGCCCGCGTCGATTCCCTTGCGAATTGTGCCGTCACGGTTTCACCTGCAGGCCAAGCCTAGGAGTGAACTGGGCCCGGGATTGACTGATGCCACCGTTTTGGATGACACGGCCTCGGGTACCCGATTACGGCTCTGCAAAAGGGTCCGACACAACGGGTAAGAGCTCACGAGCGGACTGCCGGACCGGAATCCACGAAGGGTGCTTGAATGCAACAAGACAGCCCGCGAAAGTCGTCATGCTTTCTCCTTCGGGGATAACGGCCGCATCCGGCAGGTCTCCCAGTAAACGCTTGAACTCGTTGAGTCGGTCGACTGTCGCCGCACTGAGTTGGCCTCGCTGCAACGAAAGAACAGAGCCAATGAAGTCCCTGGCATCTGTCCTCAATTCCCAAGGGGCATTGTAGGAGCCCATGATCTCGCACTGCTCGACGGGATCAGCGCTGGCCACCTCCAAAGTCTTCCTCAATTGGCTCAGGTAATTCAAATAGTCATCGTTCGCGTCGTCGGACATCGTTTGCCTCAGAGGATGGGCGGCTCGAAAATCGGGGGAATCGGCTCTATTGGCTCGATAACCGGCGTTTCAGGGATACCTGGTGTCTCCGGCAGCGGATCTTCAACTGGCTCAGCCGGACGAGAGGGCCCGGGTGACGGACGAGGGTGTGCTTCCTCGGCTGTCATTGGATTTCCCTGCTGGTCATACCGTTGCCAGCCTTTCACGCCGGGCGTCTGTGTTTTCCAATACCCCCTCGAGCCTGGCGTGCCTCCATCTTCCTCCCTGGGCACCCATCGGCACATTACCTTGCCGCCCTGAGGTTGCTGCGGACCCCAGAAATCGCCAGGAAGCTGCCCGTTGGCCGGTGTCCACGGACCGCCAGGAATATTCTCCGGGATATCGGAGGCGTCGGGTAAGCGTGCCGGAGCGTCGGGTGGAAAAGGACCGACAGGTGGCGGGCCGGCTGCCAAGCCTGACGGGTCTTGCGATGTGAGCGGCCTCCCGGTCACGTATCCGAAGGTCGAAGCACCGCCTGCGAGGCCGATTGGGTCACTCTGCAGGTAGCGGCCTGTCGCAGCCTCGTAGTCACGGAAACCGTTATGGACCAGGCCGGACTCCTGGTCAAAATATTGACCGGCATACCGTAGGTTCAGCACATACCCGCTCGACGATGTCGGGACGTTCTCGCCAAACGGATTGCTGGCGTACGCCCACTGCCACTTCGTGGCCCCGACCGCATCTACGACCGCACGCGGCGTGCCAAGACCATCACTGATGACGTACGAAACGGTCGAGGTCGTCCCATTCCCATCGACCAGGGCCACCGGGATGCCGCCGAGCCAGATGTAGTCGCGCGTGGTCGTCCCCGACGCTTCGCCAATGAGTTGGCTGTCTTCCGTGTAATCAAATGCCGTGGCAACCCCGCCGGCTGTTTTCTGGGTGCGCTGGCCGAGCGCGTTGAGCACATAGATGCCCACGGTCGCCCCGTCTTTCTGCACGACCGTCATGCGATTTCGCTGGTTGTAGCCGTACCCATACGTCCCAGACGCCAAGACATCGGACGTGGTGTTGCCCCGCGCGTCGACCACGCGGGACGTCGTGCCCACACCGGTCAGATGGTGCGTGCCGGTCGCGTAGGAATAATTGCCGGTGAGAATGCCCGGTGCGGCCTTCGTCAGGCGGTCACCAGTCTTGTTGTAGGTATAGGCCTCAATGGCCGTCCCGGTCGGGGTCTTGACCCCGGTCAGGCGGTAGAGCGGGTCGTAGCTGTACGTTTCCGCAGGTGCCGCAACACCGGCCGCGTTGCCGATGGCGGTGATGTTGCCCATGGCGTCGCGCTTGAGGTGCAGTGCAAACGGGCCCCCGACCACATCCGTTATGGCACCCGTCAGGTCGTAGGTGTAGGTGACGGTCTGGCCAGAGCCGAGCTTCAGGGAAGCCACCGGGCCAAAGGATTTGTAGACGACGCTGCTCACCACCGTGGTGGCCGTGCCATTTTTCGGTGTGGCCTTGATGGAGGTCACGTTGCCGATGGTGTCCCGCGTGTAGGCGACAAGGGTGCCATTCGGCGTCGTCATGGAAGCAAGACGGCCGGCCCTGGTCCACGTGTAGGCCGTCGTGCGCGTCGCGGTACCCAGGGTCTGCGATTTCTTGACGACACGTCCAAAGGCGTCAAAGCACCATGTGATGCCGCCATTGCCCTCGACAATGCGGGTGAGGTGCCCCTTCCCAAAACTGCCCGTGCAGCCCGTGGCAGCATCGACGTCATCATATTTGTACTGCACATTGAGACTGGTGTCGGCAAACGTCACGGTGAGAGGACGGTTGTCGGCGTCATAGGTCATCGCACGACTGTTGTTCGTGGCATCAGTAACGGTGACGGGGTTGCCGGCAACGTCATACGTGCGTCCCGTCAGCCCCGTGTCCGGGCTGTGAGTGGCGGAAACATTGTTCAGTGCATCGATATCATAGGTGGTGTTCAACCCACCCGGGTCACTGAATCCGCTGACCCGGTCGAGCGCATCAAAAGATGTCACCGACTGGCTGTTTTTCGTCGCGGCATCGGTGCCTTGGTAGTTACGGAGCGTGCTGGCCAGCCGGTCAAGGCCATCGAAGACCTGCTGTCGCTGGATGCCCAGACCGTCGGCGCTGTGGACGAGGTTCCCGTTGCCGTCGTAGCTGTCGGTGTAGCTAGCTGCGAAGACAGCCCGGTTGAGACCATCGGTGATGCTGGTGAGCTGACCGAGCGTGTTGAACGCCTGCGAGGTGGACTTCACGACCGTGCCCGCCGCAGTGATGACCTGCTCCTTGGTGCGGTTTCCGGCAGCGTCCAGGGTGTAGTGGTACCGACGGCCTGAGCCGTCAGTCACATCGGTCAGGCGGTGGGCGGCGTCATAAGTGTATGTGGTTACCACGTTGTCCGGGTCGGTGACGGAATGCACCGTGCCGTCCGGGTTGTAGTTGACCGTGGTCGTCGCGTCACTGCTCGACGGTGTTCCGGCAGCCAAGGCCCGCACGGTGGTCGTAGCTAGCCAGCCGCGTGGGGTGTAGGTGTAATCCGTCAGGACCCCGTTCGGCGCTTTCACACGGGTCGGACGGCCGGCCTTGTCAAAACTCACGTAAGTCGTGACCAGACCCGCGCCATCGGTGACGGTCTTGAGATCCCCGGGGTGATGGCAGGCGCCACCGAGCGTGCTGCAGCCGGATTCATCCAACTGCTGGTACCAGGCGTACGTCAACGTGTCAGTGACGTCCGAGCGGGGGCCATCGACTTTCAGCAGAAGACCAAGAAGCGGGCAGGTGGTCGAAACAGTGGTGCAGTACGTCATCGTGGTCCGGCGCACGCCACTGGGCGCCGTGCCGGTCGCGGCACAGGTATAAGAGGGTGCTTTGACCGCGTCGATGAGGCACTGGGCGGTGACCTGGCCGGTGGCGTTGTACGTCCAGCCTTGCTTTTGGACCACGGCGCCGGAGGCGTCCTTGACGGTGCGAAGGAGCGGGACGCGAAGGGTCGTGTTCCAGGTGGTGTCGACCGTGCGCTGGTCGGCCGAGCCCTGCGCTTCGACCTGCTCCGTCAACAGGCCGTTTGCGTCGAACGTGGTGGCCAGCACATGGCCATTGAAGTCGGTGTAGGTGGCCGGTCTGGAATTGGCGTCATAGGTGCGCGTGGCGTACGGCTGGTCGCACTCGCCGCATGGCTTGTCGATGGTACCCACCCGGAATAGACCCTGGACCGTCGTGTATCCCTGGTGCGAGACGCCTCCGAGGGGGTAGGTCACGTCCGAGGAGCCATCGGCGTTGTACTGGACGGCCACGCGGCCGACCGTGCCTGCAAACTGGGTGGACGTCGCACGGCCCGCGCTGTCAAAGGCGGTGTCTTCAAACCGCGCGCCATTCTCGTCAACAATGCCGGTCATGGCCGAGGGCAGGTTGTTGCCACCGGTGAGACCTGACTCGTTGTAGACGTACTGGCGGGTCTTGCCGTCCGGATACTGGACCGAGGTGAGGTTGCCCGTCGCATCGTACCCGTACACCAGCGCACCGCCATCCGGCTGGATGACCTGATGGACGCGGTCGGCCGAGTCATAAGTAAACGAGAGCGTGCGGCCGCCGGGTGCGGTGACCGTCAGCAGAAGATTCGGCTTGGGCGCAATGGCCGGGTCGGTGAGTGTGTCAGAGTAGGTCAAGGTTTCGACCTGCCCGGTGCTGTCGGACACCGTCAGCAAACGCCCATCGGCTGAGTATGTCTCGGTGTGGCGGAGGGCAGCGACCCACAGCGTATAGCCAGTCGGCGCACCGTTTGCATCGTCCGTTTCGGTGAGACGATCCGGGTTGTCGCCACTGGTCGACCAGGCGCCACTGCTCTTGGTGAACGACTCACGCTGACCACTGGGACGGGAGACCGTCATCAGAGATGTGGTGGTCGAGGGCACGTCGACGCGAAAAAGGCTGCGCGAGAACGAGTGGCTCCAGTGGGTTCCGATGGTGGAGGAGTCTGCGGACGGATGGCTGTTGTAAAAGCGCCGGAAGGTCAGCCAGGGCGAGGCATCAAAGTCCGTGTCCTGGATGTACTTGTTGCCGGTTGCCGTATTGATGGGGTCGCCAGCGGTTGGTGTGCCGTCGGAGTTACCCTTGGCGCTCGGCGTATTCGTGCCGCCGGCTTGGTTGTCGCAGCCCGGAGGTGGCGGACCGCCGCTGCCGCTCTTGCCCTGGTCTCCCTTGTGGCCCTCGCCTCCGTCGCAGCCCGCGCCGGTACCATTGTTCTTGCCAGGGTCAAAGAAATACTGGGTCGCAAATATGCCATTGCCGCCGCCGCACGGAGACTGCAGATACATGCTGGCCACCTGGCCACCCATCGTGTCCGGGTCATAGAACTCCGTGGTGTAGCCGCAGTCATTCCCAGGCCATACCCGCTGCCAGTCAGCCCACCAGTGGTCGATGGCCTCACCGACGGAATCGAACGGCCCGTTGTCGGCGTAACCGTGGTGATAATAAGGCTTGTCCCAGTAGCTCGCGGCTCCATCCGCCGGAGCATCTGACAGGCTCGCCGCCAGAAGGCTTTGACGTACAACGGTTGGGGGCGCCGCTACCGGCGCGTGAACGCTGGCAGACGACGCGGGACCGTCCCCAGGCAAAGCGGCAGCCGCGATGGGCAGCAGGAGGGCGAGCGCGACTGCGCTAAACCGGACAAGGAGATTCATGCGTGGTCCCTGACGACATTCGGGCGTGCTGGATGCCGGGAAGGGTGCGCGCAGTCAGTGACTTCGTGTGTAGGGTTTTTCTGACACGCGCCGTTTTGGGAGGTGTGTCGCAAAGCGCAAGAAATTGCGGCTCAGGGGCCGGACGCGCACACCGGACGTCGGTATGGCGCTCCCGGCGACCGCGCTGGCTCGAATGTCGATGTCCGAGGCGCAGCAGTCGTGCTATGGGGCGTTGAACGGCGGCAGGCAATCCCGGTGCGCATGTTGCGCAGCAATGACCCGCATTACCTGCGTCTTGTCCGTAAGCTGGGCGGCGGCAAGCACCATGCCCAGACCCCATACGCCGTTGGCGTTTTTCAGCATCTGCACGAGGAACGGCTCAGGCATCCCGTGCGCAAGGTTCGACAGGGCAAGCGTGCCGCCGTGGACGAATGAATTGAGCTCCCGCCAGGCAATCGACTTGAACAGGGCAAGAAGGGCTGCAGCACGGGGCGGCGCTGTGCGCTCAAGGTCCTTCAAAAGCTCGCCAATGGACGGCACATCGGGTTCTTGGATGCGCCCGTCGCTGTCTCGCACCCGCACGGTGCCCATCCGCGCTATCCAGTGGTCGGTTGCCGCATGGGCGACCCAGAAGGCTTTCAGGGTCGCTTCGAACTGCAACCGCAACAGGGCAATGGCGGAATGGAAAAGTCCGGCGCCCATCAGCGCGCGCTGGGCCATCCAGTGCTCATGGGCGAGACCGAGGAAGGCCATCGTGAGCTTTGCACGCGGCGTGTCATCAAACGGCACACGGTCGATGAGGGGCAGCACGGCTGCGGCAAACGCTTCGGTGTGCGCGAGAACATCGGCGAGGCCGTCTCCGGTCTCACCCTGCTCAGGCGTCCGCTGAGCGGTCATGGCCGGACCACGAACGGGTTGATTGGTGCAGGCGGCGGGGAGAGCGGCACGAGTGCGGGAACCATGGGGAACTTCGCCACCCGGACTGCGTTGAGGGGCGACATGGCTGCAATAATGCGAAGCGCTGCCGACGCCGTCTGCGCAATGGTCACGTATGCGGCCTCAGGTGATTGGGTGCGCGCAAAGTGCAGACAGGCGTGCACGTACCGGAACAGTTCCGCATCGGGTCCGGCGTTCAAGAAAAAGGCGACGTACTCATCCACGGTGGCGGTCGACAGCACTTCGATGTCGATGGGGTTCCAGCCGCTCTTGTCGGCCTGCTCGCGGATGGTGTCGGCGAGGGTGGGGCGGACGGGGCCGGTGGCCCGTCGCAAGGCCTCCGCCCGGAACATGGGGTCCGCTGCCCGGGAGCCCAGGAAGTCCTCGGGCACCTCAAGGCGCGCGGGGTCGATGCTGGCGTTGACGCGCTCCCATTCGCGCGCCAGCTCATCGGCCTTGTCCCCCTCGCTGAGCTCACGCAGCAGGACGCAGACGGTCTCGGCCTCGGCGTAGCCAAGCCAGGGGGCATTCGCCAACGCCGTCGTCATCATCGTCTCGACAAAGACGTCCGTGTTGTCGGCAAAGGAGTTGTGCAACAGTGCCCATGCGTCCTTCATCGACCCGGACGCCGCCTCGAGCGCAGCCTGTGCGGTGGCATCCGAGACCGCCTTTTCCACCGCATCGGTATTGATGTAGCCCCGCTCAAGGCTGCCGCACACTTCGGCGACAAGGCCATGGTAGAGGTGTCCACCCATGGTCCAGAGGGTCTCCATCCACGCCGCTTCAGTATCGGTAAGCTTGTCGGTCTCCATCACACCGGCAAAGTGGGTCAGCAGGATCTTTTTCGAAAACGAGTAGCCCGGTGCGCCTGCCGCTTCCCCGTAGTGGCACCACACGAGAAGGGCCACCGTGCGCGCAAGGGACGTCTGTACGGCCTCAGGACTGTTGGCAATGAACGGCATGAAGTCATCGACCGCGCGGACAATGCGCTGGAGGATGCGCAGATTGGTGATGCCAAGCTCCGCAGCAAAGTGACCGGCCATGGCATGGGCCCCCTTCGTGCCCCCGAACACGAGGTCGGTGCATTCAGCCACCGTCGGATGGAAGACCACTTCCCGCTCGAGCACCTTTTCCCGAAAACCCGTAAACAGGTCCCGTTCGCCACTTCCCGTGGGACCAAGGCCGTCTTCGTTGAGGATGAGCACCACACGGCATTGACGCTGCTCTCGAAGGTAGGAGACCAGTCCGAGCACGTCCGTCATCGACAGGTCCTTGCCCTTGCGCTCGACGTCATCGATACAGATGACATAGTCGCGTACGGCAAGGAACGTTGCCGACCGCAGAGCACTTGCCCAGGGCGGGAGGAAAGACGCGGCGGTCTGGGCGTGCTGGCGTCCTTTGCCGAGCATGAACCGGCCAAGCTTCGACCCGGTCTCTTGGACGGTCTCGGCCTTGAAGATGTGTTTCATCTCGGTCGCCAGGCTTTCCGGCGTGGCACCCGTCTGCACACTGCCAGGCGGGACAGCGTTCTCGAAGAGCGCGGCCTTGAGGTCCGCCATGGAATTGAGGCCGAAGAGCGACACGTAGCTGTAGCGGGAAAAGCCGGGGTCAGGCGCGCGGGAAAGCGAGGAGACGACATCGTTCCACAGCCACGTCTTCCCGCTCCCCCAGGGGCCGGTGAGGGCAACGGCGGCGGCACGCTGGTCGGTGACAAAGCGGGTCAGCGCGGCTCGCGCAAGGAAAGTGGTCATGGGGTCCTCCTGTTCCCCAATGATATGGGACGCGGGCCTGGACAAGTGGTCGCAGCGCCCTCGACGGGCGTGGACGGACAGCCAGGATGGACGGGCCCCGTTCTCTGCGAGCGCTTCATGACCTCACAACCCCCGCCTTCCTCCCGGTCGGAACCGCACCCGGCGACGTGCCGGCCGACGACACCGTCATCGCGTACTTCGCCTCCCTTGGGTATCCGCTGTTCGTCGTGGTTCCCGATGGCGTCCATGCGGGCGAACCTCCCTTCTGGCAACTCAATCGACCGTTCCTTTTCAAGCCGTGCGAGACCTTCGACACCGTCGCCGAGGTCTGGGACTGGTGGGAGCGCGTTGCGGTGTGGGTGTTGACCGCAGACACCCATTTCAGGCTGCTCTGTTCGCTCTACAGGGGCGGCGGTGCAATGCTGCGGGCCGAGATGCGGGAATGGGCCACGCCGAAGTCCTGGTACCCCTTGGGAACCGACTGGACGCTGGACCTCATCGGGCACTGGCCGCCGTTTACCCGCGAGGACCTTCCGCACGACTGGGCAGACCTGATGCGGGAGGTCGAGAGGGCCTGCGTGCGTCCGGGTGAGCGGTGCCGTGACCGGTTCCTTCGCTTTTGCAGCACGCTGGACGAGTCAGAAGAACGTACAAGGCTAGAGGCATCCATCCGCCTCGCCGAGACACCACGTACGAGCCACCGCCTGTAATCCTCGCTTATCGAACAGGAGTGCCAAACGGAAGGTTCCGGACGCTGGTGGCCGGGCGTCGTCGGGCCGGGGAAATGGGAGGCGTAAATCGATGAGATGTTCTTTGGTCATCTCGTCAACCGAACCGGTGTGGCGAGGATGCCGGCCCGACGCGGGGGGCGGCAGGAATTTGGCGGAAAGACTGGGATACCTAAACGCTGCGCTCATCGCCAAGCACAGGGTATTCATGGGGTCCAGCCTCGTCGCTTCAATACATCAAGCTTCAGCTGAACGTTGACGAACTTCGACCCGGGCTTGTTCGTCAGTCCTGCGACACCACCGTGGCGGTCGGCCATCACCACCATGCCGAACTCCTGAAGCCCCGGCAGCTCGGAATCGAGCGTTTCCTTATCGAGCGTTATCCACCCGAATACGTCCACATCGGTGGGCGCAAGAGCGGACAGCAGGATGTCGGCGAATGAATAGGTCGGTACCAAAGCCAGGTCGACAGGGTTGCTTGAAAACTGCGCGTTGTTTCGGTTGGTCCCGTCTCGCCACAGCGCGTGGTCCATTCCCTCCAGCGGGATGCACACGGGTTCGGCGAGGGCATCGGGCGCGCGTCTTCTCGCGTCGAGCTTCTCCAGCACCTGCTGTTGAATGCCGTTCGCGATGTCGACTGTGTCGTCGGCTGGTGGCGGCGTGCCCGTAATCAACGGCTGGCCGTCGGCGTGGAGATAGCCAAGGTAATGAATGAATGACAATGGAGCGAGCCGCGTCCGGATGGCGTCAGGCGATAAGTCCATCGCGGCGTTGCCGGGTGCAGGAGGTGCGGCGTGTGCGGCTGACCCAGAGAGATTCGAACCGGCATGTCTCGCAGCCAGGATGGACTCACCCGCCCTGGTAAGGAGTTCGATTTGGGATGCCGGAATCTTCCCTGCCTCGTCCGGCTCGCGTCGGCGGTGGACATCAATGGCAAACTGGCCGGAAGGCTCGACCGAAACGGGCCGGGGGTGCGGGAAGGCTGTGCGAAACGCCGCGTAATCAACTGCTCCAGAGAGGGTCGAAGGAACCCATGGCGTGTCGCTTTGCCGATCAGCGGGAACGAACGTCTCGCTCTTAGACAATTTTGTGAGCGTACGACGAAGCTGCGTCAAGTCAGCGCGCTTGGCTTGGAAGATGGCAACGCGGGCGGCTGTTTTGCTGGTCCAGACCACCAATACGAAATCGGCGCCGCGAACGGCCTCCGAATCGGTACCCTTCGCCGTTTTGCTTTTGTTGTATTGCCCCCATGAGCAACGCGACGCCTCTTTGTCGTCCTCCGAAAACAGGGCGACGCAAAATGGGAAGACGCCAGCTAGCGCACCGAGAAGGGCGGCAGTAACGGTTTCCTCGTCGAGATGGGAGGCGAGGCCGATTTCCGAAAGCCGCGCAAGCGCGCTGCAGAACGTTGCAGCGACAGGCGTGCAGGGCACCGCGTCGAAGCGGTCGGCATATCGTCCAAGAAATTCGCGCTTGAGCTCTTCCATCCCGGAACTCCGTGTGGGGAGCAGCAACTCTATCAAAGCCGGCGTCGTGGACGGTGGGTTGCTGCAACTGGAACCACGCGTTGAAGCGTCGTCTGCTCCCGGCTGGCCTCAAGCCGTGCGAAGCGATGGACAAGCCGGTCCTGGAAGTAGCCGCGCCGCGTGGACTGGAAGCGTCTGCGCGTGTCCATCAGCCAGGTCCGGGGCAGGAGGGCCGGGACGCAGGTGGCCTGCACCGCGACGAAGGTCCTGTGCCAATTACAATGGTGCTGAAAGGGCGCCCGCGCCCACCTGCACATTTCCATGCGCTCGGCCTCCGGCGCGTGGACATAATACCGGCACAAATGGTCGACGAGACGGTCCTCGGTCACCATGCGCAGTGCAATCTTCTCCCAATTCGACCAGAGGGCATCGAGCGTTGTGTGGCGCTGGTCGGTGCAGCAGGGATGACGAAGCACCCACATCGGGTCGCTGTGGCCGTCCGGCGCGTGCAGGGTGTAGCCGAGTGCCTCGAAGTAGGTTGTGGCAAAGGCAGCGTCGGGGTAGGCCATGGGGGCTCCTGGATACTGCCTGAGCATCCCACAGTGGACCGCCCTGTCCAGGGGCGTGCGGCGGATTGTCCCGAAGGACGAAAAAGGGGCCCTGGGGCCCCTTCGTTTTGCCGCTCGACACTCCGCTCATTCCTCACCGTCGCCATCCTCCTCATCGTCCTCCACATCCGGAAACACGGGTGCGAGTTTCTTCCTCGGCGGCATGGAGATGACCTTCAAGTCGCGTGGGGCCTTTTTGGCGGCGACGAGGCGACCGTTGCGCTCGAGCTGGACGAAGTACGGCTCGAACTGCGCAGGGTCGTAGGGCGGGATGATGACGGGTGCAAGCGGGATGCTCATGAGGTGTGTCTTGCGCTGCGGCAGGGTCGACGCCTGCACGTAGTTCCTGCGGATGACCGACTGGGCTTCGAGTTTGTGACCCGTCAACGGGGCGACATCCGCATCGGTGAGCCCGGACCGGATGGCCTGGTCGATGAAGTGGTGGCGGTGGCAGTGGAAGGTTTTGCCGGGGCCAAGGCCGCACACATTGGGGTAGTACGTTTCGTTCAACCGCTTGCCCATCAGGAACCCTGCATCGCCATGGAACCACCCCATCCCCGGAAAGAGCCTGTTGTAGCCCCTCTCCCGGACCATGGCGACGTAGTCAAGAAACCCAAGCTTGATGAGCTCGTCGTGGAGCGGGACGACCCGCTTGCTCGACTGGTTCTTGACCTGCTGGCCCTCGAAGCGGTCGGCAAAGTGCACGACGGGGATGCCAAGGATGGTTTCCACATCGTCGACATACAACTGGGAAATCTCCCGCAGTCGCCCGCCGGTGAAGTGCGCAAGCACCGGCAGCCAGTAGCCCTGGGGTGCAAGGAGCCGTTTGAGGTGCACGGGGTCGAAGATGGAGGCAAGCTCGGCTTCGGTAAACGGCGTGCGGACGAACTGGGCCACCGGGGCGGGCAGGGCGACTGAATCAAACGGGTTGAAGCGAAGGCCGTTGGTGAGCCGCACGTACTCGAAAAAGCCCCGCACGAAATGCACCTTGTTGTTGACGGTCACAGGTGCGAGGCGTCTGGCCTGGATGGTGTCTGCGGTCTCCAGGATCTGCTCGACGGTCAGGTTCCGGTAGATAGGCTTTTTGGTCGCGTCCTTCGGCCACTTTTCCATGGTGCGGACAAACCGTTGGGCGTCCATGCGTGTGACACCGATGAGCGGCTTGTCCCCGGTGACCTCCAGATACAGCTTCAGGGCGGATGCGCACTCGTACTGGCCCTTGTCGTTGAGCATGCAAGACGACGGGAGCTGGGCGAGGTATTCGTCCATCAGCTCTGTCACCAGGCGGTGGGACGAATCGGCCACACGCGGCCCCGACTGGAACCGGGCCGGTGCAAACGGCGACTGCTTGACGCGGCGTGCAGCCGGGGCTGCCGCTTCGAGGTACCCGTCCTCATCATCGGGCTGAAGGCCGGCACCGGTGCCGTGCCGACCCATGGTGCGGGCTGCGGCCGCACGGGAGGCATACAGCGCCGGCGTCATCGTCCGGGGTTGCTGTGCGGGACTTGGGGGCGGGGCAGGAGGAGCGTCGGGAATCATCTGGGCAATCGCCGCCAGTGCGCGGAGCTGTTCGTCGAAGCTGCCGACTTCAAGCGTGATGCCATTGGGACCATGGACGATGTAGCGCGGTGCTTGGGGTGTGCCGGTAGGCGTCGGGCCAGCGTCGGTCGGGGTAGGGCGGGTGGACGTGTTGTGGGACGGGTCAATCGGGTGCATGGGTGTCGCCTCTTGGGTGGGGGTTTATTCCATCCAAGCAACAATTCCGAGGCTGTCAAGTAAACCCGTGGAACGAATTTCCGCCCTGGCGACCGAGGCTAAGATGCGACCTTTTTTGGCGGTGCCGAAAATAATTTTTCAGCGCGCCAACCCTTGTTTCATGCGGTCCCTAAAGGGCTTCTGCCGGTCATCAATATTCGATGTCTGGATGAATTGACCGTTGCCTTATGGACGTCCAAACCGATTCGCTTGAGGCCGGGTGGAGGTCGACGGGTGCGCAAAAGTCGCCTTCGAACCCGTCAAGGCGAGGACTGAAGAATCAATCGGTTGCCACGACGATGGTGGCGGTGGGCTGCTCGCAGGATCGGGGAGAAATATTCGGCGGATCAACGCGCTGGCGGATCGGCGGTAGGTCAGGAATCCGTCAAGTATTAGTAGTACTTGATCCGGCCAGGTCAACCCGCAGAAAAGGCCCCGCAAGGGAAATGGTCAACCCAAGGCAAAACGACGAAAAAAGCTCGACGGCATTTTGTCGCATTTGCCAAACCCATGTTTTTTTCTATGCGGAGTGGAGCAGTGGCAGCTCGCCGGGCCCATGACCCGGAAGTCGGTGGTTCGATTCCACCCTCCGCATCAACCAGAGGACATCTCGATGAAACGCAAACAAGGCAAACCCCCGGCAATCGACAGTCAAACCCGCGACCTCGCCCTCGAACGCAATGCTGGCCCTCTTGCCTTCATGCGCTACTTTGCATCCCTTGCCCCCGAAAGTCAGGATGCATGGCTGCGTGAGCAGGGCGAGACCGGGGACGACTGGGCGTGCCGCCGACGGACAGACCACTTCGGCGCCCAGCCAGGCCAGCAGCGGTGATTGCCTTACCGGTTCTGAATTTTGTTTCGCAGGCGCAGGAGAAACGCCCGCCCTGCCTCAATGACCGTGACCTCCTCGGGGTCGGTCGGCGATTCGTTCTTCTTTGGGTGCAACTCGTCCCATCTCTTGTCGAGACGTGCGCGCGCCGCATTTACCGGTCCTACGTCGTGCAGCTCGGCGGCAAGTGCGTTGACGACGAGGTCGAGCGCGCGCTCGAATTGGCTGTGCGTAAGTTCGTCGGAATGACCCATCTCAATCTCCCGTCTGATGTGCGTCACGGTGCACTGGACGTCCATCGCCCTGTGCACGGATGCGGCAGCCAGACAATCCCTTCTCCGTACTGTTTCGAGAGCCATTCCCCATGACCCCCGACACCACATCTCCTTCCACCGGCTACCGCATCACCACGCCCGACGGCTGGGTAATTGAGGCAAAAGACGAGCTCGCCCACCGCCGCGTGCTCACCGCCCTTGCCAGCCTTGCCGACGTCCTCGCGCGCGCCGCAGAACTGCCCACCGGCACCGTGCTGCCCACGCCCACCCGGGTGCCGGCCAATCCGTCCGGGTTTGACAAGCCCCTGGGGCGCGAACCCGTCCCGCAGCCCAGCCCCTTCCGGCGCATGGCGCCCCTCGAAGGCCCTGCGCTGCAAAAGCTCTGGGACGACGTCTTTGGCAAACCGGGCGAGGACCAGGACGGGCCTGCCGGCTAGGCGGCATCCAACCCGTCGAGGTCACCCGGGCAGCTCCGGCGCGTGGACAACTTGTCGCTCGCCCCTGGCGTGGCCGGTAGCCCCGACGCATTGTATCTGGACATTCCCCAAGGACGCCCCCATGCACCCCGCCCCCGCCATTTCCACATGCCTGCCGCAGACCACGGTGTCCGGCGTTGCGACCCTCAGTGAGCTTGACCTGCAGGACGCCATCCATGCGAGAGACCCGCACCTCATCATGGAGGCCGTCATGGAGGGTGCCGCCCTCCACAAGGAAGCGTTTGGCTGGTCCGTCGTCGACGAATGCGACTACAGCGGCCTGACGGCCATGGCGCTGGCGGTCTTGCTCGACAGCCGGCACGAAGGCGTGTGTGCGGTGTCGACGTTGCTCAGCGCAGGCGGCCGGCTTGACACGGTCGATGCGAGGGGGCGGACCTTGCTTCATTTCGCAACAAGCGCGCCGGTGGCCCGTTTTCTTGTCGAGCACGGAGTGCCCTTGCCCCAAGGCGCGCGCGAGCGCTGGCTGCGCGCGCTCGCGGCGCCACCCGGAAGGGTGTTGTTTGACGAGGGCGTCCCCCTTGCGATGCCCGACAACGACGGCGCATTGCCGTGGATGGCCGTCCAGCTCACGCACGCAGGCTTCGCCTACAAGCCCTGGCGGTCGGTGGTCACCCTTTCGGAAGCCGACATCGCCTACGTGTCCCATCGCCGCCAGTGGGGTATCGGAAACGTTCGTGCCCTGTGGCCGCAGACGGTCTACGCGCTCTCGGCCGCCGACGAACTTGCAATGCATCTGGTCGACGGAGAGCTCAAACACGCAGCACAGCTCATTGGTCTCGGCGCGGAGCAGAATCTTCCCCAAACAGACCTGTTCATCGAGGCGGACGACGGGGACCGTGAGTATCTCGACCTCACTGCGCTGGGTGTGGCCACGGTCCTCGATTCGGTAGACGGGACCATCCACCGGCTCGCCTTGTTTGATGCCTCGCAGCTTGGTGGCTTTCACGGGAAATACCGGTCAACACTCCTGCACCTGGCGACGGCACCCGTCGTCGCCCGCTGGCTCCTTGACCATGGCGCGCCGTTTGATGTCAAAGACAGCAGCGGACGTCTTCCGGAAGAGACATTGCCCCCTGCAACGGCAGCGCTGGTCGTCGCCCACCGTCTCTCGAGGGTCCTGCCGGATTCGGCTGGCACCAGCCGCCCTGGCGGGCGTCTGTGACCACCGTGCAGCAAAAGGGCCCTGTCATCCGCGTCCGCTGGGCAATCGGTCGCACGAACCTGTCACGCTCCGGCATGCAGATCTGCGGTGGGTCATCTCCGCAAGGACCGCAGCCACGACCGCCCGACGTCTGCGCCGCAACACCCACTTCAAGAACGCAGGAATGCTCTCGGCGGCCTGCCGGTCCGCGATTGGCCGTAACAATGCAGCGCTTGCCCAGCAGCAGCAGCTCGACCTCGGCATCGATGGCGGGATGGAGGGCTATGCCCACGTGACGAGGGGCGCGAAGCGCTTCACCCACCTGACCCTGTTGTCGATTGCAGCGCTGGTCGACTCCGATGAAGACCAGGTGCTGATGCTGCCGCTCGTCTTGTCCCGCACCGGCAGCATCGATCAGGTCGATTCCCGGGGGCGAACCCTTCTGCACTTTGTCACCTCACGCCGCGTTGCCTGCTACCTCCTCGAAGAAGGTGTGCCGGTCGAAGACGGGACGAGGGAGCCGTTGATGGCCGCACTCGGTCAGCCACCGGGCACCGCATCGTTTGACGGGTCGGTCCCCATCGCCTTTGTCGACAACAAGGGCAACGAGCCACCGATCCTTGCCTGTGTCCGGGAAGGCACCGCAAAAGTCTCCCCCATGCCCGGGTCCGGGAGCATCGACCGCTCACATTGGCCGGAGGTGATGCCGAAGGATGAGTACGATGCGCTCATCTATGCCGTTGCCTCCCATGAGCAACGGGCCCGTGAGTCAAAGCGCTTTGAGGCCCGCGTCCTCGAGCTCGGCGAGGAAGGCCGTTTTGCCGAGGCAGGCCGGCTGGTTCTCGACAACGCCACCACCTTTTGCGCGCAGCACCGCCCAATGCCCCGTATCGACATCACGTTCAAGGCTGCGCTGCGGCGTGCCATCGAACAGGACCGGCCCACCGACGTCCGCCGCCTTGTTGCCCTCGGCGCGGACCTCGACACCCCCCGGTACGTCAACAACGAGTTCAGCGACCACGTCTCGGCGCTAGGCATTGCCGTGCTGAAGGCCTGCGAGACGGAAGGCGACGACGACAGCGAACCACTGGACTGTGGCGTTCTTGCCCCGCTGGTCTACATGGCAGAGAAAAGCTCGCTGGCGGGCGTGCATGCCGGGGATGGGCTGACCTTGATGCATCTGGCGTATCACCGCCAAGTGGCCGGCTGGCTGCTCGACCATGGCGCGCCGTACGACGTCGAAGACGCCAAGGGGCGTCTCCCCGCCGACTTCCTCCCGCCGCATGTTGCGCGCCTCATCGAGGCCCATCATCTGTCGAGCAGGTTGCCGGAAGCGCCAGCCGACGTGCGACGTGGTCGGCGGCTGTAACAGGTCGGCCCTCATTCCCGCGTGGCACACCGATGCGCAGCCAGGTCCGGCCGGTGCCCGCGACGACAAGAATCATTTCGGTGAGTGGTGTGTACTACTTTCGTGTCCGCGCATGCAACGCTGGGCCGTGTGGACCGTATAGTCAGGTTGGCGTCACCACGGTCACCATGATGCCGACCAAGGCGCCCGCTATCTCTGCGACACCTGCAACGAGCACGGACGGCTGCTATGCCGTCACATGGGGAACCGTCACCGATGGTGCCTGGTATGTCACTCAAGAGCAGGTGAACTTTGGCGCTTTTACGGACATTGACAACGACCGCTCGGGCCGGCTTCAGATTTGCGGAAAGACCAATGGTAACTACGCATACCGTGTCATGGCATGCAACGTCTCCGGATGTGGTCCTGGCAGCACTACTGTCAATGTGAAAGTCTTGCTTGTCCCATCCACACCGGATGGGCTTAACGTGACGCGGAGCCTGCAAGGCACGACGTATAAGTTCCAGGGGAATTGGTCGGCTGTGGATACCGCGCCCACATATCAGGTCCAGAAGGGCGGCGCGACCGTCTACACCGGTGGCTCCACGACGTATCTCCTGCAGACAGGAACGGGCGACCACTTGCTTACGACGTTCCAGCTCCGGGCATGCAATGCGTCCGGCTGTTCGGCCTACGTGCAGTTTCCCAACCCGTGACCTGGAGAACAGCCATGACTTCAAGCAACAAGTCAGTACAGGGCACTTCGTACCGGACGCGCGCGGTGGGAATGAGACAGCAGCAATGGCGAGGCAACTTTTGGAGGCGGTTGTTCACCGTGGGGTTGTCGGTTCTTGTTGCGATATGCGGGATGGCCAACGCGGAAACCATCACCTACTACTACACCAACCAGCAAGGCACACCGCTGGCCACGGCCGATGCAGCAGGAAATATCCTCTCGACGGCCGACTACCGGCCCTACGGGGCCCAGACGCTGGGCACGCCCGAGCCGGGGCCTGGCTACACCGGGCATGTCAACGACCCGGGGACGGGGTTGGTCTACATGCAAGCCAGGTACTACGACCCGGTCGTGGGACGCTTCTTGGGGGCTGATCCCTTGGACTCCAGTGAGGGTCGCCCCGGAAGTTTCGGTAGATATGAATACGCCTCGAATAACCCAATCTTGAATATCGATCCGGACGGCCGCGACACATGCCCTGGCCAGGACGCGAGTAAATGCGTGAGATCTGATTTCGGTCGAGCAAAGGACCTGACGTCGACCACACAGATGGATCAGGCGGCGATTGACAATCGTGCGGCCGTGGAAACGTCGACGAAGCCCGAGAAAGCACAGGTTTTCGTTGGACGGGACGATGTAACCGTGAAAGCGATAGCGGGCGTTGTAGTACAAACCATGGGGAAGGATGGCCTGAATCTTTCGCATTTGCCGGATGGGGCATCCGCAGTCGAGCACAGCCATATTGATGGAAAACTCGTCGGGGTGTCTTCTCACGGCCTCGAAAGCCCAGGTGATGCGCAGCCGCTGGGCCATGGGATTATCAACTATGCTGTAAGTGAGCGGCGTGTGGTCAAGTACGAGGTTGTTGAAGGTCGAATCCAGATTACGGCGCTGAAGGGTTCGATAACGAAGCCAGAGATAACGGCCCTCACTCAGTCGATTAACTTACAGCAGACAGCGCTCGACCAACAGAGACCAGGAAATTGAAACTATGCATTATATGTTTTTGCCTCGCCGCTTCTATCGCGAGTGATGCAAGCGCTGGAACAGATGTCATCGCTGCCACACAATTGAATCAGAAGAAAAGCGATTTCGACCAGAAAGTTGTCACTGTGAGAGGCTACCTGTCGATTGGCCCGGAGTCGCTCTATGTCACAACAAAGAAGGGTTACGTCGGTGATTTCTGGCAGCCGGATTCAGGGTGCTTGAGTCTATTGAATACGGGGGACCTGGGTAGAGCCGAAAGTCGCCTGGATGGAAAGTTGGTCGAAGTGACGGGCGTGTTTCAGGCGAGCAATTATTCGTACGGCATCAGCATGGCCGAGTGCGGGCTGACCGGTCTGGATGTCGGTGGCGCATTGCTCAAAAACGTGCGGCCGCTGACAGGACGACCGAACGGCAATGATTGAAAGGCCGAAACGTAGTCTGTTGATGGTTATGAGCCTTGTCGTCGGCAGCGCCATTGCTGGTGAGGTCACGGTCGACACATTGAACCAGTCGCCGGAGCGCTTCGATGGGCGGCGCGTCGAGGTTGATGGTTGGGTTGTCATCGGTGATGAGGCCCGCTATTTGGTGTCTTCAAAGAGTGCAATTCGCGACATTCGTAGCGCGACGTGCCTTTCGGTCATTAACGGAGCAGGGTTGGATGCGCGTGAAAAGGAGCTCAACGGAAAACACGTTGTGCTTACAGGCACCTTCCGTTCAAATGTGTTCAAGGATCAAGTGATAAGGCTCGGCCTTTGTGGCAAGACTGCTTTGGATCTTCAGGACAAGGATGTCGCGGGCAACGTACGGGTCTTGCCCTAGTCCTGTATTTGGTGCAGGGGAGTGCAACCATTGGAATATCGAGTCGGGCAGCGTACGGTGAGGGCAGTCCTACTCGCTCCCCTGACGCCGGGTGTCGCCGCCATGCTGTGCGCGTTGCCGTCCGGAAACCTGGGGGAGGGTGTCTGGGCCGCCATGATTCTCGTGCCGGTCTCCTATGCGTCAATGGTTTTTCCCGGCAGCGTTCTGTACTGGGTGGTCCGGCGGCTCCATTGGGTGTTCCCATGGGTCTACGCGCTGCTCGGCGTCCTTTGCGCCGGGGCCGCGTGTATCGCCGTCTGGTGGGGCACATGGGGCGAGCGGTTCGCCGGCAGCGATTCCTCCATGCCGGCCACCGTGGTCACGTTTGCGATGATCGCAGTCATCTTCGGCGCACCCACCGGGTTTGTCTTCTGGAAGCTGGAGCAGCCGAAGGTGAATGACAGAGGGGCCGGGTCCCTTGATGACGCGCGGTGAACGACATCGGGCCAACTTCTTCGGGTTGCCACTGGCACGGGTCGTAATGCCGGCGGTGAGCATGGGGTGACAACGCTACATGTCGCGTTCGCGCCGGCTTTGGCATCGGCACCTCTTCTCCATCCCACGGCAGCAGGCCTGGCATCGACCAGCGGGCCGCGAGCGTCGCGCTGGTGTTGACCGATGACTTCAGGGAATTTGCTGGTCGCACGGTTGCAAGGGTCAGCGCGAAGAGTCAGTAGCGTAGCGTCGTAGCGGATGTGCGGACGTGAGCGTTAGGACGACGCGCGATATGCGGAGTCGCGTCGCAAAATCGCTACGTTTCGCTTGAAAAAAGCGCTTGTTTAAAGTGCTTTTGACCCCTTGACAGCTCTCGAACCGCCGCCAGGATGGATTCAACCCAACCATCCAGGACACTTCATGAAACCCACAAGACAGACGCCCTCGGCCAAGGACATGCGCGCCTACTTTGCCGATATCGGATTCACCCTGCGTCACCATCCGGCAACATCAGACGCACCCCAGACATGGTGGTTGGCAGACGGCGACGGCAGTGCGTACCCGATGCCCGCCGCATTCCGGCCAGCGCCGGGTCAACCGATTGTCGGGCCGGTTCCGGAGGTCGAAGACTTTTCCTCCCTGCCGAGGCTGTGGCGGGCCTGGGCGACCACCGTTTACCGGTTTGCGCGTGAAGCGCACTGCATCGAGCTCATCAAGGAGCGGGTGCTGAAGGCGTCCGATGAGGAGCGCCGTGAGGTTAGTCGTTGGGCCCGGTCCGGTGCGTCCTGTTGGCCTGATTCCGTCAGACCCGATGCGCCATCCCTGGACATCGATGGCAACGAGGTCGACGAAAGCGTCTGGCCGTGGTCGGCGATGAGGTGGTACGACTCATTGTCCGAGCTTGTCGCCGAGGGATGGCCGTGGACAGCCGTGCCCCTTTCATTCGGCGACGGGCTTGCGGTGCAGCGGGTCGAAGGCTGGCCCGAACAGGCAGAGGACTTGAGCTGTTTCGACACGCGGTATCCGGACACCTATTTCGAAGCGGTCCAGGCCGTGCTGGCGGAGGTGCTGCCCGAGCTTGTGCATGACACCGGGGAAGACGACGGGACGTGGGGCGGGGAGGATGCGGAGGGGATGGGGCCGCAGCCCGTCGATGCGGAAGTGGGAGGCACGGCAGGTGGTGGGGCAGGGGTCGGCGCGGGCATTCCCCGGGTGGTTCATTGAGTGGCCGGCGGGACGGGCCCTGATTGGGACCGGGCTATCCCAATGTTTGACTTGATTTGTCGTTGCCTCGATGCTTTGTTCCCCCCATCAGCTGGTGATGAATGACATCCCCCGATCTTCCGCCGCTTCGTGCCATGCCGGAGGACGAAGCCGTCATCGCGCTGGCTTCAGTCTTGGCCAGCGAGCATGCATTGCAGGTCAACATCGTCCGTGAGCGCGATGCACCTGACGTTCGCCTTGGTCTCGGCTTTGCTGCGTCCGGCCGGCTCGACGTGGTTGTCGCCAGGTTGTTTTACCAGGCAGGCCGGGACGCCGTTCGGGTGTATACGCTTCTCGACGCGCGGGACGCGGGGCGCTGGGGCAGGGCAAGCCCAGCGCGGGAAGGAAGGATGAGGTCCCGCCTCGTCTACAGCTGGCCTGCCGACGAGACCACGATCGGTGCGCTGGTCGGGGCTTCGGCTGCAGAAGCGCGCAGGCGACAACATAATCCGGTCTGAACGACCAAGGCCGGGCGCATGCAAAGCATTTCTGGCCGGTCGGTGGTCGCCCACAATCCTTCCGCGCCCTTCGGTGTGGTACACCGGCTGTACCCACTGGAGGAACCCGTGAGCACCTTGTCGCCTTTTGCAATCCTCGCCACCGCCGCTGTTGCCCTGTCACCCCTTATCTCTCACGCTGACGGCGGGCTGGACGGTCGCTTTGACATCGGTGGCCGGTCCATCCACCTCAAATGCGAGGGAAGCGGGGTACCGGTGGTCGTGATTGATGCGGGTCTGGGCACGGCGCCAACGGAAGACCCGGCCTGGGAGGCGATTGCGGGCAAGGTGGCCTCTGTCACGCGCGTTTGCCTGTATGACCGCGCTGGACTGGGCGAGAGCGATCCCGCGAAAACGCGGCCCCGCACCAGCAAGGATGCGGCAGAGGATCTCCACGCGGCACTGGAAAAAGCGAAGGTGGCGGGGCCGTACCTGCTTGCGGGCCATTCCATTGGAGGCCTTCACGCGCAGGTCTTTGCCAGCCTCTTTCCAGACGACACCGCTGGCCTTGTCCTCATCTCGTCGACGCATCCGGACCAGTCACGTGCCTGGCTGGCGGTTTTGTCTGCGCCCAAGCCGGGCGAGGAGAGGGCGGTGAGTGAAACGCGAACGTTCCTCAGCTCAGTGCAGACCGACCCGACCAAAAACGAGGAAGGCCTGGACGTAACCCAAAGCGTCGCCCAGGCAAGGCAGCTGCATACACTGGGGTCCAAGCCGGTGATTGTGGCCACGCACAGTCCAGGCTTCCGGATGGTGCCCGGGCTGTCAGAGCCGGTGGCAGTCAGGCTCGAGGCGGAAACCCAGCGTCTGCAAAAGCAGTTTTTATCGCTCTCGAGTGATTCGCACCAGAAAATTGCGGCAAAGGCCGGGCACGGTCTCCCGCATGAGGACCCGGCGTTTGTTGCAGCCAACATCCTCCAGGGTGTGGAGGAAATCCGCTTGCAAACGCACTGACCGCACCTGGTGGCGGTCCATCACCTTCGGAGGTGACGCGCTCGGGCAATTTCGACGCAGCGCCGCCCCGCTGGGCGGCTTCATAATGCGTCGACAATCCGCCGCATTCCCGGCACTGCAGTTAACGACCTTGGAGTCGGCCGTGCTGGCGTTCCATTGTGGCGGGGCAGGTGAATCGTTACGTGTGACGGTGGGCAAGCGTCACACGTAACGCTCGCCACTCGGATCCAAGGCCATTCATCCTTGCTACCATGCCCCCATCATCAGGGAGACATGGATGGCACGCGAATCGATGTGGGACAGCCGGACGCAGACCATCGCCGAACTCCTCGGGCTTCCGGCGGTTGCAGCAGGCACAACGGACAATCAACGCAAGTCCATCAACACGCTTGCCGGCTTTGATGCCACGGACAGGCGACCCGACGACGTCAAGGCGGCAATACTCTATTCGCACAGGGACTTTGTTGCCCTCTTTGACCACATCGATGAGGTCACCCGCGTGACCCGTGTGGTGGTCTCGGCGTACTTCAACCTCAGCACCAAAGCGATTGAGGCTGGCCTTGCCGCACGATATCCCTTGAAAAAAAACGAGGGGAACTGGCGCCGCCAGCTGGCATCGATGGAGCCCGAACCAGTCCCCCTTCTCAACGGTGGCTATCGATGGTCGTTTGTGCGCGACGAGATGCCGGACATCCTGTCCACGCAAATTGAGCGCGCAAACGACCGCCTTCTCAAGCGAACCAATCCCACCCCCGGCCCTGTCATTCCCCGCCGCGTGCCCACGCTCTTTGCCGGACCGCTCGTCGACGGCGTCCAGTACCTGGTCGACAGGCACGGCCGCGTTCTCTTCAAGCTCGGCCAGGGTCACATCACGGCCGCCCGGTTCATCGCGCACTGTGCGGACGGGGCGACCCTCCAGTGGCTCACCCCCGTTGAAGCCCTGCAAAAGCCCTGGGCAGACCTCGTTGCGCGGGCAGCATGGGAGGGGCCCGTGCGCGACGCCCTCGACCTAATGGTCCGGCACACGAAAGACGGCTTTGATACGGCCCTTGCGCACTCTGAGCAGCTCAGGCTGGAGGGGATGGTTGCCACGGCAGATGAGACCGGGCGCCGTCCGGGTCCCCTCCGTCCGCCACTCTGAAGCACTGGTTTTTTGCGTCTTTAGACCAGCGGGGATCAAACGCCAGACGCGGCGGGGAGATCCCCCTGAGCGTGGACCCACCTTCCAACCGGGTCCCGACGATGACGACGAACACCAAGGCCAAAAAGAACACCCCCGCCCGCAGCCACGCCCGCACCAGACCCCGCGCCCGGCACGAGACCGCCAAGCCGAAGGCGGGCTTCGCGTTTGAGCGCACCGCCGGGGAGGAAACGTGGCTTACGCCTCGCTGGCTGGTCGATGCACTGGACTTGCCCAATGTGGCCGACGTCGACCCGTGCGCACCGCCCGTGCGGTTTTGGAACACGGCCAAACGCCACTTCAACAAGCAGCAAGACGGGTTCAACCGCGAGTGGAACCGCCGTGATTTTTACTGGGTCAATCCGCCGTATGGACGGGAATGCGCCATGTGGATGGACAAGCTGGCCGACCACGGAAACGGCCTGCTGCTCGTTTTTGCGCGCACCGACACGGCGGCGTTCCACGAAGCGGTCTTTGGTCATCCGAATGTTTCTGCCCTTTTTTTCTTCAAGGGGCGGTTGAAGTTCGTCAACGGGCAAGGCGAGGAGGTGGGCTCTGCCGGTGCGCCTTCCGTCCTCGTCGCCTTTGGCAAGAAGTCCGTGAGTGTCCTTCGTCGGGCCATCGGTCGCGGTTCGCTTGATGGTCATCTGCTGCTTTTGTCCCGATGATGGCCGGGCCTATGACCACACTTGACCGGCCCCGCCGCTCGGCTTTGTTGCGCGCAATCGGCATTGGCACCCCGGGGCGTCTCGCGCCGGGGTATGGGTTTGCCATCGACCCTGACCCATCGGTACCGCTTCCTTCGCAAGCCTCCACCGGGGAGTGCGGCAGTCTCGTCCAAGGCCAGGCATCCGCCGTGCCCTAGCATTCGGGCGCCGTCAGGCAACCCCTTTCCCTGCAGGCGCACTGTCCGTGGCCAGCATCGCCCGGCCCCGGTGACGCCTTGCCCAGCCTGCGTCCGCCACCAGACGCCACTCCGTCCGTCGACAACAGGAAACACCGGTGGAAATCTTCAACCCGAACGCCAACTTCAATTTCCTTGGCCTGCGCCGGTACTCCATCGCCGTGGCTGCGCTGCTTGTGGTCGCATCCATTGCCCTCATCCTTGTCCGGGGGTTCAACTACGGCCAGGAATTTGTCGGCGGCGTGGCGGTTGACGTTGCCTACAGTGCACCGGTCGACACGAACGACGTGCGAAAGACGCTCATTGATGCGGGTCTGGACAATCCCCTGGTGCAGTCGGTGGGCGGCACACGTCAGGTGACCGTGCGCCTCCAGCCACGGGACGACCACGGCCTGGCAGGCCAGACCGGGGTGACCGGGGACGAGGCCGCCAGCAAGGTGTCAGACGACATCATGGCTGCGCTGAAAGCCAAACGACCCGATGCGACCATGAGCAAGAAATCCTTTGTCGGCCCCCAGGTCGGCGAGGAGCTCCGCTCCGATGGCCTGTACGCTGTCGTCTTTGTCATCGTCGGCATCATGGGGTATCTGTGGGTTCGGTTTGAGCGGCGCTTTGCCGTTGCGGCCCTGGTGACCGAGATACACGACGTGCTGGTCACCCTTGGCATCTTTGCGCTGACGCAGCGTGAGTTCGATCTGACTGTCCTCGCATCGGTGCTTGCCGTCGTCGGTTATTCCATCAACGACAAGGTGGTGGTTTTCGACCGTATCAGGGAGCTGTTTCGCTCATCGCGCAACGCAACGCCTGAAGATGTCCTCAACCGCTCCATCAACAGCACCCTGTCTCGCACCATCATCACGTCGTTGTTTACGGGCATCACCATGGCAGCGCTGTTTTTGTACGGTGGACCTGCCGTGCACGGCTTTGCCGTGACCTTGTTGATTGGCATTGTGGTCGGCACCCTGTCGTCGATTTTCGTGGCAAGCCCCATTCTTCTTTGGCTTGGCGTGTCCAAGCAGGACCTGATGCCCAAGTCGAGTGACGACGCGAGTCTCGAGCGACGTCCGTGACCACGCGGAATGGCACCTGGCGAGGGGCAGTCGCGCGAGCAGCATCAACCTCGTCCAAGGTGCAGTGCCGGGCGCTGACTATCATCACACAGCCGCCCGGGTATCCATGTTGCGCCGTTTTTGCCTGGCGAGAGCCATTGCAGCGCACACGCGAACTGCCCGGACCCGGGCGGCACCACCCCGGCGTCTGTTGAAACTTGTGGTGCCGCTTTCGCGCACCGGTGGCCCTTTGAGGAGATGTTGTGCACGCCCCCACACGAATGTTCCTGCGCCTTTGCCTGCCTGCGCTCGCGGTTGCTTTACTGACGGCACTCTTTGCCCTTGGTGCGGGCGTCTTTCATGACGTCGCCCGTCACCATCTGGGACACGACCCGCTTGGCGACGCGCTCGCGGCCGCAGGTGCCGCCGGTGCACTGCTTCTGTACTGGGCTGCAGTCTGGCGGTTTCGCAACTGGAAGCGCGGCTGCCCGGCCTGCTGCAAGGACTGCGGCTGCGCGCTGGGACCAGTGCGGGACACGGCCTCGGGTGTGCAGCAGGTGTGCCTCGGCTGCGGCAAGCGGGTCACGGTCCGTGCAGGCGACAGCGACTAGGCAAGCGATGTTTCAGCGGGAGCGCGCTGGCCTCGCCGTCGCAGAGCTCGTCAGACGCCCGCTTTTTTGACGGAGTAGGTCGCAACGTTCAACAGCACGGCAGCATCCCCCTCGTCGTTCCAGACAGCGGCCTTCGAGTTCCAGTATCGCACGTGCCAAGTGGCCCCCTGGTGCTCGACCGTCTCGTCCTTGCCGCTTTTTGTCCACAGCGCGACGCGGTCTCCCTTTTTGACCGGTTTTCCGACGAACCAGTACGTGTGCCGGAAGCGGTTGGAGATGTTGCCGTTGGCAAAGTAGGTGCTGTCGGCGAGAACGTAGTTGGATAGGTCGCAGTCATCCGTGACAGTGAATGTGACCACTTCACTTGTGGCATCCCCGTGGCCGTCAATCCGGTCGATTCGAAGCTTCATGGGCAAGACTCCTAGCACTGTGAACCTCTGGTGGGGTCGGGTGGACCGTGTCCCTCTGGGGACCTGGTGGCATTGCAAGACGGTGATGTCGCGGATATCTTAGCCAAATGCTTCACAAACAGAAGCATGTAAGCGTTGTTCCCGGACTTCGTTGACCGGGGAGGGTGCTTTCGGCATCGGCTCAGCCCAACCCACCACGCAGGCACCAAGGATCGCCATGACCACGCCCGTCGGCAACAGCAACGCTGCATCCAACCAGGGGTCGTCGAGCCAGGTGCAGCAGCAGTCCCTCAACCAGGGCGACTTCCTGCAGCTTCTGGTCACCCAGCTCACGAACCAGGACCCCACCAAGCCTGCCGATCCCACCCAGATGGTCGCGCAGCTGGCACAGTTTTCCCAGGTCACGGCGACCCAGGAGCTGCAGAAGTCCTTTGACACCCTGGCGTCCAATCTGACCGGCGACCAGTTCGTCCGCGCCTCGGGCCTTGTCGGCCATGACGTGCTCATCCCGTCGGACAAGGGGACCTTGAAGGACGGCACGTTCAATGGCGCCGTCAACGTTCCGACGTCGAATGCGAACGTCAACGTGCTGGTCAAGGACAAGGACGGCAACGTCATCCGCACCATTCCTCTCGACAAGCCACAGGCAGGATTGGTGAACTTCACCTGGGACGGCAAGTCCGATGACGGGACCAAGATGGACGACGGGGTCTACACCATCTCGGCGGTTGTCAATGGCACCGCTGCCGACACGTTTGTGCGGGGCAAGGTCACGGGCGTCGGGGCGTCCGGTACGGATGGCACGTACCTGCAGGTCGACGGCTACGGTGGCGCGTTGCTGAGCCAGGTGGCCCAGATTCTCTGATAGTTGACGGGCCGGGGCGCACGAAAACGTTGGCCTCTAGCCGCGCCGTGCTCAGAAGCGCGGCCGCTTCGGCGCGGGGCGCGGGGCGCGCGGCTCAAAGTCAGGGCGGTACTGCGGGCGGTTCCTCGCCCGGTTGCCTGCATCAGAGGCTAGCTTCGCATGGGCATCGGCGAACGCGATTTCCAACCGCGAGTCCGCCGTTGCCCTGGCAAAGTCCCATAGCGTCATGACGACCGTCCGGTCGCCCGTTGGACTTCGCGCAAGGCCGAGGACCATGTCATACATCCAGCCTCCGCTGCCGGCATGCTCATACCCACCTTTTGCCGCAACCACGCGGTTGACGTAGGTCTCGAATGCGTCGTGAGGGACCCCAATCTGTCCGGGCAGGCCTTCTGGGCGAAGTTCGCACGTGGTCAGGACGGGCGCATTGGCCTGGGCGCTATACACAGCGGCCAGGTGGGCGAATTGGACCCAGTCACCCCAGTAACCTTCCGCAATGAGCCCGGTGAGCGAGAGATGATTCTCGGTTTGCCCGTAGTCGCCAAAGACCAGCGCGTGCGGGTGTCGCTTCCCCGCCACCGCCTCGGCGACGAGTGAGCGGCATGCTTCTTCTGAGACAGGGTCTGCATTGTCGTCCGCGCGCATCGCCGGAAACTTCTTGCGCTCCGTTGCCCTGACAGACTCGTCTTTCTTGAACTCGATGAGACAGAAGCGGGCGTCTGCATCGCCGACGATGGCGTCCCCCGCCAGTTCATGGTTGCCTGCTAGAGGCGACGAGAACGCGGATGCCGGCAGGTATTCCCGCACGAAATACCATTCGACAAGCTTCTCGAAGCGGGGTGGAACGGTTGGTGCAACCGGCTTCGGGGGAGTGGACATGGGGCCTCCTTGTCGTTGTCCGGAATGGGCACATTGCCCGCGCATTCAATCACGCGCCGGGTTGCTTGTCAGCCCGGCATTACGACCCGCCAGCTGCCGGGCTCAACAGTCTTGCCTGTCCCTTTGTCCGTCACCACGGCACGAACGACCTCTCCCGTTGCCACATCCTCGATGTGGCTGAGCGTGCCTTCACCGTTGTAGGTGCGACCCCATTCACCGATGGCGGCGAGGATGGGGATGAAAGCGGATCCCGCGTCCGTGAGCACATACTCATCGCGTGGCGGACGCTCGCTGTAGCGCTGCGTTTTCAGTACACCAGCCTTGATGAGTGCGTCCAGTCGGCGCGAGAGAATGTTCGGCGCAATGCCAAGGCTTGTCCTGAATTGCTCAAAGCGCGTCATGCCGCGTCCGGCGTCGCGGATGATGAGCGCGCTCCATGCGTCCCCGACGAGGGCCAGTCCGCGTGAGATGGCGCAGGTGCCAGTCGAAAGTTTCTGGATGTCCATTGCGCAAGCGTAGTGAGGCGGCTATCGTTTCGCAAGAAACGCTTCAATAACCACAGCATGGAGTCGAGATGGATACGAACAGCAAAGGTACGGCACTGGTCACGGGCGCCTCGTCCGGCATTGGCGCAGTCTATGCCGAGCGTCTGGCGGAGCGCGGCTATGACCTCATTCTGGTCGCCCGGCGCGCAGACCGGTTGAGCGCGTTGGCGGGACGACTGCGGGACAGCACGGGGCGGCGCGCGGAGATCTTCCAGGCAGACTTGTCGAAGGCCGAGGACCTCGCCCGTGTCGAGCAGCGGGTGATTGAGGACGATTCACTGACGCTTCTCGTCAACAATGCCGGGATCTCCTTACAGGGCGGCGTGCTTGAAAACAGCAGTGCGGCCATTGCCGAACTCATTGCCGTCAACGTCACCGCACCCTCGGTGCTGACGGCGTCGGCCATCAAGCGCTTCCTGGCCCGCGACAAGGGCGGTGTCATCAACATCGCCTCGGTGCTCGCGCTGGCACCGGAGATCCTTGAAGGGCTCTACAGCGGGTCGAAGGCGCATCTCCTTAACCTCACGCGCGGTGTGGCCCTCCATCTGAAAGGCACCGGTGTGCGTATCCAGGCGGTTCTTCCGGGCGCGACGAAGTCCGAAATCTGGGACAAGGCCGGCATTGACGTGGACACCGCGCTCCCGGGCATGGTCATGGAGACGGCGGACCTCGTGGATGCTGCGCTCCTTGGGTATGACCGGGGGGAGGTGGTGACAATCCCGCCGCTCCACGACGAGGAGATGTACCTCGCCTATGACCAGCACCGCCTTGGCATGGCCGAGCACCTGTCGAAGAAGGAAGTGGCGCAGCGCTACCGCGTGGCGTAATGGCACAGTGCGCCGGGGCATGGTGCCCCGGCGTCCGATAACACCGGCCCATGGTTGGGGTCGCCGTTGGCGCAGAGTTCCTAATCCGGGTGTGGGCGCGGAGACCGCGCCCTGACGACGCTGCCTCAGCGGTTGGCCCAGCGGAGGGCAAGGCCGGCGGCGATGCCGAAGAGGGCCGAGGTCGAAAGCGTCCAGACGACGACCCCAGGGGCGTAGAGGAAGGTCCGCATCCCGGGGCGCAGGCGCCGGGCGAAGGGAAACAGGGTGACTAGGTCCATCACGGTGCTCCGGGGAGGGAGCACCAGGAATAACCGCTCGCCCGGTTCAGGCAATGGGCGAGCGACCTTTTGTCCCGCCCGTGCCACTGGAGGGTGCGCGCGGGCGGGTGTGGGTACCGGTGCTGGCCGTGGGCCGAGCCGGTGGGATGCGACCCATGGACGGCGACAGCGCTCAGGCTTTCACGCTCTCCATGAGCATGTGCCGGACCGTGAGGTTCTCGAGCTTGGAGACGATGGGACTGCTCTCGTCCACACTCTCGTTGAGATGCAGTCCGTCGTTGTAGATGAGGCCGAGAAGGTAGACCGTGTCATCGACCACCACCCCCTGGGACGACGCGTATTCGAGCTTGTGTCTGGTTTTCCAGGTGTTGAGGAACGTGGTTTTCCTGGCCTCGTCCGGGAGCTCGTTGTAGGCATGCCGCTCAATGGCGACCCGGACATGGCAGCAGACGGCAAACGGGTCGTAGTTGTCGGCTTGCTCGACGTATTTTTCCCATTCCGACTCGATGTGGGCATGAAAGACAGCGGACTGCCCCCAGGCTTCCTTCAGCCCAAGTGCCTTCATCTGTGGCCGGATGTCGACGTCGACCGGGTCGTAATGCAGGAAGTGGCGTCCGACGTCCTCTTTGATGGGTGGCTCATCGCGCTTGAGGAGGAGCAGGCGGAAATCCTTGCCGATGGACGGTTTGGATTTCTTGAGGTAGTAGACCTTCGGCTGTGCAGACGAGAAGTGGCGAAAATAATACGGGTTGAGGTGGGTGAGGATAAGGGGGTAGATGTTCCGGCCCTTTTCCTTGACCCGGTCGATGAGACGCAGGATGTAGTACTGCACGGCCACAAGGTTTGCGTCATCGAGATAGTCAAAGACCTCGTCGATGACGACAATGACGTCCTTTGCCCCGATGCTGCGCTCAATCTTGCGCAGCTCCGCTGCGAAACAAAGTGAGTCACGTTGGCCGTTGGAGATGTGCATCGCCGCCGGAAACGACACGATGAGGCTTCGTTTGTGTTCCGTTGGGCGCACGTTCTTCCAGGTGGCCCCGAAGGCGTTGATGACGTCCTGGTAACCCTGCTTTTCGTCGAGGTAGGAGAGGTACTTGCAGGCGGCCTTGAATGCTTTCCTGTCGTCAAGATACGTCAGCGTGACCTGCAGGGCGGACAGGAGGTCATCGATGCGCCGGTCACCAGGGGCTGCATGCGGCTCGACGAAGTCGGCCAGTGCGCGAAGGGGTGCAATGGCTTCCATGCGGGGTGCGAGCGTTGCCTCGGCCCATGTGCGGATGTCATCTGCCGTTCCGGTGGACTTGGCAAGCGCATCCATCATTTGTGCAATCTCCGCGCTGATGCGCGCACCGTCGGCCTTGTCCATGACCGGGCAAAGGTCGGTGAGGCCGTCGGCAAGAGCGGGGTTGGAGAGAATGTCGTCGACCTTTCGCAGCGCCTTGCCGGCGTTGCCGAAGCGGGCCCGCATGGACGTCGCGCTGTAGAGGTGCTTTGCCTTTTCGGGGATGGTTGAAACCAGAACGAGGTCACTGATTTCAAGCGCGGCGACGGCCGTGGTGAAGCGGCCCATGTTGTGCTTCGTTGCCTTTGCACGCAGCCGGCTTGAGACAACGTGGACGTCGAACGCTCCGGCAATGGTGTTGCTTTGCCCATCTGCGACCACTGTTTTGACAGGGCCCTTTTGCTTGACCGTCAGCGAAAGCTTCGGAGGAAGCGCCTCGTCTCCAAGGTGCCATTGCTCCTTGGGCAGCTCCATGCGCTTGGACTTCAGGGAAGCAAAGGCCGCAGCAAGCGAACTCTTTCCAAAGCCGTTGGGCGCAACAAGCAAGGACGGCTTGTTGGGGAAGATATCGAGGTCGAAGGTCTTGCTGCCGATGCCGCGTACATTCTCGATGGCAATGGTTTTTATCATCGTCCCTGGTCCCTGCAAGTTGGAAGTGCTGCCCGCGCCTGATTATGGCCACCCGGTGCCACAGGCGCCATGGGATGCCGTGCTGCGAGTGCAAAGCGCCGCGAGTGGACGCAGCATGTGCCGTCGGCCACGATGAGAACCATGGGTGAGGTCCTCAGCCAGGAGGCCGGCATGCGAGGGCCGGGGGACCGCCTTCAGCGGGTTGGCCGGGGAGGCTGGTCAGGAGGTCCGTGACATCCCCCATCGGCACAAGGCGGAGGCGCGTGACGCCCGGCTCCGGGGAGATGACGAGATACCGGTCCTCGACGGCGCGCACCAGCCGCCAGGCGTGCACGGGGTCGCCCTTGATGCACACATCCGGATGCTTCGACCGGTTTTCGCCAGAGAGGATTTGTGATGCATCGGTCTTGCCGACGTGGAAGGGCCAATAGATGAGCAGGCCAAGAACCACGACGGCGCCCGCGATGATGAAGCCACGCTGCTGCGCGCGGGTGCGTGGTTTGAGGGCGAGCAGGGCGGTGAGTGCCGTTGCAACCAGGTACGCGCCAGCGACAGTGGTGATAACGTTCGCGAGCTGGCCCCAGTATCCCGCGCGCAACGGCGGAACAAGGCTTGTGAGTATGGTTCCGACAGCGAGGATGGCCATCGAGCCCCAGAAGAACCGGACCATCTCCCTTCGGGTGAAGATACTGCCCAGGGTCAGGGCGACCGTGATGGAGGTCGTCAGGAGAAAGGTCAGCGCGTTGAGGGCACCTGCGCGGACCATGGCGGTGTAGGGGATGGTGTCGACCGCCCAGCCCGCGTGAAGGGCTTCAAGCAGCGCCTGGTAATACGTCGCGCCCGAGATGAGGAGAAAGACGGTCGCTCCAACAAGGCTTGAGCCGATGGCCGACAGGTGGGCTGGGAGCGCTGCGAGAACGGCGCGGAGGGTTCTCGCGTCCGGATGGTGGGTCTTGTCCATGATGCTGGGTATCGGCAGGAGGGGTGGCCTGCTTGAGGGAGCGGGGCGGCGGTCAGGCCACCGCCCCCCGTCCTACCTTTACGCCGTCACGTCCAGGAAGCGGCCCGTGCTGGCGGCATCCGGGTCGAGCAACGCGTCGGCGGTAAACGGACGAATCGTCTGCGGTGGCGGCTTGTCGCCTACCGTGCTCGAATCGAGGACGGGCGACTCGATGCTGCCGTCGCCAAAGACGGTCGGCTTTCTGGCGTTCTTTGCGATGTCGGCCGACATCGCGGCGAGATTTGCAGTGCCGCTGGGGCTGACGGTCAAGGTTGTACTCATGGCGGGTTCCTCTGTTTTGGATGGATGATTGCCCGTAAATGGTGAAACAAAGGGTCACCAGGGCAGGATGCCGCCGGTTGAGAAAAACCCTGCGGTCGACACCTTCGGCTGGGTGGCAAGACGGACGGTTTCCGCAGCCCCTTCTGCAAGGGTCTGGTAGCCCTGATGGTTGTTCATGTCGGTGCGGGTAAAGCCGGGGTCGACCGCGTTAACCGAGATGCCGTCGGATTCGAGCTCGACGGCGAGCTGGACGGTGAGCATGTTGAGGGCAGCTTTCGAGATGGCGTAGCCGGCAAGACGCACAGCGGCAAACTCGGATTTCGGGTCAGCGGCCTCGCCGATGGACCCCAACGCACTCGAGAGATTGATGATGCGCGCGCTCTTTGCCGCCCGAAGCAGGGGCAGCATCGCGCGGGTGACGGCAAGGGTGCCGAGCACGTTGGTGTCGAACATCCGGCGTGCCGCCCCGGGGTCCATCGTGCTCGCCGGTCCGTCACCGTCATCCGCAATCGCTGCATTGTTGACGAGGACATCGAGCCTGCCATAGGTCGTCTGTATCCAGCGTGCGGCGGCAAGATGGGTCTGTGCGTCATCGAGGTCGAGATGGGCGACCGGGACGGAAATGCCGTCGGCAGCCAGGGTCAGGGCGGCATGGTTTCCGCGCACGACGTCCCGAGCGCCAAGAATGACCGTGTGGCCGAGCTTTGAGAGCTGGCGGACGACTTCAAGGCCGATGCTGCGGTTTGCACCGGTGACCAGGGAGATGGGGGAGTTCGTGTTTGACATCGGGGGTCCGGGGCGCAAGGGAGGAGGAATGGCTCAGGGAATGAGCCGCGCGTCGCGCAGGCGCTGGAGATGACCGAGGTAGCTCTGGTGCGTGTCGATGCATTCACCAAACCCGGCCTGACGAATCTTCACCGTGCTCTGGACGAGGTCAAAGCCGACGTTGACGATGCCCTGGACGAAGGGCCATGCCGCAATCTCGCTCCACGACGTCGGGACAAGGCCGTGGCGTTTCACAATGGCGTCCCAGACAGGCCCCTTGTCGGCCATGTATTCGGCAAGCGGGATGGGTTGTGGTTCCTCAACCGGGATGTCGAAGAATCGGGCGAGGTCCGCCCAGAGGTGCTTCCAGCGGTAGTGGTCACCGTTGGTGACGTTGAACACCTCGTCTCGTGCCGCATCACTTTCCAGAGCCCAGAGCGTCGCACGCCCGAGGAGGTCGGCATCGGTGACCTGGTGGAGCGCGGACCACGCCTGGGGCGAGCCCGGAAAACGGAACGGCACGCCGAACTCCTTGCAGACGGCCGCATACGTTGCGATGCCGGTGAGGATGTTCATCGGCGACCCGAGGCTCGGACCGATGATCCCGTCTGGCCGCAGGATGGTCCAGGTCGCCCCGTTTTGCGCCGCCCACGCGCGAAGCGCGTCTTCCTGCGCCTCATAAAACTGCGGCGGGAGGTGGCGCGGGTCTGATTCCTTTGCGGGGGTCTTGTAGGGGCCAAGGTGTGCGCCATAGGACTTGCCGCCGCCCATCAACACCACGCGCCCGACCTTTGCGCCGCTCCGGGCGAGGGCATTGAGGGTGTTTTCGAGCATCCGGACATTCGGCGCGACCGTCTCGGCGGCCGAGCGACCCTCCAGGTAGGCACAGAACGCAACATCCGTGACACCGGAGAGATCGGCGAACGCCGCGTGGGTGGCATCAGCGTCCAGGAGGTCGACGCGGACGTGCTCCGGCGGCGTGCGTCCACCGAGCAGGGCGTCCGGCGCAGGCCGGCGGCCTGCCGTGACCGGGACAAACGAGGGGTGCGCGAGCGCGGCTTCAACGACGCCAGTGCCAGAGACGCCATAGCCGCCGGTGACAAGGACTTTGCGCAGGGATTGGGACATGGATTTTGGCCTTTGAGGCAGGGGAGAGAGCGAGCGCCAAAATGGTGACACACTTCAAATACCAAAGCATTGACCGTGCCGCCGCTGGAAGCCGATGTCACTCCGATGGCGCGGCGCAGAGGATCTCGCTGATGATGGTCGCTGCAATCTGCCGGGGGCCCTGGACTGCGGGTGCCTTGACGCCGGCGGGCAGGTGCAGCGCGTCAATGGCCGCCCTGGAGTAGCCGGCCGCAGCCAGCCGTGTGCGACGAAGACCGGTTTTATGACGGCTGCCAAGGGCGCCTGCGGCAAAGGCCCCGTGCTCGATGGCGCGGCTGAGTGCCACGTCGTCCTGGTCGTCATCGTGGGTAAAGGTGTACACCGCCGTGCGCCGGTCTATCCGGCAAGCGGCGAGTGCCGGGGCAAGCTGGCCGCCGTGATAAGCGGCGAGGGAGATGCCCGGTGGGGGGACGGCGGGACCATTGGGCCGCACAAGCACGGCCTCCATGCCGACGGCGACGGCCTGCATCAAGACGGCGAGTGCGACGGGGTCACTGCCGACGACGACGAGGCGAAGGGGCGGCGCCACCACTTTCGCAAACCAGCCACCGGGCGCGCGGTGCGCACCATCTCGCACCGACCACGCCCCCGTTGCCCTGTCGGTCATGACGGTCACGGTGCGGCGCGTTGTACGGGCGCGTCGCAGCTCGGCGAGAAAAGCATCCGGGAGGTGGAGAGGCCGGACGAGAACATGGATGCGGCCGCCGCAAGTGAGCTGGAGGTCGATGACCGGGCTCCCGGCGCCGTAGTCGAGCAACACCGGCACGCCCGATTCCATGCTGTCCAGGGCCGCATGCACGACAGCCGCCTCAACGCACCCGCCCGAGACATAACCCGCACACTCCCCGTTTGACGCGATGGCCATCTCGCTGCCCACAGGACGGGGCGAGGTGCCTTCGATTTTCACAAGTGTTGCGAGGGCGATGTCCAGACCGGCCGCCTGCCAGCGGTCGATGGCGGGCAGGAGGTCATCCTCCATTCCGTACCATGGCCAATCAGGCATGGGCACAAGCGGGGCCGGTCTACCGTCCACGGGAGAACTCCTGGCCCGGTGGTGGCAGCCGGCGGTGCATGGTCAGAATTCGACCCACTCGTTTTTCCGCTCAGTCGTCGTAACCGCCGGCCGGGCGGACGTCGGCGCAGGCGCGGGTGCTTTTGCTGCACGCTCCTTTGCAACGTGGCCCCGGACGGAGAAGAACGACACCTGCTGGAGAAGCCGTGCCGCAAGCTCCGCCGTTGCGCGGCTTGCCGCGCTCGCTTCCTCGACGAGCGCGGCGTTCTGCTGCGTGACGTCGTCGAGGGTGAGGACCGCATTGTTGACCTGGTTGATGCCGGCCGACTGCTCTTCCGATGCGGCGGCAATCTCCTCGACAATCGCGCTGACCTCACGGCTGCCATGGGCGATGCCTTCGAGCGCCTCATTGGTGCGCGCGACGAGTGCCGCACCATCGGCGACCTTTCCGACCGTGTCATTGACCAGCGTCTTGATTTCCCGCGCGGCGGTGCCGCTCCGCTGGGCAAGCGAGCGAACCTCGGCTGCAACCACCGCAAAGCCGCGTCCCTGGTCGCCAGCGCGGGCCGCCTCGACGGCTGCGTTCAGGGCGAGGAGGTTGGTCTGGAACGCAATCTCATCGATGAGGACCACAATCTCGCCAATCTGCTGGCTCGCCGAGGTAATCGCCGCCATGGCCTCGGTGGCCTCGGCAGACACCGTCCTGCCGCTGGTGGAGGTGTCGAGGAGGCGGCGCGACAGGTCCCTTGCGCGGGCAGCCCCCTCGGCATTCTGGCGAACGGTTGCTGCCAGCTCCTCCATCGATGCAGCGGTTTCTTCCAGGGAACTTGCCTGCTCCTGGGTGCGCTGGGACAAGTCCTCGTTGCCCTGCGAGATGTCGGATGCTGCCCCGGAAACGTCTTCGGCAATCGAACGGATATCGGAGACGATGCCGGCAAGCTTGCCGTCCATCCGGGAGAGCGTCTGGAGGGTCTCGGCGAGCTCATCGGACCCGTTCGCATCAACCTCGTTGCCAAGGTGACCGTCGTTGATGGACGTGGCAAGTTGGCGGGCGCGGGTGAGGGGACGGACGATGGAGCGGGTCAGAACGAGTGCGACGATGAGAAGGCCGATGGCGCAGACGACCAGGACCGAGATGCATGCAGTGCGGGTCCTTGCATAACCTGCCGTGGCTTCGGCATACGAATCCGCTGCCTGCGCCTCGTTGATGCGGATGAGGGCATCAATCGCATCGGCCGCCTTGTCGAGGGCATCGGCGGTGCTGCCAAGATGGATGGCGCGAGCGTCTTCCGTGTTGCCCTTGTCGAGCACGCGTGCTTCCTGCATAGCCAGTTCGGTCGCTTTTGCCCTGAGCGAGATGTAGGCGTCGGCCGCCTTGCGCTCTTCATCAGAGCTCAAGAGCGCCGGGTAGTAGCGGTTCCATTCGGATTGCTCTGCGGCAACGTCCTTGCCAATGCGGTCGACAAAGCCGCGTGCAGTGGGGTCCGCGAATCCACGGTTCAGGGCAAGGCGCTCATCAATGAGCTGCTGGCGGGCAGCGACGACATGTACGATGGACAACAGGTTGGACTGGTAGATGTCTTCCGCCGAGCCGAAGGTTCTTGCCACGCCGATGATGCCGGTGATGCCGACAACGAGCGCCGCAAGCAGGGCGACGCCCATTGCTGCGAGTATCTTGATGCGAACCGTGATGCGCATGACGTTTCCCCTTTTGAAACGTACGTGTCCAGGCCACCGGCCAGAGCGCCGTCGGCGGTACTTCGCCGAATCAGGCGTCCGGTGCTGGCTTGGGAAAGGTGGCGCCCGGTGAAGTGGCCCATGGCCCCTGCACCGGTCGGTTTTGATAGCTGGCCGGAGCGGACGTCAGATGCCCTGGAGTGCCGAGACGAGTTCTTCCGTCGACAGGATGGCGTGGGCGTACATCGGCGCATTGATCTTCGCTGCCAGCATGCCGTCTTTGCTGAATGCGGCCGTCGCGTCGGTGACCAGGGTCACGTGGTAGCCAAGCTCCATGCCGAACCGTGCCGTCGATTCAATGCAGCTGTTGGCGATGAGACCGACGAGGATGATGCGCTGGATGCCGTGCTGCTTGAGGAGGTGGTCGAGGTCGGTGTTGGCAAAGCCGCTCTGTGCCCAGTGCTCCTTGACGATGATGTCGCCGTCCTTCGGGCCGAACTCGGGGTGAAACTCACCGCCCCAGCTGCCGACCTCGAAGGCCTTGTTCGGCAGACCGGCCTTCTGGAACATGTTGAGATGCTGCCAGTGGTCAAAATCGCCCGGATGCGAGCGGTGGTGGGGGACGATGAAGACCTTGATGTCTTTTTCGCGGACCAGGGGAATGATCTTCCGCAGGTTGTCGAACAGGCCGGCTTCCGTGGCGGTTTCCTTGATGGCATTGAACAGCTTGCCACCCTCGCTCATGAAGTCGTTGTACGGGTCGACAATCAGAAGGGCGGTGCGGTCTGCCTTGTATGCGGTGTCAGTCATGGTCTTGTTTCCGGTGGATGGGGCAGGCTGGCCCGTGAACGTTGGATGCAACGACCCGCTGCGGCGACGTAACGGTCGCTTCAGTCCAGTTATGGGTTGTCGCTTTGGTAAGTGAAGCGACTATATCTTGCGGTGTCAAGAAACTGTGTGAAGCGCCACAGAAAAACCGTCCGGGACGACGGGATTAGCCAAGGCGGGGCAGCTTTTTTCATGCGCCCGCTGCAGGCAGGGGCGCTGCAATGGTTTGGTCCAATTCGGCACCGGCCTGCAAGGTACGATGAGAAAGAGCAGGGCCCGTCCGTCCGGTCCTTGGCCAACCCGCATCCACATCCAGGAGACTCCCAATGCCCCAATCTCCCCCAACGCCGCGTCGCGCGCTCATCATTGGTGCCAGTCGGGGCCTTGGCCTCGGGTTGACCGCACGGTTTCTCGAACGCGGCTGGTCCATTGTCGCCACCGAGCGCGAGGGCCGGCCGAGCAAGGGGCTCGGCGCGTTGCTGGTCGCCGAAGTGCCCCTTTCCATTGAGCAAGTCGACATCGACGACGAGGCCCAGATCCTCTCCCTGCGCACGCGGCTCGCAGGCGAGCGGTTCGGCCTGGTCTTTGTCAACGCAGGCATCCTCAGCGACCCGGCACTGCCCTATGCAGAGCAGGTCTTGCAGGTGATGCGGACCAATGTTGCTGGTGCGATGCGGGCGGTGGAGGTGTTTTCGGATCTCGTGGTCCGGGACGGGGCCCTTGCCGTGATGTCCTCCGGCCTTGGCAGCATCTCCGGGAATGTTATGGGCGGGTGGGAGCCGTACCGCTCGAGCAAGGCCGCGCTCAACCAGTCACTTCGAAGCTTTGCCGCCGAGCATCCCGACATGGGGTATGCACTCAGCGCCGTGGCACCAGGGTGGGTGCGCACCGAGATGGGCGGGCCGGACGCGGCGCTTGATGTTGAAACAAGCACCTCGGGCATTGCAAAGGTCATTGAAGGACGGCTTGGCGACCGAGGGCTTCGCTTTGTAAACCACCAGGGTGCTGACGTCGTCTGGTAGACCCTTGAAGCGTCCGGGACAACATGCCCCGGACTGGCATCCATCAGGGAATGGCGGTCCAGATGACCTTGCCCTGGTAGACGATTGCCGCCTTGCCGTCGTTTCTCATGTCGAGCCAGGCGCCCGGATGGCCCGCCGTGTTGCTTGCCCAGCGCGGCGTCCCGTCGGTCGCATATTCGACGAGGTTGCCGTCCCCCTGCATCACCACCGTTGCCACCGGCTGGCCGCCAGTACCGCTCGAATAAAGCGGCGTATCGCCCCGGAAGACCACAAGGTCGCCGTTCTTTTCAAGGCTCGCATGCACGAGCTGGCTGCAGGAGAACAGGGGTTTGCCCGGGTTGATGACCCCATTGGGGCCGAGAACGCCACAGGAGGGTGCGGGGTCGAGCGGGCCCGGGTCGCTCGGGACCGTGTCGGTGAGCGGGTCTTCCCCTCGCAGCACGCGTCCGGCGTTCCAGGCGAGGCGCAAATACCAGTCGGACGGCAGCTGATAGCCATCGGCATCAAGGTTGAGCCACGTGCCCTGGTCTGGCGCCTGGCTTGCGTTCTCGGCAACCTTCAGGATGGACGTGCCCTCATTGACCTCGTCGAACATCGCAATCTTGATGACCTTCGCACCGACGCTCTTGGCCGTATAGAGCTGGTGCCAGAAGAAATCCCCGCCATTTCGCGCCGCGCCCTGCCCGACGACATCATTGCTGTCGCGGCCGGCGACACCGGGTTCGATGACCGGCATGTAAATTTGCCCGTTGGCTTCGGTGGCCTTGATCTCGGGGATGAACTTGTTGGTCTTCCACCAGTCGATGTTGTCCCTGTTGCTCAACGCGCCGACGGTCCACGGCTGGATGATGTCGGCTTCCTTCAACACCTCCCCCCAGGCAGGGTCCCCGCCGTTGTCCGGCGCATCGTAGTTGTTGGCCACGCCGGCCATGACTTCGACGTGGGCGACGGTCTTGAACCAGTGGATGATGCGCCCGGCAAGTGCTGCCCGCTTCGGTCGGCTGTCGTCGTTGCTGAAGCCAAGCCCCCAGAGTGAGACAAGCGGCTTGCCGACCTCACGTTGATAGGCTGGAGAGTCGGTGACGTGCACGTCGTTGACCAGATGCAGCCAGTCATTGGTGATGTCGGCAACCACCTGGTCATCCGGGACGACATCGTAGTAGTCGCCGTGGGAGAGATCGTATTCGATGGCGAACGTTCGCCCGTTTTCCTCAGCCGCCTTCATGGCATGCCGGACGATCGCCTCATTTTCCGTGATGAGGTCCGGTATGGTGCCGGTGAAGCGCTGGAGCAGCGCGCCATCGATGCCGTACTCGCGCATCCAGCGGAAATGGATGTCGGCCGTCTCCTGGGGGAATGACGAGAAGAAGTAGGCAGGCTGGCCGCCGATGGTCAGGGTATCGACCTTGCAGCGGGCCGGCCCGGTCCATTCGGTGGTGATGGGATAGTTGGAGATATAGAGGTTCTTGCCATTGGGCTGACCCTCCGCCAGATGGCTCCAGCTGCCCGAGGGGCTGCCGTCGCCCGGGCAGCGGAACCATCCCTGGTAGCCGACGAGGATGTGGCCCGTGATGGTGCTCGCGTCAGCGGGAGCCTGCTGCGCGTGGAGGGCACCGCCACCCATGGTCAACAGAATGGCGCTGGCGAGCCTTGCAGCTGTGCGGCGCGGCGAGCGCCGGTGCGGAAGGGTATGCATGCGAATCCTTGGGGTTGGTTGAGGGAGGCGCAGCCGACGCCCGACGGCCTTCAGGACGCGGAGCACCGCTGCCGCAGCATCGTCCCCGAAAAGAATTGCGACAACCGTGCACAAGAGCACAAGAACGTCATAGGCTTCAGAAAGCAAAGCATGTATACATGCCGCTTCCAAACCACCGTCTTCCCGTCATGGACAAGCCAATCCCGCGCCGACCCTCCACACGGTTTGAGGCCGCCCGCGCAGGTGCGTTTGGCGTCCTCGGCTGCATCAACCCTGTCTTGCGGGCCGCTGGAGGGACGGGCATGTGTTGCAAGGCGGCGCAGGATGCCGGAGACCGCATGGACGTCATCCGCCGTGCCTTCGACTTCGACGCGAGGACCTGTGAGCAATCGGAGGGCGAGTTGCCAAAACAGCAGGTTTACGCGGCCGGGAGCGGCCTCACGGCATTTTATCCCATCGACATTCCCGGGCCTGGCCTTGACGCATGGTCGGAATGTTTCCTCGACGCCCTCATTGGCATCGCCGACGCCCAGGCTGCAAGTCTCCTCCTGCATGGGGAGGTGCTGTCGGGGGTGTTGGGGTTGAGCGGCGAGGCGACCTGCGGTGCGGTTGGCGCCAATGCCGGTCTGACGAAAGGCACCAATCCCGGGCTCCCCGTGTTTGCCATCGACGCGGCGCTCCTTGCCCATGCAGATGCCCATGCAATCCTTCGCGGCCATGCGCACGAGCTCAACCCGGTTGCCTCCCTGGTCCGCACCTTCAGTGGCCAGGTCCGTGGCCAGCCCGTCAGTTTCTCCCACCTCGATTACATGCGCGTGTGTATGGAGACGGTCGACTGGCCGGATTCCGGGGCGCGCCTTGCTGCCTTTGAGGCTGCACCGCCCGGACCCATGCGCCGCGCCATCGTCGAGGCGGGTTACCAGGCCAGCGTGCGCCAATGGCTCTTGGCCCACGCGGCGCGCATCACCATGGCCTTCTCACAGGCATCCGTGGTTGAGCGCGAAGCCATCGAATGGCTGGCCGGGTATCACAACGTCACGGTGAAGGAATGGGGCGGTGACGCGCTCTGCCTGTGCATTCTTGACCCCGAGGCAGAGCCCACCCGCCCCCCATTGTCCAACGAGGAGTAACCATGAAAATTTTCGTGACCGGAACGTCAGGCTACATCGGCGGGTCCGTTGCCAAGGTTCTTGTCGATGCGGGCCACGAGGTCCGGGGCCTTGTGCGGCGGCGGGAGAGTGTCGGATCGCACCGTCAGGCGGGCATTGAGCCGGTTGTTGGCAGTCTTGACGACGCCGAGCTCCTCGGCAGCATCGCCAACTGGGCGGATGTGACGGTCAATGCGGCAAGTTCCGATCATTTCTGGGCCGCCCACGCCTTGATTGAGTCCCTGTCGGGCACCGGCAAGACGCTCATCCACACGAGTGGCTCGAGCATTGTGGGGGATGACGCCGCCGGCATGTATGCGTCAACGGTGGTTCATGCCGACGACATGCCCTTCGAGATGATGCTCAACCGCTCCCCGCGCAATGAAATCGACCGCCTTGTGCGCAGTGCCGGCATTCACCGGGGCATCCGCACGGCCGTCATCTGCCCGACGATGGTCTACGGGCGGGGCCTGTTCGAGAAAGCCGACAGCGACCAGATCCCGAAACTGCAAAAGAAATCCGCCCAAGCCGGTGCCGGCGTCTACATCGGCGAGGGCAAGAACATCTGGTCGAATGTGCATATCAGGGACCTCGCCGAGCTCTATGTCCTCGCCATCGAGCGGGCGCCATCGGCATCGTTTTACTTTGCCGAAAGCGGTGAGCTTGCCCTGCGCGACGTTGCCGGTGCCGTGAGCGTTTCATTGGGCCTCGGCGGGAACACGCAGAGCTGGAGCGTGGACGATGCGGTCGCCGAGTTGGGACTTTGGCCGCGCATTGCCCTCGGCACCAATTCCCGCGTGCGCGCGACCAATGCAAGGCGTGCGCTCGGCTGGGTTCCGACCCAGCCAGGGCTGATTGAGACGGTGTCGAACAACCTCTGACAAGGCGGGCCCTCACGCGGCCCGCGTTTCCCCGGGACGATGCCCGAAGCAGGCCTTGAAGGCGCGACTGAATGCGGCATCGGACGAATAGCCCACGCGCTGGGCAACGTCACTGATTCGCGCGTTTCCCGTCTTCAGCATCTCCGCTGCAAGGTGCAACCGCCACCGGGCGAGGTACCGCAGCGGTGACTCGCCCACGACCGATGTGAAGCGCTCGGCGAAGGCCGAGCGCGACATCGAAGCGGCCCCGGCAAGTTCCGCCACGGTCCACCGACGAAGCGGGGCGTTGTGGATGGCGGCAAGGGCATGGCCGACCCGCTCGTCCGTCAGTCCGGCAAGCCGGCCGAAGCGGCCGTCCCCGACCGTCGCCCATGTGCGAAGCGCGCGGATGACCAGCAGGTCGATGAGGCGCGAGACCATCAGGCGTGACCCGGGTTCCCCGTGGGAAGACTCCTCAAGCAAAAAGTGCGTCAGCGCCATCAGCCAGTCCGGCATTGCCCCGTTCGCAGCAACGTGGACTCGTCGGGGAAGCGCGGCGAGCACCGGGGGCAGGGCATTGCCTTCGAAGCGGTAGAGCCCCTCGACGTACCGGACTGAAGGGGGCGTGGAGGGGTCATCGGCCAGCGCAGTGAGCTGATGCGCGGGCCCTCGCGGCAGCAGCACGAGGTCTCCCGTGCCCATCGTCAAGGCATCGCATCCGGCGATGGCAAGCGTGCAGCGGCCATCGGCGATGAAGTAAAACCGCCCCGGTCCGGTCGGAACCTGACGTGTCTGTCCCGGGGCGAGGGTGCCCGTAAACACGGCCTCCCCCGTCAGGCGCACCCATGTGAGCGCCTGCGACAGAACGTCCAATGCACCATCCCCACGATTTGTGGACGACGAGGCAAAAAGCGCGGCGTTTGGGTCATTTTTTGTCGACTGCATCCTACCCACCTCTTGGGTGTCCAACCAACCGAGACACCATCATGAACAAGCTTGCTTCAATTGTTGCACTCTCTGCCATGGTCGCTGCTGGCGGCGCCGAAGCTGCCACCAAGCCGACGATCGCGCTCGTCCACGGCGCGTTCGAAAACGCCCAGGTGTGGCAGGGCGTCACCGCCCAGCTCAAGGCGGATGGCTACACGGTGATTGCCCCGAACCTGCCGGGACGGCCGGGCAATCCGTTGTCCCCGGACAAGGTCAGCCTTGATCTCTACCGCGACACCGTCATCAAGGCCATCGACCAGAGCAAGGCGCCGGTGGTGCTCGTCGGCCACAGCTTTGGTGGCATTGTCATCTCCGACGTTGCCGAGGCGGCCCCGAAGAAGGTGCGCACGCTCGTTTACCTTGCCGCCTACCTGCCGAAAGATGGCGAGTCCCTCATGAGCCTCGCGCAGACCGACGCAGACGCGAAAATCGGGCCGCATCTGGTCATTGACAAGGAACATGGTGTCGCGTCCATCGAACGTTCGGCACGCGCCGACCTGTTCGCCAACGATGCGCCTGACGCCGTCAAGCAGATGATCCCCGACCAGATCATCGACGAGCCGCTTGCACCGCTGGCCACGCCGGTCAAGCTCACGGCCGCAAATTTCGGCTCGGTCAACAAGGTCTATGTGCACACCAGCCTCGACCAGGTTGTGAGCCCGTCCCTGCAGGCGCGCATGGTTGCCGCAACCCCCGTGCGCTCCGAGACCACGCTCAAGACCGGCCACACGCCGTTCATCACGGACGTCAAGGGCCTGGCGAAGGCGATTGAAGACGCCGCTGTGCAGAAGTAATCCAACGGGCGGGACGGGCCAGCGCCCGTCCCGCCAGAGGCTTTGAGATGTCGATCAACAAATCCGCAAGACCCCTCGACGGGCTCGAGAAGGCGTTCTGGCTCCTCGACCAGCATCGTCCCACCCACTTCGTCATGGCAGGCGATGTGCGCGGCAAGACAACCGCTGACGAATGGATTGAAGCGCTCGACCTGACGGGGCGTCAGCTGCCCCAGCTCGCGCGACGGATTGCAACCGTCGAAGGGCAGCCGGCTTTCGTTCCCACCGACCCGCACGGTATCCCCGTGCAGGTGGTGGACGGTGAGGCCGGTGACTGGAAGGCGCATGCCGAAGCGGAGCTCTCCTCGCGCTTTGACACCGAAAATGAGCCCCTTGTCCGTGCGCGTCTGCTGCATGGACGACACCGCTCCGTGCTCTTGCTGGTTTTCCACCACACGATTGCCGATGGTCCGTCTGCGGTCTGGTTGCTTCGTGACATTCTCCATCGCGTGGCGGGCAAGCGCGTGGTTGCCAGTGACGAAATGCGCTCGCTTGAACAAATCGTCGACGACGGCGGCTTTGAGGGCCTTGACATCCCCGATCTGTTTACCGACGGGACAAGGGCGCCGCCGGGATTCCGCTCGCCGGCGAAAGACAAGGCCTCCGTGTCCAACGCGATGCTCGATGACGCGTCGACCGCCGTGCTTCGCGAGCGCGCCCGGTCGGAGGGAACCACCGTGCACGGCGCGCTCGCCGCCGCTGCCATGCGGGCCCTCGCGTCGCTGTCTGGAGCAGATGGCCACCCGCCACGCGTCTTTTCGCCCATTGACGCACGGCGACGGGTGATGGACGGCGCCGAGCACCTGGCGGTCCACGTCAACGCGCTCACGGTAAGGCCGGACAGGGTTGCAGACGATTTCTGGGATGACGCCCGGCGATTTGGCGGGGCAGTCGGCCGCTTCAACCAGACGGAAATCCTCGCCACCGGCATACGCGCTGTGCGCGAGGCGGTCATGCCGGTGTCTGACCCTGTGGAGATGGCGGCCGGCTGGGCGTTCGTCTACGGCGCAGAGATCCTCCTGACAAACCTTGGGGTGGTCGACATGCCCCGCCGTTACGGCGAGCTTGCCCTCGATGCCGTGTGGGGACCGATGGTGTCGACCGGCATTGAAGGGGAGCAGACGCTCTCGGCCCTCGGCTTCGATGACAGGCTGCATCTTGTCCATACGAGTTTCGAGCCGGCGTTTGGTTTTCTCGATGGTGTCGTCAGGGAGCTGCAACAGGCCACCGGCGAATGAACAAAGGAGGCCCCTCGGTGGGGCCTCCGAGCCATGCGGCAAAGGGGTGTTTACGGGACGATGTCGCCGATGTCGCGGCCGAGGTTGTACTCGAGCTCACTTTTGGTCTGCAGACCCTTTTCCATCAGCTGGCGCGTGACGGAGCCGAACTGCGGGTGGGCGGTTGCGCCCCAGAAGGCGTCCGAATGCAGCGGATACTCGCTGTCGGGCAGGCGCGTGTACTTGTTGATGTAATCCTTGATTTCGGAGATGACGCGGCGGTCCCACTTCGATACACGGGTCGCCCATGCATCGACAAACGCCTCGAACTCGGCGTCAGGGATGGCACGGTTGATGTAGCCGTACTTCTCGGCGAGCGGAGCAGGGTAGTCCTCGCCGCTGAGGAGGATCTCAAACGAGCGTGCGCGGCCAACGAGTGCCGGAAGGCGGCCGGGTGCGCCGCCACCGGGCAGCGCGGTGAAGCCCACTTCCATCTGGCCGAGGATGGCCTTCTCGAGGCTGCCGAATCGGATGTCGGCCGCAAGCGCAAACTCGCTGCCGGCACCACGGGCAATGCCGCGAATGGCGGCAACGGACACGGCGTGGATATGCGACAGGCGCACCGTCACGTCGACCCAGGCGGCATAGCCCGTCTTGCTTGGGAGGGCCTCGGTCGCCTTGTGGTCGGCGGCAAGGTCGTAGTGGGCGAGGTAAAAGTCCGGGTCGGCGCTGTCGAAGACGACCACGTTGACGGTCTGGTTGGATTCGAGTTCGGTCAGGAGCTCCTTGAGCTCCTTGATCATCTTCGTGCCGATGACGTTGACCGGCGGATTGTTGAACGTGACCTTCCAGTACTGCGGGGTCACGGCGGTGACCGTCAGGTGCTCGGGTTTGAACGTGTCGAGAAACATGGGTGTCTCCTGCCAGGCACGGCCATGGGCCGGCCTGGCGTGTTGGGGAAGGGGCAGTCGGCCGGTCAGGCCAGCCGGCTCTCTTACGGCAGGAGCGTTGCGGTCATGCCAAGGTCGAGCTTGAGCAGGAGCGCGATGGTGCACGTCGTGCGTGCCCGCTCGACGCAGTAGTCGAACTTGTCCTTGGGGATACCCGGGACCTTCGCCTCGGTCGTCACGGCGGCGCCGAGAATGGCCGGGTGGCCATTCTCGCCATAGCCGAGCTCCACGGTCACCGACGTGTGGATGCTGTCGGCCTCAAAGCCAATCATGCCGAAGTTGTTGGCAAGCGCCTGGTTGAAGCAACCTGCCTGGGCGGTGGCGAGAAGCTCCTCGGGGCTGCCGCCGGGCGTCCCTTCAAAACGGCTCGAGAAGCTGTAGGGTTTGTCCTTGAACGTGTCGGTGGTCGTCGACAGGGTGCCTTTGCCCTGCTTCCAGTTGCCCTGCCAGGTGGAAATGCCGGTGGCCTTCATGGTGTCACTCCGGGTTGTGGATTGCCCTCAGGCTAGGCCGGTGGTCGCTTTGTTTATTGCAGCAGACTGAGGCGGAAGAACCTGCGGTCTCTTCCGCGTCGGTCAGCGCCCGGCGGTCCCTGTCGACCAAACGGCCCCCTGGGGGCTGTAGATGACAAGGTTTCCGTCTCCCTGCAGATACAGGTGTGCACCGGACTGGCCGCCTGAGCCCGACGACCACAGGAGTTCGCCCAAGGCGCCCCGCAGCTCGAAATTTCCATCGGGCGTCAGCCACGCCTGCGCCGCATCCGAGCCGGACGTGCCCGTCGCGACCAGCGTCTCTGTCCCCGACGTGAGAACCAGGTCCCCGTCTGTCTTCAGCGTGACCGCATGGGTGCCGTCACAAGACAGCAGGCTCTGGCCGGGCTTGAGACCCTGGCCCGGTTCGATGGTGCCGCACCCGGCCGGTGGATTGACGGGTGCAAGGTTGACCGGCGGGAAGAACGCGAGGTCGACCGCATTGGCAAAGGCCTGGTAGCCAGCATCGGATGGATGGAGGTTGTCGGCGGCCACATAGGCCGGCAACGTGTAGGTGGGGCGATTGGGGTCTTCCAGCACCTTGTGGAGGTCGACCACGCCGTCGCATCCGCTGTCCGGCGACAGGATGAAGGCATTGAGCGCGTCCGCCCGGCGCTGCCCCTCCTCGGTCCAGTTTTCAGCCGCATGGAACGTCGGCATGGTTGTGCAATAGAACTTGATGTCCCGGGCATGGGCCTCGGCAATGAGTGTCCGGTACGCAGCAATCATGTCGTCGGCCGTGGCATTGGCGGCCACAGGCAGGATGTCGTTCATCGGTGCGTCAGAGAAAATCACCCATCGCACACCGGGCTGGTCGAAGACGTCGCGCGAGAAGCGCTCCAGGATGTTCGGGCCATTGTTGATGAGGCCGTTGCCGCTGATGCCTTCATTGACGATGCCGACTTTCATGTCTGCGGCATTGAGGCGACTGGCCAGGAAGTTCGGATATCGGTGGTTGGCGCCGTAGGTCGACGCATACCCGTCGGTGGCCGACGCGCCGAGGGCGACGAGGGTGCCCTGCAGGTCGTCCCCCTGGACGTCCATGTTCAGCAGGAACTGGTAGTCGCCTTCCTCCGTTGCCTGGATCTGCGGCTGACCGCTGACGTCTCCCGTGGCCACCCATTTGGACTGGTTGCTGTAGCTGTGCCCGGTCACCGCGTTTGTCGCTTCGGGGACATAAAAGCTCACCGCCACGTCACCCGATTGGGGGATGGAGATGTCTACGGCATCGGTCGCCACGCTTTGTCCGACGGGGATGGTCACCGAGCGCTGCCCACCGAATGTGGCAACCCGGTCCGTTGCGCCGTCGACCGTCGACCCCGTTGGGTTCAGGGCCAAGTGCACATCGCTGATGACAAGGGGGGCGTCGCCATAGGCGTTGGAAAAGCGCAGCCGCGCATGGTTGCCGCCGACGCTGGTGTGGACAATCTCTCGCAGCGTTTTGCCACCGTAGTTGACCGGACCCATGGGAACGGGCGCAACGCCCCATGTGCCAATCCAGGGCAGGTTGCCCGACGCGTGGGTGACGAGGGGAGTGAGGGCGAGCATGGCAACGACGGCGATGCTGCGTGATTTCGACGGGATGCGGTGGGGAAGGGGCATGATGTGGCTCCGGCGTGGGGACGGCGGGGATGAGGCGTCAGGACGCCTCGACGAGGGTTTTCATGGCGCTGACGCCGCCTTCGAAGCGCTGCGTGAGTCGTTCGTGCTCAGCTGCCCGTTGCTCATTGGAAAAAAGGGTCTGGTCGAAGGTCAGCGTCCATGTCAGCTCACACGCATCCGGACCGTCTGCTTCGACGGCCACACAACCGTGATAGCACAGTGTTGCCATCGGGCCCTCAATCTGGGCATAGGTGTAAGACGTCCGGGTCTGGCCGACCATGACTTCGACAACGGTGTCGCCCACTTCGCGGACGGAGCCGAGGTTGCCGTCTCCCTCGGTGACGCGGCTTTCGATGCCAAGGAAGCGGCCAGCGTCGGCAAAGTTGCCGATGCGCGCCCAGGCCACACGGGCGCTGACGGACAGCTTTCTGCGGACGACCACCGTGGCGAACTGCGGAAAAATGCTCATTGGGGCCCTTTCAAAGGAGGGGCCGGCAAAGCTGCCAGCCCCCTCGTTCTCAACCGTGGACGACCGGGCTCTTGCCGGTGAGAAGGTGCTGGAAGGCCAGCGCATACTCGGACGCCGACTGCTGGTTCTGCCCGGTGACGAGACGACCATCGACGACGACGCGTACGCCCTGGGGCTCGACGTGCACAAAGTCGATACCCGCCTCTTCCATGACCGGCTGTGGATAAAAGGGGATGAACTTCGGTCCGTAAATCGCTTCCGCCGCGATGTCCTCGCTCAGGGTAAAGCCGGTTGCCTTGCGGCCGGTGACACGGTCGGGATTGTTCGCCAGTGCAATGGAGCCATGGCAGATGGTACCGACGACCTTCCCGGTTGCCCAGAAATGCTCGAAGAGATGTGCAAGCTCTGCGTTCGGATAGAGGTCCACCGCTGCACCGGTGCCACCCGCGACGTGGATGGCATCGAACTGCACGGGGTCGACGTCCGCGAGACGAATGGTGTTGCCGAGGCGCTCAACGAGTGCAGCGTCGGAGAGGAAGCCCTTGCTCACCAGGTCATTGGCCTCAAAGGAGCCGTCCGTCGACGGATCGCTCAGCTTGTCCCAGATGACCTTACCGCCCTTGGGACTCGCGAAGGTGATCTCATGGCCGCGTTCGGAGAGATGCCAGAACGGGCGGGTGACTTCCGCAAGCCAGGTGCCAAGGGGCGCGCTGGTAATGACAAAGAGAACTTTCATCAGTCGAGGAACTCCGTGAGGTACGTCAAGAGGGCATCGGGCTTTTCTTCAGCGATGAAATGACCGCTGCCTTCCACCCGATAGGTGGTCGAGGTGGTCGCCGTAGCCTCGAGCGAGGCCTTGAGGCGGGTGTAGCCGGGGCCGCCGAGACCGAGCACCGGCATCGTGAGCTTGGCGTAGGTCTCCGAATCGGCGATGTCCTGGCTGAAGGCCTGGTACCAGCCGTTGCTCGCACGGATGGCGTCACGGCTCGCGTAGGCCGCCTTGTAGACAGCCCGGTCGCGCGCATCAATCGCGGCTTCGTTCTTCGTCATGTAATGGAAAAACCATGCCTGCTCGCGGTCCTCCCGTCCTTCCATGAGGTCTTCCGGGAGGCCCTTGACCTGGTGGAAGGCAAACCACCAGAGGTAGGGATGCTCCTCGTCAATCTTGTCCGCGAAGGTGCCGGCGTCGGGAAGCATCTTCAGCTGGAGGTATCCCTTTGACGGGTGGCCCACGTCGAGCAGCACGAGCTTGTTGACCACCTCGGGATGATTGACGGCGAGGCTGAAGGCGACCATCGCGCCAATGTCGTGACCGACGACATCCGTCTTTCCGCCGCCGAGCGTCTTGATGAGCTCGGCGATGTCCTGGGCCATCGTCTTCTTGTCAAACCCGCCAGTGGGTTTGTCGGAGGCTCCCATGCCCCGCAGGTCGACGGCGACCACGCGATGGGTCCTTGCCAGTTCCGGCATGACCTTGTGGTACGACCACCAGGTCTCCGGCCAGCCTGGCAGCAAGACAATGAGCGGGCCCGCGCCGCCGGCGACGTAATGCAGATGGATGCCGTTGACGGCCACGGTTTGATTGGCGAACCCGGGCAGCGTCTTGACGAGGGCCGCGTCCGAGGTCGCCTGCGGGTTTGGTGCGGGATGGGCCGCATGGGCGGGAAAGGCGAGAGCAAGGCAGAGCGCTGCAACAGCAAGCGGGGATTTCATGGAGTGGTCCGGGATGAGAAGCCGTGATTACGCCGACGGGAGACAGGGGCGTCTTGGACCGGGCTGCGGCAGGAAAAATGTTTGCGTTTGCAAGGCTGAAGCGGTTGCTTCAATTACAAAAGCCTAGGATAGTCGGGAGGCATTCCCGTCCCCATCACAGGCAAAGCCCCATGAAAACCGTGCGCTTCCACTACACCGGCGGCCCCGACGTCCTGCAGTACGAGGATGTTCCCGAGCCGGTTCCCGGCCCCGGTCAGGTCAAAATCAAGGTCGATGCCGCCGGCATCAATTTCTCGGACATCCTTCGTCGGCGCGGCGACGATTACCCCGAGAGCTCACCGACCCCGTTTACGCCCGGCAGCGAGATTGCCGGCACCGTCTGTGCGCTCGGCGAAGGGGTCGAAGGGCTTTCCGTGGGCGACGCCGTGTATGCCGCACCGAGGAAGGGCGGGTACGCGCAGTATGTCGTGGTCGATGCCGCCACAGCCGTGCATCTGCCGGACGGCATCGAGGCGGCCGAGGCAACCTCGCTGGTCATCCAGGGGCTTACCGCACTGCTGTCATTGCGCGATGCGGGGCGTCTTCGCGCGGGCGACACGGTGCTCATCGAAGCTGCAGCAGGTGGCGTCGGTGCCTATGCGGTGCAGCTCGCCAAACTGTCGGGTGCCGGCATGGTCATTGCGGCGGCAAGCACGCCCGAGAAGCGGGCGTTTGCCGAATCCCTCGGCGCGGACGCATCGGTGGACTACACCCAGGAAGGTTGGCCGGAGCGCGTGCGCGAGCTTACGGGCGGGCGGGGTGTGGACATCGTCCTTGAGATGGTCGGCGGCAAGGTCCTCGGTGAGGCGCTCCGTGCCATGGCCCCGTATGGCCGGATGGTCGTCTACGGTCAGGCCAGCGGTGAGCGCGCGTTTGTCAATCCGCAGGATCTGACAATCGACAACATCTCTGTCATCGGCTTTTACATCGGAGGGTACTTCAAGCACCGGCCGGATCTCATCAAGGGTTTGCAGGAAATCATCGGCCACGCCCGGGCAGGTCGTCTGTCCATCAACGTGGGTGGGCGCTTCCCCTTGTCGCGTGCCGCAGACGCCCATCGCTTTGTCGAGGGCCGCCAGAGTTCCGGCAAGGTCGTCCTCGAACCGTGGGTCGACGCCTGATGGAGACGGTCATGAAGGCCATTGGTTACTCCGACTGGTCGGGGAGCTGGAAGGAAGGCGCGGGCAGCATCTCCACGGAGAGCCTGACCGTGCCCAAAACGTATTACAGCTATGCCACGCGTTTTGAGGGCGCAAATGGCGCCAGCCCCGAGGAACTGCTTGCTGCGGCGGAGGCCGGGTGCTTCAACCAGGCGCTGGCCAACAACTTTGGCATGAACAACCTCAAGGCCGACTCCATCGCAACGAGCGCGGTGGTCGAGATGGGGCGCGACGAGAAAGACAGCCCGGTCATCGCCGGGATCGTCCTGCAGGTCGAGGCTGTCGTTCCTGGTGCGACCACGGACGTGTTCGATGCGTGCGTCGAGCGGGCAAGGACGCGGTGCAGCATCGCCAAGGTGCTCAAGGTCGACATCAGCGTCCAGGCGACGCTGCGGCCGGGTTGAGTACCGCCCGGGCGGTCGCCGTTCAGCCGGGGGCCGCCCGGGGCGCTGCCATGGCCGGATGACTGGCGAATCCGATGGCCATGAGCGCGGCAACACAGTCAGCAGGCTCGATGATTCCTTCGCGGGTTGTCGAATCGATGGACCCTGCCAGTCGCGCCAGGGCGGAGGCGGGCATGGACGGGGCGACGTGCAGCGCATGGGCAAGGAGTGTGGGTGCCATCGCCAGACGAGGCCCCTGGGGCGTGTCAATCGACGCGGTCACCCAGGAGGCGCTGGTCGCGCCGGGGAGCGTCAGGCTTCCACCCGATTCGGCGACAAGCGCACAGGCGTCATGGGGGGCGTTGTCAGACCCTTCAAACGACGCGCACACGGGCAGCAACGCCCCAGGGTTGGACGTCTTGCCGATGGGGGAGAGAACGAGGACCTGCACACCGTCCCTGACCTGGGTTTCCCCGATGAGAAAGGGAATGCGCGACTGCAGGGCAAGCGTGCGCCATGCAGCCGAAAGAGCACGGACGCTGGGTATGGTTTCCGTGGACGCCGGTGGAGGCATGCTCCGGGGCGCGTTGGCGAGCGTTGCCCACACCGCTCGCGCAGCACCTTCTCCCGTGTGCCATGCAACGCGCGCAATCAACGTCGCTGCGAGCACCGGCCGGGGCAGGCCATTGGGCATCTGGCAGGTCGTCGGGGTTGTTGAACCGGCCCGGACGTCCGTTCGTGACGACGGGTGCATCGCTGCGTTAGAAGTGCTTGCGAACGCTTCCGGCGACGGGGCGAACCACCCCGGCAACATGCTGTTGAAGCTGGCCGGTGTTGCAACGGTGGCCACGGCAAGCAGGAATTTGGCTCGGGTAAACATGGGGTCCATGAAGGGATTGGCACGAAGGCGTGGCAGCAGCGCGGCTTTGAACGCGTCACGGGTGCGAAAGTTCACAGATTGAAGTGACAGGGGCAACAGCGTCACTCTCCTCCAAGGTCCGCGACGTGACGAGGTCGCACGATGGGCGCCATTCCCCAACTCCCAGTCACCATGCTGCGTCGCCACACCTTCTTCGTCAGCGCCGTTGTTGCACTCATCCTCGCTGCGTCGCCCTGGACCACGCCATCGGCTGCCCCTGTTGCTGCGCAGGCGCTGTCAGCGGGAGGCCACGACGCGACCGTCAACGGCGTCAGGCTCCATTACGATGTTGGCGGCAGTGGACCGCTTCTGGTCATCCAGGCGCCCGGATGGGGCGTTGGCAGCAGCTACCTTCGAAAGGGCCTTGCCCCGCTCGAGGCATCGTTCACCGTGGTCACTGTCGATCCGAGAAACAGCGGACAGTCCGACCGCGTGCGTCAACCCGAAAAGCTGACCGACATGCAGATGGTCGACGACCTCGAGTCGTTGCGCAGCGTCTGGGGTGTTGAGCGATTCGCGCTGCTTGGACACTCCAACGGCGGCGCCATCGCGCTGGCCTATGCAGAACTTCATCCTGACCATGTCTCCCGGCTTGTCCTCGTCGGAACCGAGCTGCCGACCTTCGCGCGGCGCGGTGACCATGCGGCGCTGGACCATCGGCGACATGGTGACAAGCGGTTCGAAGACGCCTACCGGCATGTCGATGATGCGACCGAGACCGACGGTGCGTTCCTGGCCAATCTCAAGGCCACATTGCCATTGTATGTCTCAGACCCGGACCGGTCGGTGAAAGCGGTGGCCGAGACCCTGCCCGAGACGGTCACGGTCTCCTCGACCGCCGTCTATGCAACCGGGCATGGAAAGCCGGCGCTGCCTGCATCGTCTGCCGCCGCGCACATTCGGATACCGGTCATGCTCATCGTGGGCGAGGACGATTGGCCCTGCACCCCGGCCCCGTCGCGCCTCATCCATGAACGCATTCCGGGGTCCGTCCTCCGCGTGTACCCGCAGGCGGGCCACTTTACGTGGATTGAGCGCGCGGATCTGTTTTTCCCCGACGTCATCCAGTTCCTGTCCCCGCAATTGTCCCAGGGACGCTGAACGGAATTCGTCAGGCGCGACGGCGCGCGGCCTGTTCCTCGCGCCACCGGTTGGGAGACTGGCCGTGGATGCGGCGGAATGTATTGGTGAGGTGCGCCTGGTCGAAGAAGCCGCAGTCGGCGGCAATCGCTGTCAGGGACGACGAGGAGCTGAGAATCATGTCCCGGGCGCGGCGAAGCCGGAGCTCCATGACCCAGGCATGGGGCGTTTTCCCCATGCGGAGCACGAAGGCGCGGTGGAAGTAGCTCACGCTCAATCCGGCGACCTCGGCAAGACGGGACGTCGGGAGACTGACGTCGATGGACGCCTCGACAAACCGCCGCAAATCCGCAAAACGGTCGTCCGACAAGGCGAGCGTCCGCCGGTGACGTGCCACGCCACGCACAGGGGAATCGTACGGCGAATCAATCCGAACGAGGCGAAGGGCGGGCGGCGTGAATTTCGTTGAGAGCGGTCGCGCCGTGCATGGGCGCCCGGTTGCGGTAAAGCAACGGCACTCAAACAGTCCACGCGCGGCCAGGGGCACGGAATGCAATCGCAAGTTCGCCACTCTCCCCCACATGAATGTGGGCCAGTCGGGGTGCATCGCCTTCCTTCCTGCCCGGAGGCCGAAAGCGGACCATGGATTGAGGTTACTGTAAAAACTGAAGTGGCTCTTGGACGAAAATCGCCTCTTCGCCACATCACGACGTCTTGTCCATTTGCGACGTCTGGATTCGGACCATGGAGCGGCGACCTCCATGGACCCACTTGACGACGTGACATGCGAAAGCTCCCTTTGCGCCCCGGATGTTTTGCCTTCTCGCAACGTTTTTAGACGGATGACGACGACTTTGCGCCAACGGTGAGAATTTTCTCACGCGTCCATTGACAGCCTCGCGTTTGGACGTCTAATTTGAAACACGGTCTTAACGTCCTGTCCGCGATTCGTTGCTCGATCGCCGACACCACTGCCGCGATTTGCCAGTGCTGTGTGCCCGTACACCCGGGGAGGGTGGGGCGTCTTCAACCAGCCGGTGATATCGGTGCCATCTTCTGGCCATATGGCCTTTTGCAACAACGGTCCTCATTGGGCCTTTCGGGGAGTGTCTTGATGCACGTTCAATCCTTCCGACGCCGGGCGCTGATGCGTCCGACCGCGCTTTCCTTTGCACTCATGATGGGGATGGGCGCAGTTGCGCCTGTGTTTGCCCAGTCGACCACCGGCGCCATCTTCGGCCAGGCGCCCGCCGCCTCCGGTGAGACCGTCCTCATCTCGGGCTCGACCGGCTTTAGCCGCGAGGTCCCTGTTGACGCGCAGGGCCGTTACCGTCTCGGCAATCTTCCGCTTGGCAGCTACAACGTGAGCCTCAAGCGCGATGGTGCAGTGGTCGATTCGCGCAAGAACATCCAGATTACGGTCGGCGGCAGCACGGACGTGTCGTTTGACGCCGCTGTGGCGTCGACCGCGAACGCCCAGTCGCTCGACTCGGTGACGGTCGTTGCCAACAGCCTTCCGCCGATCGACACCACGGCGGTCGATTCGCGCACCGTGGTGACGTCCGAGACGCTTGCGCGTCTTCCGCTCGGTCGCAACGCCGAAGCCATTGCGCTGCTCGCACCGGGTGCCGTGCCCGGGTCTTCAAACCTTGGTAACGGCCGCTTCCGCACGGTGTCGTTCGGCGGGTCCGGTGCGTCGGAAAATGCTTACTACATCAACGGCTACAACACGACCGACCCGTACAAGAATCTCGGTGGTGTCGGCCTGCCGTACGGCGCGATTGACCAGCAGGAAGTCTATACGGGCGGCTACTCGGCCAAATACGGCCGTTCGGACGGCGGCGTGATTTCGCAGGTGGGCAAGCGCGGCACGAATGACTGGCATTTCGGCGCGCAGATCCTCTGGGAGCCAAAGTTTGCCGCCTCGGCACCGGGCAGCATCTACTACGGCAACCGGCAGCTGCCGACCGGCTATGGTTACCAGGACCCGTCGAAGGCCGGTGCCATCTACAAGTCGGGTGAGGACAACACCAAGTGGACGACGACTTACAGCGCTTACGTCGGCGGCCCGCTCATCAAGGACAAGCTGTTTTTCTTCCTGGCTGCGGAAGCTGAAAAGTCCGAAGGGGAGAGCACCAACTCGGTGGAGGCCAACCCGGTTGGTACGAACCACTACACCTACAAGCTGCCCAAGTATTACGCAAAGCTCGATTGGAACATCAATGACTCCAACATCCTGGAGTTGACGGGCATCCATTCGACCGACGAGCAGCGCGGGTACTACACCGGCTACGATTACGACACGCGCACCAACACGGGCCGCACGGGCGGAGACGCCGATACGTCGAAGATTGAGTCGAAGTACGCCATCGCCAAGTACACGTCGTACATCACCGACGACCTGACCCTGTCTGCGACATACGCCAAGGGTTGGACGGACGACTACCTGTCGAACCCGACGCCGAATCTTGACCAGCAGCCGTACATCTACAACCCGTACCTGCAAAACCCGGCGCTCAACGGCGGCAATCCGACGTCGAACCTCAACGCGTCGAAAGACACGCAGGACCCGTCTGCGGGCAGCCGCACGCATGGCCTGCGTCTTGACCTCGAGTGGCAGGTCGGTGACCACCACCTCGCCGGCGGCATCGACAACATGCACTACAAGGGCATTGACGAAGGCACGGCCACCAGCGGCCCGGGCTATTACTGGCGCTATTTCCACTCGGCCAACCCAGGGACGCCCATCAGTGTCTCGCAGGGCGTCGGCGCGCCGGGTGGGGCGGGCTACTACGTGCGCAAGGTCATCTTCTCGACGGTGACGAACATGTCGCTTGACCAGCGCGCGCAGTACCTTGAAGACCGCTGGCAGGTCAACGACAAGGTGCTCGTGAGCATCGGTGTACGAAACGATCGGTTCAAGAACTTCAACGACGAAAACAAGCCCTACGTCAACCAGGCGGCCCAGTGGGCGCCGCGCCTCGGCGCAACCTGGGATGTGTTTGGCGACTCCTCGCTGAAGATCTACGGCAACCTTGGCCGCTATTACCTCGCGCTGCCCAACAACGTGGCCGTCCGTGGCGCCTCGCCGTCAACCTACACGTTTGAATACTTCAACTACACCGGCATCGACCAGAACGGTCGCCCGACCGGGCTGACTCCGCTCGGCAATGGCCCGGTCTCCCCCGACGGTGAGTACGGCCAGCCGGTGGACGCCCAGGCGGTCGCTGCCCGCGATTTGAAGTCCCAGTACCAGGACGAAGGCATTCTCGGCTTTGACAAGACTGTCGGTGACGGTTGGGTGGCTGGTGCGAAGCTGACGGTGCGAAAGCTCCGTACGGCCATTGATGACGTGTGCGACACGGGCAAGATTGGTGACAAGCTCTCGGCCGAAGGCATCGACCCCGATTCGGTGGTCATTCCCGGCTGTGTCATCTTCAATCCGGGCAGCACCAACACCTTCTCGCTGGCCAACAGCAATGGTGTCGGCCGCACCGAGGTGAAGATGAACCAGTACGACTGGGGCTTCTCCGACAAGGCCAAGCGCAGCTACTACGCGCTCGACATGTACATGGAGCATCCGTTTGACGGCAAGTGGCAGGGACGGATTGACTACACGTTCTCGCGTTCCTACGGCAATACGGAAGGCCAGACGAAGTCGGACATCGGCCAGACCGATATCTCGAAGACCCAGGACTGGGACTCGGCCGAACTGATGCGCTACTCAAACGGCCTGCTGTCGAACGACCGCACGCATCAGATCAAGGCGTATGGGTCTTATCAGCTGACCCCGGAATGGCTGCTGTCGGGCAACCTGCGCCTGGCTTCCGGTGCGCCGAAGTCCTGTCTTGGCTATGAGGACGGCGAGGCGGACCCGGATCCGCTGGGCTACCAGTCTGCCTATCACAACTGCAACGGCCAGCCGTCGCATCCGGGCGCCAAGCGCAACGCCTGGTACCGCCAGGTGGACCTCGCGACCACCTATCGCCCGGCGCGTTTTGACAGCAAGCTGGCCTTCGGCGTCCAGGTGTTCAACGTCACCAATGAGCGAAAGCCCCTGAACTCGTTCTCAACGTACGAAGCGTCTCCGCAGACGGTTCTCAACAACTACGACCTCGGCGAGTACTACCAGACCCCGCGCTACGCGCGCATCACGGTCTCTTACGACTTCTGATGTGAGCTGACGCGCCAACAGGCCCCGCCTGCACGGATGCGGGCGTACAACAACAACAGCAACTCCCCATTTGTTGGTCGCCTGCTCCCACAGGCGGCCTTTTTTTGTCGGGGAAAGCGAACCATCCCTAAGGATAGGTTGTCTTATTCGTCATCCACTTCAAAAATGAGAGTTTCGTCCTTCGGGGCACCCAGGCGGCACATGGCGCATGATTGACAGACCTGAATTCGACCCGGTGGACACCGCCGGCATGGTTCCCGAACCGTATCCGCGCCTTGCCGAGGAGATGGTCGAGCGCATTGGCCGGCATGGCCTGTTTGATGCTGTTGAAGAGGGCGCGTTCCTCTATCAGCGCGGGCAACGCTCGGTGGATTTCTTCGTCCTGTTGTCAGGCACGGTAACCGTGTTTGACATTGATGCACGCGAGCGGGAGCGGACGGTCGTCGTCCATGAGGCGGGCTCATTTACCGGTGAGCTCGACTTGTTTGACGACCGGAGCATTCTCCTCAACGGTCGTGCGGGGCCTGGGACAACGGCGTACCGATTGTCCCGCGAGCAGTTCCGCCACATGGTCGCCTGTGAGCCGGACATTGCCGAATTCCTGACCCGTTGCATTATCCTGCGCCGGTTTGGTCTTGTGCGCCGGGGATTTGGAGGGGTCATGCTGGTCGGCCACCACACCTGCATGGACACGGCCCGCATCCGACGGTTCCTGGCCCGGAACGGCTATCCCCACCGGTTGCTTGACTCAACGAAGGACCCCTGTGCGCTGGAGCTCATCGAGCGCAGCGGCCTGCATGCCGGCGACCTGCCAGCGGTCATCACCGGGGGTGGGGCGGTCGTGAGGAACCCGACCACACCGCAGCTGGCCGACTTGCTTGGATTTTCGGCCCCCGGCGAGCCGGGTCACGTCTACGATGTGGCGGTGGTCGGCGCCGGTCCGGCGGGGCTTGCCGCAGGCGTTTACGGGGCGTCCGAGGGACTCGACACCATCGTCATCGAAGGGCTCGCTCCGGGCGGGCAAGCGGCGACGTCCTCAAAAATTGAAAACTATCTCGGCTTCCCGTCGGGGGTCTCGGGACACGCACTGGCGAGCCGCGCCCAGGTGCAGGCCCTGAAGTTCGGGGCAAGACTGACCATCTCGCGCACCGTCTTGCGTCTGCGGCAGTTTGAGTGCCATTTCGAGCTTGACCTCGACGACGGGACCACCGTCCGCGCCCGGGCCGTTGTTGCTGCAAGCGGGGCCCGGTACCGCAAGCTCGAGCTGGACGACTTTGACCGGTTCGAGGGACGTGGCATCCACTATGCCGCAACGGCCATCGAAGGTTCGGGGTGTGCGGGCAGTGACATCGTGGTCGTCGGGGGCGGGAACTCGGCGGGCCAGGCGGCGGTCTATCTCTCGCGTCTTGCCGCGCACGTCCACGTGGTCATCCGGTCCGGTGGGCTGGCCGAGACCATGTCCGATTACCTGGTCCAGCGCATCAACAACTCGCCTCGAATCACACTCCATGTCCACAGCGAGGTCGTCTCCCTGTCTGGCCGCGAACGCCTGGAGCACGTCTCCTGGCGCAATGTTCGCTCTGGTGAGCAGACCTGTGTAGATGCCGACAACCTGTTTGTGATGATTGGCGCGTCCCCCAACACCGAGTGGCTGCGGGATGCACTCACCCTGGATGCCAAGGGGTTCGTTCCGACCGGTGACCAAGTCCTGTCCCACCGGACGGGTGTCTTTGGCACCGAGCTCCGGGGGCTCTTTGCCGTGGGCGATGTGCGTTCGGGCTCCGTCAAGCGTGTCGCGTCGAGCGTCGGGGAAGGCTCGGTGGTCGTCCAGGCCATCCACCAGTTCCTCAGGCCGGAACTGGCCTAGGGCCGGCTCAGTCGGACTTCGTGGCGGCAGCCCGTCGTGCGGCCCGGAACGCAGCGGCCCGCCCCTCGCGTTCCGCCTTGAACTTTCGGCCCACGGTCGCGTCGCAAAGGTCGAAGGTGAACGGCGTGTCGGCCTTGCCCGGCACCCAGTCGGCATCCACGACGTCTCCGTTGCGCTTGAGGGTGAGAAGCACCGCCGGTGGCTCGTTTTTCCGGTACTTGCCCCATCGCATGCCCCAGCTGCGGAGCGCGAGAAGAACCGGGTCGAGCTCCTTGCCTTTTTCCGTCGTGAAGTACTCATAGCGGACGGGGCGGTCGCTGTAGGGAACTCGCTCGATGACGCCGTCCGCCTCAAGCCGCTTGAGCCGGGTCGACAGGAGAAACGATGACATGCCCGTCTGGGCCTGGATTTCGTCGAACTTCGACGAGCCCATGGACAGTTCACGGAGGATGAGCAGCGTCCATCGGTCGCCGACGACGGACAACGACCGGGCAATGGGGCAAACGCTCTCGTCGACTTCGTCCCAACTCATGAGGGGCTCCTTCAGAATTAGCAGCAGATTCTCCGCCGATTCTCGGGGCGCCGCAAGGCGTGGCACAGTAATTTCCAAGACCTTGCGATCCGAACCCTGTCGCGATGGCGCCTAGACGACGAGTGGCGCGACCTGCAGGGGAGGGAGTGTGACGGCGTCCGGGGAGGGCGAATGCGGAATCTCGGCAAGGCCTGGCCCATCAGGATCGCCGTGGACGCGGCGCCAGCGGCTCGGCGACATGCCATGGAGACGCCGGAATGTGTTGGCCAGATGCGCCTGGTCGAAAAATCCGCCCGCAGCGGCGATGTCCCGGAGCGGGAGGTGGGTGCGCTCAAGCAGGGATGCAGCATGGCGAAGCCTCGCATCGAGCACATAGGCATATGGTGTCAGGCCGAAGGTGGCCTTGAACGCGCGATGGAAGTGGTTGACCGACAGACCGGCGACCCTTGCGAGATCAGCCGGTCCCAGAGACTCGTCGAGATGCGCGGCCACGTGCGCGCGCAAGCGGTCGCACACGGCGGGTGTGAGCAGCCTCGCCCGACGGATCCTCGGTGGAAGGGGCGTCACGGGGCCCGGATGCCCCGTGCGACCGGGCCGCCGCTGCGCAGGACGCTGCCGACCAGGGGTGCGTTGGTCAGGAACAGGCTTGCTACGGGCGGAACCACCGCAGGTTGGCCGAGGCGCGGGGGCACGACGCCGGCCTCACGCGAGGATATGGACAACGCAGTCCATCGCCCTTCCCCGGAGGGCAAGCAATGCCTGATAGGCCGGATCCGAGTGCCAGCGTTCGGCACTTTCGCGGTCAGGGAAGGAGAACAGGGCAGAGCGGCTGTGGGTGGATGCACCGAAGAATGTGGCAGCGGGCGCAGTTCCGACCAAAGTGCCGCCATGAGCGGATACCAGGGGAAGGGCAGCTTGCGCATAGGCGCTGGCAGCGCTGGCGTCGAGGACATCAAACATGAAAAGGACATGCGTCACGGTGTGTGTCCTGTGTCGGTGAGCGGGCGGTTCGGGTGTCGGATTACCAGCGCGTTGCGTTCGAAACATGCGCCGGAGATGACGGCGGCCAGGAACGTGACATCGGGGCGGACGAGAAGGGCGGCGTCACTGGGCGAGCGGGTTTCGGCGATGGTCATTGCAACTCCGGCGTCATTGGCGCAGTCCTGGCGGTCAGCCGGACAGAAACCACGCTCTTTCGAGCTTGGCTTGGGTTGCGGCATGGCCGCTTGGTCATGACTGCGGCACGCCCATGTTCATGACCGTGATGGAGGTCATACACACGTGTGCTTGACGGTGCTTTGTCAGTGGCTTCAGGATATGAAGCAAATCTGGGTTGTCTGTCCACGCTGTTGCCTCGACGCGGGCAAGGCTGGCTCCTGCGTGACGACCTGCCGTTGCACCACCTGGACCCGTTCATGAACCAACCCGCCCCCGTGCCGGCATCGCCGTCTCCTTCTTTCGCAACCCGCTGGCTGGCCATCGGTGTCAGGGTGCTTATCGTTGTTGTTGCCATTGCCACCGTGTGGATCTTCGCTGCGCGCTGGAACATGTGGTCAGGCGCTGCAGCCCGGCAGCGAACCGATGATGCATACCTCGAAAGCGACGTTGTCCCGCTGTCGGCACACGTCCCGGGCTACGTCAAGGCGGTCCATGTCGGCGATTTCCAGCAGGTGAAAAAGGGGGACGTCGTCGTAACGCTTGCGAGCGAGGATTACGAGGCGCAGGTGGCACAGGCCGAGGCGGCTTTTGCCCAGGGCCAGGCACAGATTGCCGTCCTCGAGCGCCAGCGCGACCAGCAGGGCGCGACCATCTCGGCCACGGTGGCAAGCGTCACGTCTGCCAATGCCGGTACGAAACTCAACAAGCTGGAAGTCGAGCGCCAGCGCAACCTTTTCTCGACCGGACACTTTGCCTCACGGCAGGCTGTCGACCAGGCCGAGGCAAGCAATGAGCAGGCAGCGGCCGCCCATGCGCAGACAATGGCGCAGGAGTCGGCCGCACGGAAAGTGCTCGGCACCCTCGACGCGCAGCTCGCTGCGGCACATGCGTCACTTGCGTCCGAGAAAGCCGCACTCGACCTTGCGCGCATCAACCTCGGGTACACGAAGATTCGGGCACCAACCGATGGTGTCGTTGGTCTCCGCCAGGTGCGACCGGGCCAGTACGTGGGGACGGGTACCCAGGTCATCAGCGTGGTCGCGTTGCCCAATGTCTGGGTCGTGGCCAACTACAAGGAGACACAGCTCACGCGCGTGCGGGTCAACCAACCGGCCAGGGTGTCGGTCGATGCCTTCCCGGGCAAGGTGTTCCACGGTCATGTCGACAGCTGGTCACCCGCGTCGGGCGCGCGCTTCTCGCTCCTGCCCCCGGACAACGCCACCGGCAATTTCACCAAGGTCATCCAGCGGCTCGCCGTGAAGATTGTCCTCGATGATGTGCCGGCAGAAAGTCGACCATTGCTCCGGCCGGGGATGTCGGTGATTGCAACCATCGACACGCACGGCACGGAGGACTGAGGCGTGCTGGAGGCTGGACAGGGCCCGCAGCGCATTGCCACTGGCCCCGTGGAGAATCCGACGAGCCGGCCATGGCTTGGTGTTGCGGCAGTCATGCTCGCCGCGCTGCTCTCGACAATGTCGGCTCGTCTGACGAGCTTCGGCCTCGTCGATATCGGCTCGGCCATCGGGGCGGGGGTCGATGAGCGCGCCTGGATTACAACCTCGTTTAGCGTCGCGCAGATGCTCATCGGGCCCGTCTCTGCATGGCTCGGCTTTGTCTTCGGGTTGCGGCGCACCTTGATGGGGGGCGCCATCCTCTATGCGGTGTCCCAGTTGTTGCTGCCCTTTTGCCCGGGGCTGCCGAGCTTTTTGTTCATGCAGTTCCTCGCCGGCCTTGGGTCTGGCACCTTCATCCCGCTGACCATCGGTGTCGTCGTCAAGACGCTGCCCAAGCCTTTCTGGGTCCTCGGCATCAGTGCCTACGCACTGAACCTCGAGCTCACCCTCAACATCGCCGCAACGCTCGAAGGCTGGCACATCGACCACGGCGGATGGCGATGGATCTTCTGGCAGAACCTTCCCGTCGCGCTCATGCTTATGTTCTGCATCAGGGCCGGCATCCCGAGGGAGCCCGTCAACCGGGACGAGCTCGGCAAGGGGGACTACTGGGGCATGGGGCTGGCTGGCCTAGGTTTCTCACTCATCTATGCCTGCCTTGACCAGGGCAACCGGCTTGACTGGGCGTCGTCGGGTCTCATTGTCGGTCTGGGGCTTGGCGGGCTTGTGCTGCTGGCCGGTTTTGCCTTCCACGCGTCGACCAGTCCCCACTCGGTCATCGACTTCCGCTTCCTGACGAAACGCAACATCCTCATCATGACCATGTTGCTTGCCCTGTCGCGCATGCTCGTGCTCAGCAGCAACTTCCTCGTTCCCCAGTTCCTGACCACGGTCGCTGGGTTTCGCCCCTCCGAGGTCGGTGACCTGCTGCTGTGGGTTGCACTGCCCCAGGTGCTCATCGGACCAGTCGTCGGCGCCATCCTGCTGCGTGTCGACGCCCGTTATGTGCTGGCTGCCGGGGTGGGATTTGTCTGCACCGCCTGCCTGCTTGCGAGCTTCGTCACCCCCGACTGGGCCGAACGCCAGTTCATCCCCTCGATGCTCCTGCAGGCGGTCGGACAGACGATGGTGCTCACCGCCCTCGTGTACTACTTCGTCTTGCACCTGACGCCGGCGCTCGTGCTGACATTCGGCGCCATTGCGCAGACAGCGCGACTGTTCGGTGGCGAGATTGCAGTGGCCGTCATCCAGACCTACCAGCGCGTCGCCGGTCAGGTGCGTTCCAACCTCATCGGGTTGCATGTAGGTGCAGGGGAGCCGGACACGGTTGCCCGGCTCAGCCAGTACACGAGCGGGCCCTTGGCGCGCTTTGGCAGCCAGGACCCTGCAAATACGGGGCGGTCCGTGGCCTTGCTCTCCAATGCGGTCCGGACGCAGGCGCAGACGATGAGCTACGCCGATACCTTTCTCATGGTGGCGGGGACCGCAGCGGCCGGGCTTGTGCTTGTTGCCCTCCTGCAGCGTCCGCCCCCGCCACCGGAGGCCGCCTGAGGGCGGCCACGGCCTGACCTGGGAAGCGTGATGGCCATTGCAGACAGTGGACTGGCGCTTGGCGTTGGTCTTCTCCTCGTTGACTTCCTTGCCTGGCGCTTTACCCGTGTCGACCGCAAGGCCACGCGCATTGCCATGCGCCTTTTGCTGTTTGCCGGCCTAAGCTATGCGCTCTGGCTGCTCGGCATCCATCCGTTTGACCCGCTTCCGGACGACCCGGATGCTGTCGAAGGCTCGGTCGACGCGGCCCTGGCACTCGTGTGGTGGTTCCAGGGAGCCCATCTGGCCGCCCTCATTGCAAGGCACCTCTTGCCCGCAAGCTGGCGGGAGGAACGGCTGACCCAGGATCTCGCCAGCGCTCTCGTGTTTCTTGTCGCCCTGCTCGGGGCCGTCCGGTCTGTTTTCGATGTGCCCATCCGGGGCGTTCTTGCCACATCGGGCGCCGTGGCCATTGTTCTTGGCCTCGCCGTGCAAAGCACGCTTGCCGATGTGTTTTCCGGTCTTGTCCTCAACGCGACCCAGCCCTTCCGCCTCGGGGACCTCGTCAGGATTGGCGAGACGGAGGGGAAGGTTGTCCAGCGCAACTGGCGTGCGACGACGCTCCTCAATGAAAACGGCAATCACGTGGTCGTGCCCAACAGCGTCGCGGCAAAGGCTGACATTCTCAACTACAGCCAGCCGTCAAACCTCCACGGCGTCACGGTCAGCATCCACATCCCGCACGTCCACAGCCCAGGCGTCGTGCTGCCTGCGCTGCGCCATGCGCTTCAGGCATCGATGCGTGCACTGGCCGACCCGCAGGCCAGCGCGACGGCGGTGAGTGTCGGAGACCGCAGCATCGCCTATGAGCTTGTGGCCTACGCGCCCACGGCCGGGACACGCGGCGAGGTCAGAAGCGAGCTCATCGAGCTCGCCTGCCAGCACCTTGCAGCCGAGGGCGTGATGACCGTCACGGCAAGCGACGAGGGGCGCCGCGATACACGTGCCCTGGCGCTTCTCGCCGGGCTCGAGCTTTTTTCGCCGCTGACGATGGACGAGCTGAGGACGCTTGCGGCCACGGCAACATGGGTGCATTTCGGGCCGGGTGAGACCATTCTGGATGATGACCGAGACAGCACGGATGGTCATGCGCTCTTGGTCTTTGCACGCGGGGTCGGCTCTCTTGACAAGCCTTCCGGCCCGCACCGCGAGGTCAGACGTCTGGGTCCGGGGGAGGCCCTCGGCCGCGCAGGCATCCTGACTGGCGCTGGCGCCGGCGTGCGTGTCCGCGCCATCACCGCCGTGGATGCGCTCCGTCTGGCCAAGGCAGACCTTACGGCGCTTCTCGCATCCCGGCCCGAGGTCGCGCGGTTGATGCTCGACTCGCTCCTTGACTACCAGGCGCGCGCCGAGCGGCAGGGGAATGAACCCGGCCGTGGCCCGCAGCACCCGGACGGGTTCATCCGCCGCCTTCTCGAAGGCGTCTTCCGTTTCCACGGCCTTGCGCTGCCGAAGGCGGACGCATCGCCCGCTGCCAAGCCGGGAGATGGTGCGCTTTCGTGACTTCAAATAATGAAGTAATATGACCCCGTCATGCCCGGGGTCTGTCTGCGAGTGACCCCGCATGGCACCACGACCATGCGGCGCCGGAGGGGCCATGAGCGGACGAATCAACCAATCAGTGGTCCCCATGCGGGCGGTGCCCCGGAGTGCGCAGGATGAACCCGGGGAAGGGGCGCGTATGGCGGGGCGTTCTGGCCCACCTTCGGCCTCTGTCACCTGCCTTCACGCCTTGCCGTCCGGAGCGCTTACCGAGCGTCGGCGCAAGGCGGTCCTTGCCATGATTGAGCAGGGCTATGACCGGGCGCTGACGGGTGGCGAACTGGCCGCATGCGCCGGCTTGAGCAAGGGCGCGTTCCACCGTGCATTCAAGGCCACCTTTGGAACGACGCCGTTCCGGTTCCTGACCCGTCGGCGGGTCGAGGCGGCGGCTCGCTTGATGGTCACGACCGACATGAGCCTTCTGACCATTGCCGTTGAAACCGGCTTTTATGACCAGGCCCACCTCTGCCGCCAGTTCCGCAAGGCCTTCGGGGAGTCGCCGGACCGCTGGCGGCGTCGGGAGCGCGAAGCCGGCCGCCTTGCCGCACACGGCTGACTACCCAAAGGTGGTCGCCGAGCGCCGCCAGACGCCGGGCGGCGTGCCCGTGGTGTTGCGGAAGATGCGAGTGAAGTGGCTTTGCGATGCAAAGCCACACGCGAGGGCGACTTGCAGGAGGGGTGTCGTTGTCATGGCCAGCAGCCGCTGGGCCTCGGCGATACGGCGATCGAGGAGCCAGCGGTAGGGCGTCTTGTCGGTGCTGGCCTGGAATGCACGGGCGAAGTGACCCGGCGACAAGGCGCAGGCGGCCGCCATGTCGGCAAGCTTCAACGGCTCGCTGAACCGTTCCTCGATAAAGGCCAGTGCCCGACGCAACTGCGCGTCCGACAGGCCCGAAGCGGGGGGCCCCTGTGCGGCGCCCCCGTCACCGGCGAGGGCCTGGAGTGCGAGGGCAAGGTGGGCAAGAAGGCGGCTGTTGGCGGGCATCGTGCGCACCGCGTCGTCCAGGGCGTGCGCGAGGGCTGCGGTGCCTTGCTGTGTCCGGGCCGCCGGGCCGTTCGTGAAATTGACGAGAAGCGGGCGGGGCACCGGCGCGCTGGCAATGCGAAGGCCTGCAAAGGTGATGAGGAGCATGTCACGTCTCCCTGCCGACGCGTGGACATGCAGCACAAGTGCCCGCTCCTGGACGAGGGCCATCTGGCGAAGCGAGACGGTCTCCTGGCGGGCGCGGCCTTCGCAGCGGCGGGTGTCTGCCACGACGGTGGTCAGCCTCACCAAATCATCCCGGGGCCCGGGGCCGGGGCCGGGGCCGGGGCCGGAGGCAGCGGCATCCGGCTCGTCCGGCGCGCGCACGGAAGACATCAGGCGCTCGCCAACGCCGGTGTGGCGGGCGTCGGTGCGTGTGCGGGGATAAGTCCGGCCGCCTTCAGCTCAGCCCAGAAGGCATCCGGGATGGGCTGGGCGAGGAGCGCGACGTTTTCGGCGACTCGTGCCGGCGTTGACGTGCCCGGGATGACCGATACAACGGCCGGATGGGCTTCGCAAAACTGCAGGGCCGCCGCGCGCAGGTCGACACCATGGCGTGCTGCCACCGCCGTCAGGGCGTCGCGCGCAGCCACCTCGTGCGTTTCGGCCTCGCGGTAGTTGTAGTTGTTTCCACCAGCAATCAGTCCCGAGTTGTACGGTCCTCCAACGACCACGTCCACGCCTCTGGCGAGGCAGTCCGGGAACAACTTGTCGAGTGCGGGCGTGTTGAGCAGGCTGTAGCGGCCGGCGAGAAGGAAAATGTCAGGATTGCTTTGGCCGAGCGCGCGCTCGCAGGCCTCGACAGTGTTCACGCCCAGTCCCCAGGCCCGGATGACACCCTGGCGTTTGAGGTCATCGAGCGCTTGCGCAGCGCCAGTCATTGCCTCGTCAAAAAGCGGCTTCCAGCCCGGACCATGGACGTCCTCGGCAATATCGTGGATGTAGACGATGTCAATGCGTGACATGCCAAGGCGTTGCAGGCTGTCTTCCACCGAGCGTTTTGCGCCATCGGCACTGTAATCATAGGCAACATCGAAGGGCAGGCCGCCGACGAAGGGACCCACGTTGCCGTCAGAGCCAGGGTTGGCGCGCAGCATGCGTCCCACCTTCGTCGACAGGACGAATTCGTCGCGCGGACGGCTCCTCAGGGCGTGCCCGAACCGGTGCTCGGAGAGCCCGGTGCCGTAGACCGGTGCCGTATCGAAGTAGCGGATACCGGCATTCCATGCGGCATGGAGGGTTTCCTCCGCCTGCGCTTCGGTGACCGCACGGAACATGTTGCCCAGCGGCGCGCCGCCGAAGCCGAGGGGGCCAATGGAGTGGCGGAGAGAGGGCAGGTCGGACATGGCTTGGCTCACTTGATAGACACTTCAGATATTGAAGCGAAGGAAAAAACATGTCAAGGAGGCGTTTGTAAAAACCCGTTGTTTTCGTTGGATGCTTCGCGTGAAACATGGCTTGACATGTCAATGTCATGGAAACGTCTCGGGACTGCCATGGAGAAAACTGAGCATTTGCGGCGGTTTGGCGCACCATCGCGCCAATTAGACGTCCATCAGGGGTATACCTTCCATGTCATCCGTCCCGTCCGCCAGGTTGGCGCTTCGTGCTATTTCCGCCTGCGTATGCATCGCGCTCGCATCGCACCCTTCTTCCGTCATCGCAGCGACCAAGAAGTCGATACCGGCTAAATCCGGTACAGACAGTGATGAAGTGCTTCAGGAAATGCAGCGTCAGATTGCCGTTCTTCAGGGAACCATCGCTGATCTCAAGGCAAGGCAAGACGCGCAGGCGGACGCCCAGGTCGAGACGGCAAAGGTGGTCAATGATGTGCAGATGGCGACCGCAAAGCCGTCAGACGCCCTTGCCAAGAAGCTCGACGCACTCGACAAGCTTGTTGCCAACACCAGGGTTGGCGGAACAATGTTTTTTGATGTGACCAACCAAAGTCACGATGAGAAGACCGGCACGGGCGCAAACAGCAAGCGCGACGGACACGGCGCGGTGAACGGCACTGGCTTTGATGTCAAGCGTTTTTACCTGACGGTTGACCACACGTTCGATGATGTCTGGTCGGCGAACCTCACGACCGACTTCAACTACATCGGCAACATCTCCTCGTCGTCCGGCACGGTCAACTTCGGCTCGACCATTCTCTTCGTGAAGAAGGCTTACGTGCAGGGCAAGTTCGACAGGCTCTTTACCGTCCGCTTCGGTGCGGCGGACATGCCCTGGATCCCGTTCGTCGAGAAGTGGTACGGCTACCGTTTCGTCGAAAACACCATCACCGACCGTTCGTTTGAGGGTGGTCGCAGCGGCAGCACGGCGACGGCGGGCGGCGTGGGCGCGTTTGGCAACTCCTCAGACTGGGGCATCCACGCCCTTGGCGCAACAACGGGCGACAACTCGGTCAACTACCAGGTCTCTGTGGTCAACGGGCGCGGATACCGGAACCTCAGCCGGTCGAAGTCGGTGGACACGGAAGCGCGCATCGGGTACTCGCCCATCGAGCAGATGGTTGTCGCCGTGGGTGGCTACAGCGGCAAGCGCGGGAATGACACGGACGGCGGTGCGCCGACCCGCACGGCGACCCGTGGCGATGCCTTGCTCGCCTGGCGCGACGCGTCCTGGGGTATCGGTGGCGAGTATTTCCACACCGAAAACTGGGACGACATCCTCAAGTACCAGGGCGCGGGAGCGGGGGTCGGTACCGCGTCAGGGACCACGAAGGACAAGGCTGACGGGTACTCCCTGTGGACTGACTGGAAGTTTGTTGATCAGTGGGCGGCCTTTGCCCGCTACGACAACGTGGACTACAAGTACGAAAACCTCGCCAGTGTCCAGCGGAAAATCAAGGACAAGTACTGGAACGGCGGCGTGTCTTACGAGGTGCTCAAGAACATGAAGCTCGCGCTTGTCTACAAGCACAACAAGCTCGATGGACCGGACGCCACGCCCTATCACTACAAGACGAACGAAGTGGGCGTCTGGGGCATGCTGACGTTCTGAGGTTTCCACGACAGGCAAGGAAAAGGAGGGGGCCATGCGGCCCCCTTTTTTTGCTGTCTCTGGGTCGCACAGATGCGTTTGCCGTAAATGTGTACGATGTGGCCGCTGACGGCGTCTTCCATCGATGGGCACATGAAGCAATAATTGAAGTGGCATCTGTCCGGGTCTGGAAAATCGCCACGCGGTGGTGGCAGACTGTGTGACTGGCGCGTCGTGTCGACCCAAGGGAAACAGGAGCGTTGCATGAACTGGGAGGAAATCTCCGGGAGCCTTTGCCCCATTGCGAGAACCCTTGCGGTGGTCGGTGACCGTTGGACCCTGCTTATCCTCCGGGAGCTGGCCATGGGCAATGCGCGCTTTGACGAGATTCAGGCGCAGACCGGGATGTCCTCCTTTCTCCTTTCCACCCGTCTCAAACGGCTCGAGCACGACGGGGTCATCGAGCGGCGCCAGTATACCGACCGTCCTCCGCGCTATGAGTACTACTCAACGGACAAGGGCAAGGAGTTCGATGCCATCTTGCTGGCCATGCGGGACTGGGGCGTGCGGTGGACGGCATACGCAGACGATGAGCCACTGCCCATCACGCTGGTCGTCCGCTGCACAGGCGAGGCCATCGAGCCTGGCGAGCGGATGCCGGAGGAGGCATTTCCCTTCCGGTTCGACGAATGCATCACGGCCATCAGCCCGTCGTTTTCGGACGAGCGCGCAAGGCGCCGTCACGCCTTCTTCGACGTGCGGCGCCATCCCCGGGGCGTGGACGCCTGAGGCGTCAGCAACAGGTCATGACGCGACGGGCACCTGCGCACCCTGACGCAAGCGTCGAGTCTGTTGCCAGGAGGACACGCCGAGGACCGCTGCGGCGACGAGCGCAATGACACCGGCCGCAACGAATGCCGGGAGGTAAGACCCTGCCGTCTGCCGGACTGCTCCGGCGCCGACGGCAGCGCCGGCTGCGCCCAGCTGATGGGCGACGACGACCCAGCCGAAGACGATGGGCGCGTCCTGCTCCCCGAATGCCTCGTTGGCGAGTCTGAGCGTGGGGGGGATGGTTGCTATCCAGTCGAGGCCGAAGAACACCGCGAAAACCGTCAGGTTCGCGGTGGAGAATTCGACGAAGGGCACGATGAGCAGCGAGACGGCCCGGAGGGTGTAAAAGCCGATGAGCAGGCGTCGGGCGTCGTAACGGTCGGTCAGCCAACCCGAGGCGGTCGTGCCAATGAGGTCGAAAAGCCCAATCATCGACAGGAACCCGGCCGCATGCACAGGGGGTATCCCATGGTCGCCACAGTAGGCGATGAGGTGGGTGCCAACGAGCCCGTTGGTGGTCAGGCCGCAGGCAAAGAAGGTTCCGGCAAGAAGCCAGAACGCCGGGGCCCGCCAGGCGCGGGACAGCACATGGATGGCGGCCATGGGCGTCTTTGCCTGCCGGGGCGCGGGCGGCGGCGGGGATGCGTCGGTCTCGCCCACGCGCCGTGCGCCGACATGGTGGGGATGCTCCGGCACGAGAAAGTACACCACGGGGACCATGGCGAGTGATGCGGCGGAGACAGCGATGGCGACCGGCTGCCACTGGGCATTGCGGGACAGCCAGGCAAGAAAGGGCAGGAAGATGAGTGAGCCGGTCGCCGTGCTTGCGCTGAGAATGCCAATCATCAGGCCCTGGCGCGTGGCAAACCAGCGGTTGACCACGGCGGCGCCCAGCACGCCGGCGAGGGCGCCCGAGCCAATGCCCGAAAACACGCCCCAGGTCAAAAGGTAATGCCAGGGCTCTGTCATCCACAGGCTGGCAAGGGTCGCAGCACCAATGACCAGCAAGCCACTCATCATCGTCCTGCGGATGCCAAACGAAAGCATCAAGGCGGCCGCGAACGGGCCGACCAGCCCATAGAGGAAGATGCCGGTTGCAGCACCGGTCGACACCACCGAGCGGTCCCAGCCGAAGGCGATGCCCAGCGGCACCATGAGGACGCCGGGCGCAGAGCGGATGCCTGCAGACAGCAGCAAGGCAATGAAGGTCACGGCGACGACAAGATACGCGTGCCGGCGGCGATGGGCATGGGTCATGGATGGACTTCCATCGGAGGGGTGGTGCGCCGCCGACGCCCCGGCCTTGCTCGCAGGGACTGGACGCATGCGGCAAGCGACGCGGCGAGCAGCAACCCCTGGGTCGCGAGGAAAAGCCGGGGGGCATGGATGGCTGCCGGAGTGGAGCCGGGCTGGGAGAACACCTGCAGCGTTGCCATCAATGCCAACAGGTAGGTGCTGGTGATGACGCCGACGCGGTAGATCCCCCGCCAGGCGCCGTGCTGGTGGGCCACCACGTAGCCGCGCAGCGTCACGCCAAGGACCATGAGCGACGCGATGGCCGCAAGGTGCGTCGGGAGAATGTCCCGGTACGGAAACAGGAAGCCCGTGGCGTCAGTGAGGGAGGCAAACGCAAAGAAGAAGCGGAGCAGCACCCCGGGCGGCCGGTGGGACACGAGTCTGCCAGTGGCCACAAGGCCCGTGCCGAGTCCAAGGGTCGCAATGATGGCGTGGACCAGTGTTGTCCATTGCAGGGCGCTCATCGATGTCCTCTGTCTGTAGGCTTAGCGTCAAGGGGCTCGGCCGGATGGGGTGTCCCTTGTACAAGCGCCGGGCCGAGCGCTTCTTCCGTCTCGCACCAGCTTCGCCCGCGTGGCGTGGGTATCCAGATGGTGTCACTCAGTTGCTCGGCAAGCCCGTGCTCCTTGAGGACAGCTGCAACCGGCCGGCTCAGGTTGGCCGGTCCATGCCGGCCCTGGCTGCACAGCCTGCGCAACTGCTGGCGGATCTCGTCTTCCGTCACGGCATTTGCTTCCATCGGATCCTCGTGCTGATTTCCGGGGCGAGTTACTGGCGGCCCGAGCCGCGTCCGACGAGCCAGGCGGCCGGCATCGATTGAAGACTTCAAGTATTGAAGCGAAGTCGGAGCAAGTCAACGTTATACGAAGGTGTGGACATCGTCTTTGCGGTGGCCTCATCCAAGCGTGGTGCAAAGAGCCGGTTACAGTGCGTTCCGATAACAAGGGCGACCGCCGTGCCGGGCGGCTGGGCCGTGGAGCGCGACCTGGGGAGGGTTTGATGGCCATCGTGGAGGGGCAGGGGGCCGGAAGCGCCGGCCTGGCAGACGCAAAGTTGGTGACGATGGATATCCTCCATCTGGCTGCGGCGCTCGAGGCTTGTCCTGTCGAGCGCGTGCGCTGGTTTTTCGAAGCGGGGCTTTCGTGCTGTGAGGGGCTGACGTCGCATCAGCTCGTCGAAGCCGGGCGGGCCGGGGAAGTGCTCGCCTTCCTGCGCCGGGCTTTGTTCAACGAACAGAGGGAGTGGTCTGCCCGGCCGATTTGACCCATTGATTGCTGCGTGTTTTTCCTTGCCTTGTCGAAAAATCCATGTACGCTTCAAATCATGAAGCGGCGCAAGGTGCGCCCTGCGTGAGAAGGACCCTTCGGTGGCCACCTCTTCTGTCGGTTCGAGCTCCATTGACGTCAACCAGATTGTCAGCTCCCTTGTGGCCAACAAGCGGGCCGCAAAAGACAAGCAGATTGCTGAAAACAAGTCGCAGGTCACGACCCAGCTGACAGCCATCGGGACGCTGACCTCGGCGCTGTCGGCCCTTGACTCTGCCATCAAGGGGCTGTCGGACGGGACGGCCTTCAAGACGAACAAGACATCCGTGTCGGACACGTCGATTCTTTCGGCGACATCAGACTCGGGCGCGCAGCCGAACGCCTACAAGATTGTTGTCGACAAGCTCGCCACAGCACAAAAGACGAGCTCGCCTGCGCTGGGCGATGCCAAGAGGGCCTTGGGCACGGGCAGCCTCACCATCTCGGTCGGTGGCAAGAGCATGACGCTGCATGTGAAGTCCGATGCCAATACGCTCGAAAACATCCGTGACTCCATCAACAAGGCCAAGGACAATCCCGGTGTGACCGCGAGCATTGTCAACGGCAGCGATGGCGCGCATCTGGTGCTGTCCTCGTCAAACACGGGAGCGGCCAACGCGTTTACGGTCACGACCTCGGGCGGTGACGGGGGCCTTGACGGTCTTGCGTTCGACCCGTCCAAGGACACCCCGACCGTCAAGGCGCAGGATGCATCGTTCACGGTCGACGGGCTCTCGGTGACCAGCGCGTCAAATACCGTGAGCAACGCCATCGACGGGGTCACGCTGACGCTCTCGAAGGCCGGGGAGAGCACGGTGACGGTGGCCAATGACCCGGACGCGACCGTCACGGCCATGCAGGCACTGGTGAGTGCGTACAACAACTTCCAGTCGAGCTACAAGACGCTGACCATGTACGACAAGGCGCACAAGCAGGTCGGTGCGCTCATTGGTGATGCAACCATCACCTCCATCAAGGGCCAGATGTCGCAGATCCTCGGAACCCAGGTGCATGACGGAGGCGATGGTCCCCATTCGATGAGCGATCTGGGTCTGTCGTTCCAGGTCGATGGGACCCTGAAGCTCGACACCAGCAAGCTCAAGACCCAGCTTGCAAACCATCCGCGTGAAACACAGGACCTCGTCTCGGGCGAGAAGGGCATCGCCGGCAAGCTCGACAAGGCCATCACGGGCTGGACAGCGTCCAACGGCATCTTGACCCTGCGCACGAACAACCTCAACAAGAAATCCGACGACCTCGATGACCAGTCGGCGGATCTCGACACCAAGATGGACGCGTACGGCAAGCAGCTGACCAAGCAGTACACGGCGCTCGACAACCTGATGACAAAGCTCGGCAGCACGGGCAGCTTCCTCCAGCAGCAATTTGCAGCACTCTCTGCCAAGCAGTGACGGCACATGCGCCGGAGGCGGCTGGGGGAAGCCTCATTGTCCATCATCTGGTCGAATCGCGCTCGTTTCGCGTCCTGTGGCTTTGCGAAGAGCTTGGAATTGACTACCAGCTCGTGTCCCACACAAGGCTCAGGGGGATGCGTGCACCGGCTGCGCTGGGCGAGCTCCATCCGTTGGGCAAGGCACCGCTCATCATTGACGCCGGCCTGGTCCTTGCCGAGTCGGGAGCGATACTCGCCTATCTTCACGACCGGAACAACGGCGCGCTGAGGCCGGCAGCTGGCACGCCCGCGCGCGCCATTCATGACGAACTCTTCGAGTTCGTCGAAGGCAGCGGGATGCCCCCCTTGATGTCGACACTGCTTGGTCGCCTCACCGATGGCTTCACACCGGTGATGTGGTCGGTTGTCCAACGCGAGCGAGCGCAGGCCCTGGCGCGCGTTGAAACCGCACTGTCCGCAAACGATTATCTGTGCGGAGCTCGCCTCATGTTGGCCGACATCCAGATGGCGTACCTCGTTGCCTTTGCCGACGGACTGGGCCTTGTCGACAGGCATGGTGGTGTCCTTCGCCGCTATCTCGACAGGCTCCATGCCCGCGACGCCTACCGGCGCGCGGTGGTCATCGGGGGCCATCCCGTGGGAACCATGCCAGCGCGCGTGCCAGGGGAGCTGGCAGGTTGACACTCAGTGGGCGGGGGGAGGCATCAGGTCCAGGAGCACCTTTCCGACCACGCCACCTTCCTGTTTCTCGTGGGCTTCGACGATGTCGGCAAGCGGAACACAAAGCCCGATGGCCGGGTGATAGGCACCGGCCACAAGGCAACTGGTGATGTCCCGGATGGCCTCGTCCTTGGCGGCGCGGGGCGTGGTGTAGGTAAACACAAAGCGGAACAGGGCGCCCTTTTCCATCGCCCGGAAGAGCGGGACGGAGAGGGACTCGCCGGGCGTCGTGAAGGCGTAGCTGCTGATGACCCCGCCTGGCGCGAGACAGGCGAGGTCAGTCTCGAGATTGGCGACGACGTTGACCTCGATGATGCGGTCGACGCCAATGCCGTCGGTGCCAATCCGGACGGCGGTTGCAACGTCGGTGGCCGTCCGCAGGATGACGAGATCCGCACCCGCCCTTGATGCAACCGTGGCCTGGACCTTGTTGCTCACGGTTGTCGCCACCCATGCCCCTGCCCACTTGGCAAGCAGGATGGCGGCCGTGCCCACCGCGCCTGCGCCACCCTGGACGAGAACCCGGCGCCCGTGGAGGGGGCCGTCGGCGAACAGGCACCGGTGGGCCGTCATGGCCGGGATGCCAAGGCAAGCCCCGGTCTCCAGCAGGCTGTTGTCCGGCAGCCGGACGGCGTTGGCGGACGGGACGACAACCCAGTCGGCGGCGGTGCCATTTGGACGACCAAATTGCGCCTCATACACCCAGACGCGCTCGCCCACCCTGTGCGCACCGACGCCGGGGCCGACGGCATCGATTTGACCGGCGCCATCCTGATGGGGGATGACCCGTGGATAGCGCATGGGCCCGGCAAAGCCGTCGCGCGCCTTGATGTCGGTGGGATTGACCCCGGAGAAATGCACGCGGACCCGCACCTCGCCAGGACCCGGCTCAGGCGTCGGGAGGTCGCGGACGGCGAGGACATCACGGGGAGTGCCCTGGTGTTCGTAGATGGCGGCCTTCATGGACGGAACTCCAGCGGATGCAGTCGGATGACTATATCGCCATCATGCTTCATATTTTGGAGCGACACGTGTACAAGACTGCCGGAGCAGTGTCGTGGACGATGGTCGCCATGGTCAGGAATCCCGGGGAACAATGATGATGGTCGATGTGCAGGTCAACGGTGTGGTGCATCAGGTTGAGGCGCCGCCCGACATGCCGTTGCTGTGGGTGCTCCGGGACCTCATCGGTCTGACCGGCACCAAGTTCGGCTGTGGCATCGCCCAGTGCGGCGCGTGCACGGTTCACCTCGACGGCCATCCCGTCCGCTCCTGTGTGCTGCCAGTCAGTGCTCTGAAGGGACGTGCCGTCACCACCATCGAGGCCGTTGGACAAACGCCGGCGGGCAGACGGGTCCAACAGGCGTGGCTTGATGTCGACGTCGTCCAGTGCGGGTACTGCCAGTCAGGCCAGATCATGTCGGCCACAGCCCTTGTCGAACGGGTCGCGAGCCCCACGGACGCTGACATCGATGCGGCAATGGCCGGAAACCTTTGCCGGTGTGCAACCTACGTGCGCATCCGGACTGCCATCAAGAAGGCGGCCATGATACCGCTCGCAGATGTCTTTGCCGCACCCGAAGGGGGCGAGGCGTGAGGCCCGCCAATGATGCACCCGTCAATCCTTCCCGCAGGCGCGCCCTGCAAACGGCGGGCGGTGGCCTTGCCATCGCCTTCCTGTGGCTGAATGCTGGTCCCGCAAAGGCCATGATCAGCGCGCGTCGTCAGCCCGGCGACGCTGCAGCGGCGATGGCGGACGGCAATCCGGCGTTTGCGCCTAATGCCTTCATCCGCATCGACTCAAACGGCGCCGTGCGCCTTGTCATTCCGAGCGTGGAGATGGGTCAGTCCATCTACACGGGGTTTGCCATGCTTCTTGCCGAGGAGCTTGAGGTCTGCCTCGACCAGGTCAAAGTCGAGCACGCGCCCCCGAGCACGGAGCTTTATGGCATGCCGCTCGTCGGCGGCCAGCTGACGGGTGGGTCGACCAGCACACGGAGCGGCTGGCAGGTGCTGCGCGAAGCAGGCGCCGTTGCACGGACCCTGCTGGTCAGCGCGGCGGCCGCGCGATGGAAGGTGCCCGAGACTGAATGCAGTGTCGCGCGGGGTGTCATTACACACGGGCCGACTGGTCGGCATACAGGGTATGGCGATGTTGCATCCGCCGCCGCCGCGCTGCCGATGCCCGGCGCCGTCGCGCTGAAGTCGCCGGCGGATTTTTCCCTCATCGGCAAACCGGCGCGGCGGGTGGATGCCTCCGGCAAGGTTGACGGCTCGCTGCCCTTTGGCATTGACGTCAAGGTCCCCGGGATGAAGGTCGCCACCGTCCGGGCCAGTCCTGTGTTCGGAGGTCGGCTCGTTCGCGTCGATGACACCCGCGCGCGGACGGTTCCCGGCTTCGTCGCGGTCCTCCGGCTCGATGACGCGGTGGCCGTGGTCGGGGAGCACTTCTGGGCTGCCAGGACAGGCATGGAGGCGCTCGACATCGAGTGGGACAACGGGCCGAACGCACACCTGACGACCGACACACTCTTTGCGATGCTCGAATCGGCGGTGGGACGGGTTGAACCAATTGTCGGGCGGAAGGCCGGCACGCGGCCGGCCACCGGACAGACCATCTCTGCCACCTACCGGCTGCCCATGCTCGCCCACGCGACCATGGAGCCGCTGAACGCGACCGTGCACGTCACGGCTGACCGCTGCGAGATTTGGGCAGGAAGCCAGGTTCCGGTGCGCTGCGTGGATGCGGCCGTTGCGATCACCGGCCTCACTGCCGACAAGGTCGTGTTTCATCCCCAGTACCTGGGGGGTGGCTTTGGACGGCGGCTCGAGCACGACTATGTCGAGCAGGCCATCCGCTTCGCCAAGCAGGTGGCGTATCCGTTGCAGGTCATCTGGACCCGCGAGGAGGACATCCGGCAGGACATCGTGCGGCCACCGTACCTCGACCGTGTCGAGGCGGTGCTCGACGACAGCGGGTTGCCTGTGTGGTTTGCCGACCGCACGACAGGCCCGTCGGTCCTCGCGCGCTTCATGCCAGCGGCACTGACAAAGGATGGGCTCGACGGCGATATCGTTGAATGTGCCGCAGAAACCCCCTACGACCTTCCCAACGTCCAGGTCGACTGGGTCCGCCAGGACATGCCGGCGGGCATGCGCGTCGGGTGGTGGCGAGGGGTCGGACCGCTGCACAACCTCTACGTGGTCGAGGGGTTCATTGACGAGTTGGCGCATGCGGCGGGCCAGGACCCTGTCCGCTACCGTCGGCGGCTCCTCCACAAAAATCCGAGGACGCGGGCCGTCCTCGACCTTGCTGCGGATAAGGCGGGGTGGGGTCGGAAACTGGGGCCAGGCCGGGGCATGGGCGTTGCGGTGGGTGAACCCTTTGGGAGCCATGTTGCGGCCGTGGTCGAGGTCGAGGTCGGTCCCGACGGCCTTGTCCGGTTGAGCCGCGTCATCGTCGCCGTCGATTGCGGCATTGCCATCAACGAGAGCTCCGTCGAGGCGCAAATCCAGGGGGGCGTCCTGTTCGGGTTGAGTGCAGCGCTCTTTAGCCGCGTGACGGTCAAGGATGGCGCCGTCGAGCAAAGCAACTTCCATGATTACCGCGTGCTTCGCATCAATGAAGTGCCGGTTGTGGAAGTGCACCGGGTGGTGAGCACGGAGAGCCCCGGGGGGCTCGGCGAGCTCGGCACGGCCATCATCGCACCTGCACTTGTCAACGCGGTCTTCGCCGCGACCGGTGTTCGCCTGCGTGAACTTCCTGTCGACCCGGCAAAACTGGTCAAGGGTGTGCACCCGGCCGGGACGGGACCCTCGGGAGACCATGGATGAAACGTCGAATCATTCTCGCCGGCGCCGGTGTCCTCGGGCTCATCGCTGTCGCAGGCTATGTGCTTCTCAACCGGGTCGACCCGGCGGAGGGCGTGGCACCCATGCTTGCCGGTGCACCTGCGGGCGCGTCCGTGCTTGAGCGCGGCAAGTACCTCACCGAGATGGCCGACTGCACCGCATGCCACACCACGCCGGGTGGCAAGCCATTCGCTGGCGGCGTCGCGTTTGTGCTCCCGTTTGGCACCATCTATTCGAGCAACATCACCGCCGATCGCGACACTGGAATCGGCTCGTGGACGGACGAGGCGTTCTTGCGCGCAGTACGGGACGGCATCCGGGATGATGGCGCACACCTGTATCCCGCGTTCCCGTACACCGCGTACACAGCCTTGAGCCGGGCGGACGTGCTTGCCATCCGTGCCTATCTCGCAAGCCTGCCGACGGTCCGGCAGCCCAACCGCGAGAACAACCTCGGGTTTCCCTTCAACCAGCGATGGGCGATGGGGTTCTGGAATGCGGCCTTCTTTGCCAACCGGCGGTTCGTTGCCGACCCTGCACGGGGCGAGGCGGTCAACCGGGGTGAGTACCTTGGGACCGCCCTTGGCCACTGCGCGGAGTGCCATACACCCCGCAATCTCGGGTTTGGCCTCCGCCATGGTGACGAACTCGCCGGCGAAACCGTCCAGGGCTGGCGCGCATGGAACATCACCTCCGACGCGAGCCATGGTGTGGGCGGGTGGAGTGACGCCGAACTCGTTGACTACCTGACGACGGGTCACGCAGCGGGTCGCGGATCCGCCATGGGACCGATGGGTGAGGCCGTCGAACACAGCCTGCAGCACCTCCATCCGGAGGATGCAAAAGCGCTGGTCGCATGGCTGCGCACGGTGCCTGCACGCAAGGGCGGTTCGCCGGTCACGGTCGACAGTGCCGCTGCCCCCATGGTGGCATCGACCGACCTTCTGCCGGCAGACGGTTCGCCCCAGTCGCTCGGCCAGCAACTCTTCGCGGGCAACTGCGCCGCCTGCCACCAGTACAACGGGCAGGGCCAGCAAGTTGCCCATGCCGCACTCAAAGGCGCGACGAGCGTCAATGACCCCTCGGGGCAGAACGTCACGCAGGCCATCTTGCATGGCGTGCGCATGCGCGTGGGGGAGACGGACATCTTCATGCCTGCGTATGCGCGGAGCCTGACCGACAGCGAAGTTGCAGCATTGGCCAACTATGTCATTGGCCATTTTGGTGGAAAGCAGGGGCAGGTCACGGCTTCGGATGTGGCCAGGGCGCGAACCCTCTGATGGGGCAATTGCTGACCATCGGCCCGGATGCCGTTTCCGAACGAACCTGGTCCGGTGCGGTCTCCGGCACACGGGCGGATGCCGATGGCTGCGCTTTTGTCTTTGCGCCTGAAGAACTGATTTGCCGTTTCGATACATTCCCTTTCTTTGTTTCCTCTGGCCCCCTCCATGCGTCCTTCCTTTCCCCATCGTCTCATTGGTATCGCAAGTATCCTGGTCGTTGCGGCCAGCGGAGCGGCGGCCGGCGACACCTCACCCGGGTTCGCGGCATCGCCGACATTCACACTGTCAGCCACCGACGACCAGGCGGCAGCGGCGAAAGTGGCCATGCTCTTCATGACGCGTTACCACTACAGGCCCCGGCCGCTGGACGAGGACTTTTCGCGGGTTGTCTTTGACGATCTCATCGACGAACTCGACCCGCAGCGGACGGTGTTTACCGCCGACGACATCGCGCGGTTCGGACCACTGCGCGCAACGCTTGGCGCGTCCATTGACCGGGGCGATCTTTCTGCCGCGTTCGAGCCCATCAATGTCTATCTTGGCCGTGTCGCAGCGCAGGCGAGCTATAGCGAGGCATTGCTCGGCACGGGCTTTGACTTCACGGAAGAAGAATCGGTCCAGGTGGACCGCAAGGACGCGCCGTGGCCTTCGTCGATGAATGCCCTGCATGAGCTCTGGCGCGAACATGCCAAGGACGACTGGCTGCGCCTGAAACTGGCCGGAAAGGACGACGCCACCATCCGCCAGACCCTGGCCCGCCGCTACAGGAATCTCGCGGCACGGGTGGGAAAGACCACGGCCGATGATGCGCTCCCGCTGTTCATGACGGCCTATGCAGAATCCACCGACCCTCATACCGACTATTTTTCGCCGAAGGCGGCCGCACAGTTCAATTCGGAGATGTCACTGTCACTTGACGGCATCGGTGCCTACCTGCGGGTCCACGATGAGTACGTTGAGGTCACCGAATTGGTCGCCGGCAGTCCCGCGATGCGCTCGGGGAAGGTGCGGGTCGGCGACCGCGTCACAGGTGTGGGTCAGGGGGCCAGTGGTGCAATAACCGATGTGGTGGGATGGCGGACGGACGATGTGGTCACGCTCATCCGGGGCAAGGCCGGGACGGACGTGCGTCTTGAGCTGCTGCCGGCAGAAGGAAAGGGCGATGCGGCGCCCCGGACGGTTCTGCTGACCCGACGCAAAGTCACCATTGAGGACCAGGCAGCGCGGATGTCGGTCATCGATGTCGGGCACGGCCGGAAAATCGGCGTGGTATCGGTCCCCTCGTTTTACGAGGACTTCGAGGCCAAGCGCGCAGGGGACGCGAATTACCGGAGCGTCACCCGGGATGTCGGCGCGATGCTGGCCAAGCTCAAGACTGAGCGCGTGGACGGGGTCGTCGTCGACCTTCGCAACAACGGCGGCGGGTCACTTGATGAAGCCCAGGGTCTGGTCGGACTTTTTGCCGGCGCGGGTCCGGTCGTCCAGGTCAGGGACGCTGTCGGTGCTGTCGACGTCCAGCACAGTCCGGACAGTGCGGCGCTCTGGACGGGCCCCCTTGGCGTGCTTGTGAACCGGGGGTCGGCGTCGGCGTCGGAAATCTTTGCTGCCGCATTGCAGGACCGGGCCCGGGCGGTGGTCGTTGGTGAACAGACGTTCGGCAAGGGAACGGTGCAGAACCTCGTTGACCTTGACGACGCCATCGGTCACGGGCCCGACGGCAAGCTCGGCGAGCTGAAACTCACCATTGCCCAGTTCTACCGGATTGACGGCGTGAGCACCCAGCGCAACGGTGTCGTGCCCGACATCGTGTTTCCGGACATGCCGGGCGATTTCGACCTCGGGGAAGCAACCTACAAGAATGCGCTGCCTGCGTCGACAATCGAGCCCGTTGCCTTTGAGGCAGATGTGGCCGGTCACGCACGGTTGGCGCTGTTGTCCAAGGCGCATGATGTGCGCGTGGCGAACAGCCCGCGCTGGAAGCTTGAACTCGACGAGGCTGCAGCCGTGCGCACCATTGCCGGGCGGAGCACCCTGTCGTTGAACCTCGCATCGCGGAAGGCAAGCAGGGAAAGTGACCTCCATGTCGCTGCCGGTCTGGCAGCGCGTCGCCGCGCCCTTGATGCAGCGGCAGGACTTCCTGTCGAGCAAGACGGTGTGCCGAAGGGCGACGATGGGCTGGACGCCACCGAACGTGGCGCCGATGCGGTGTCACGGCCTCGCGCCGACTTGCCACGTGCTGACGCGTATCTCGAAGAGGCGGCGCACATCGTCGAGGACGACGCCGCGCTCCTGATGACGGTTGCGCGCAGCGATGCAGACAATCACCGGCACACCCCTTGACAGCGGGCCGATGTCTGCTTGACTGAGGGCGTCCAGGAAGGACGTTTGCGCCAGGGAGGCGCCCATGGATTCAAGGAAAAGCCGGCTGCTTTGCGATGCGGCATGGGATGGCCACACGAAGCGTGTCCACCAGTTGCTCCAGGACTCCGATGTGATGGCATGCAGTGACGTGAATACGGCGCTCCTGCACGCTTGCCATCGAGGGCACGTGGAGGTTGTGCTGGCGCTGCTGGGTGGGACAGATGCAAATCCCCGCGCCCGCAATTCCGAAGCGCTCTGGCGCGCCGCCCGTCACAGGCGTGGTCGTGTGGTGCGCCTGATGGCCCCTTTGTCTGATGTGTCGCGTTGGGAAGACTGGCAGTGGGACGAGTTGCCAGCCGCCATGCAGGCACGGCTCGGACGGTCGGGGCTGTAAGGTCAAGCTCGCGGGACATCCTCGCTGTAGAGCCGCACACGGTTCTTTCCCGCTTCCTTGGCCTCGTAGAGCGCTGTATCGGCGTTGCGGAGCAATGTCGGCGCATCGGTTCCGTCACAGGGCGACACCGCAATGCCGACGCTGAGCGTCACGTGGAGGGCCATGCCCGACCAAGGGAATGGCTCACCGGCAATGCGGACGAATGCACGGGCCCGTCGGAGCGCATCCGCTGAAGACGACCCTGGCGAGAGCAGCGCCGCAAATTCGTCGCCACCAAGGCGACAAACGACGTCCCCGGCCTGGGCAACATCCAGAAACCGCGCGGCTGCCTGTTTCAGCAGCTCGTCTCCGGCGGCATGACCGTGGACATCGTTGACGGCCTTGAATCCGTCAAGATCCATGAAAAGGATGGCGACCATGTCGGTACCCGTCCGCTCACGCAAAGCCCGGGCGAGGTGCTCGTCGAACGCCATGCGGTTTGACAAGCCCGTCAAGGCGTCCGACTCGGCCAGGTGGCGCATGCGGTCGGCAACCGACTGGGCGATGGACACATCGCGCAAGACGAGCACGCCGCCGACCACGATGCCGTCGCGCATGCGGATGGGCGCTGCGACATCCTCGATTTCAATTCCGTCACCCCCCTCGCTGAGGACGAGCCTGCGGGGCGCGAGCATGTCAACGAGGCGCTCTTCCTCGATGGCCCGGGACAGGGAGGTCTGGGTGACCCGGCCCATGCGGTCGACGAGCCGGATGACCTGGTCGACATGAACGCCGAGCGCGCGGTGGGCGACCGGGGCGAGCATCTTCCGGGCGCGCCGGTTGAGGAATGTGACGATGCCGGTCTCGTCGGTGGTGATGACCGCGTCGCCGAGGGAATCGAGGGTGACCTGTGCCATCTCCTTGGCGGCATAGAGTCCGTCCTCAAGCGTCTTGCGGTGCGTGACATCGGTGACGAGGACATAAAACCCACAGACACGCCCGCTCTCGTCGAACTCCGGGGTATAGCTGACCTCGCCGACGAAGGCGAGGCCGTGGAGATTGCTCTGGGCCATCTCAAGGCGCACCGCGCGGCCCGAGATAACAGTGTCGATGGAGGGCTTGAGACGAAGGTAGGCGCTCTCGCCGAGGAAGTCGCGGATGGTCGAGCCTACCCTGGGCGCCGCCTCGCCAAACCACGCGGCGTAAGTGGCATTGACGAACTGGTAGGTTTCGGTGACATCGATGTGCGCCATGAGCGCCGGAACCGCGTCCATCATCCGCTGCAGGCGGGTCTGGCTCCGGCCCAGCTCCTCCTGAAGGACCCGTGTCGCCGTAACATCCTGCATCACGGCGATGAAACCGGTGGTCGTACCGTTGACCCGCACCGGGACCGCATGCGCTTCCGCCCAGGTGGGTTGCGGCATGCCTGACTCGAGCCGGAAGATCTGGTCGAAGCGCTCGGCGCCTCCGAGAAGACGCTGCCAGGCCGCCCTGACGCGTCCTTTGTCATCCGGGTGCAGGAGCGCATGGAGTCGGTCGGTGACGTCCGCTGGGGCCGTGGCCGACAACCACCGGGCCGCGTGCGAATTCGTCCACAGGGGAACGCCGGACAAATCCGTGTGCACCATCGCAAGGGGCGCGGCATCGGTGAGTGCGGCAAGCTCCGCACGGCTGTGCTCGACGGCGCGAAACGCGTCCCGCAGGTTGCGGACAACGGCGCGCGCCGTCCGGCGAGCCCTGCGCAGGCTCAGGGTCACGACGGTCACCAGGACGACGAGCACGGCTCCAGCCCCAATGAGCACCCGACGCTCGCGTTGCTGCAGGGAGTCGACCCGTTCAATCTGGTGCGACCGAAGGCGCGCCAGCGCGGTTGCAAGCTCGTTGTTTCGTGCCTGGTAGGCTGGTGCCATCATCTGGCTGATGCGCTCATCACCCGGCTCGCCTGCGCGGGTTGCCAGGAGCGGTGTCGCCGTATCGATGCGCTCGTTCAACCCGTTGGTGACTGCACCAATGAGCAAGCGGCCCTGCGGGTCGGTCTGTGAGCGTCTCCGAAGCGCCCCGAGGTCGACCCTCGCCACTTGCGAGAGACGTATCCATTCCGCGCGTGAGCCGGCGTCCCCGCGAAGGACCCAGGAGGCCATCGAGAGGCGCATCGCCTGGACTTCCGAGGAGATGGCATCGGCGGCGATGAGGGTGCGGTAAGCGTCGGCCAGCCGGTGCTGTGCGGCCAGGACGCCCCAGGTGGCCGCAAGGGTTGCGGCCGGCAGCAAGATGACGAGGGCGAGGCTGGTCCCGATGCTCCGGTCGATGAGGCGTGAGAGGAGCTTGTGGCGTTCCTGGGGCATCGGTGGACCGGGGGAGTAGACAGATGGGCGCACCGGCCACCGCTGGCCGGCGCGGGAAGGGCGAGGCTGGCTGCTTTCCGTTGAGCGTCAGCGGGTTTCTTCGGCCTTGCGGTTTTGATAGATCTGAAGGTTTGCATAGGCGGCCTCGAGGACCGGTGCCGCCAGGCCGAGGGACACGGCCCGTGCCAGCATGTCCCCGACTATCGCATCCGCTTCCAGGCGGGGCCGCGACTGGTTGATGTCCCGCATCATTGACGCTGCCCAATTGGACTGGACGGCAATCAGGTATCCTTCCGTGAAGGCAAGGGTGTCGGGTGCCAGGGCGTGGCCGGAGGCGGCCGCCACCGCTGCACATTCGCCGATGGCGCTGCGCATGATTTTCTCGCCCGCATTGGTCTGCAAAATCTCCCGCAGGGTGCCGCGAAGCAGGCAGCACACGGCCGCGCCGGCGGCCAATAGCACCCACTTGTCCCAGAGCGCCTGGTCGATGTCTGGCGCATATTTGCGCGAACCCGGTGTCGTGCTGGCGAGGTCGAAAAAGCGGCGGGCAACCGATTCCGCAGCCCGCGCGCGGGGGCCGACAATCATGGTGTCGGCGTCGGCCAGATGCTGTACGACGCCTTCGTCGGTCAGTGTGGTTGCAATATAGGCAACGCCTCCAAGGACTTTGTCCCTGCCAAACCTGGCATCAAGACGGTCGTAGGCGCCGAGACCGTTGAGAAAAGGAAGCACGGCCGCGCCCGCGTCGACGGCCGGCGCAATGGCTTCGATTGCCCCGTCGAGGTCGTATGCCTTGCACGTGAGCAAGACAAGGTCACTTTGACCAGCATCGGAGGCTTTGATGACGGTGTTTACCGCGTGGTCGAAACGGCCCACCCCGCTTTCAATCTGCAGGCCCCGGGTTTGCAGCCGGTGTTGCCTGGCAGGGCGCACCAGGAATGTCACATCAGCGCCGGCTTCGATGAGGCGGGCACCATAATAGCCGCCGATGGCACCGGCGCCGAGAACGAGAATCTTCATGGAAAGGAACCTGGAAGTGATTGGAATGCCCGGGCGTCCGGCCCACGGGGTCCAGTGGCGGACCTGTTGCCGTTTTACCGTGCGGCGTGCCGTGCCAATTGGACGAGAGTGATGCCGCAGCGGGGACTTTGGTCTAAGGCAAAGTGCGTGGGGCGTGGTCGGGCATGCGGATCGTCTGCACTTGACTGAAAGATGTCAGACACTTCAGTATATGAAGCAACAACGTCAATGGTGAACCTGCCTCGGAGACGTTTGACCTTTGAGGTGCACGTGGCCGACGACATTCATCTAGCAGAGCTTGCCGACGGCCGTGACGCCGATACCTTTCCCCGCCTGAGCGACGACATGCTCCGTCGTCTGGCCCGGTTTGGCACGGAAGAGGACATTGCTGAGGGCGTAGTGCTCTACGAGCGCGGGCAGCGCTCCCCGGACTTTTTCGTTGTTGTCCGGGGAAGCATCGAAGCGTTTGAGCGCGATGTGCACGGCACGCTTCGCACCGTCACCGTCCATGGTGCAGGTCAGTTGTCGGGCGAACTCGATACATTGACCGACCGGGAAATCAAGGTTTCAGGCCGTGCCGGCCCGGATACCCGCGTCATCCGGCTGCGCCGTGACCAGTTCCGCTCGATGGTGTCGTTTGAGCCCGATATTGGCGAAGTGGTGATGCGCGCTTACATGTTGCGCCGCGCCCGCATCCTCAAAACGAGCGTCGGGGGCATGGTCATCATCGGCCCGACCCACTCAGGCGACACGCAGCGCATCAGGCGGTTTCTCGAGCGCAACAACTATCCTTATTCGCTCATCGACACGGAGACCGACGAGGGTGGCCGGGCGGAACTCGAGAGCTTCGGGCTGACCGGGGCGGACCTCCCGGTGGTTTTGACCAACCGGCGCGAGGTGCTCAAGAACCCTGCAGCGGGCCAGTTGTCGGACGCGCTCGGCATGACCGAGCTCATCGAGCCGGGCCACGTGTTTGACGTGGCAGTGGTTGGCGCAGGCCCGGCGGGTCTTGCCGCAGCTGTCTACGCCTCGTCCGAGGGGCTCGACACCCTGGTCATCGAAAGCCTGGCGCCGGGCGGACAGGCGGGAACGTCGTCAAAAATCGAAAACTACCTCGGCTTTCCCATGGGCATCTCCGGCCACGACCTCGCCGGACGTGCCCAGGCGCAAGCGCAGAAATTCGGTGCGCGGTTGTCCGTGTCGCGCGCGGCCGTCTCGCTCGATTGCAGCCAGCGGCCGTTTCTCATGACCCTCGACGACGGCCAGGCGGTGCTGACCCGCAGCATCGTGGTGGCAAGCGGGGCGCGCTACAGGAAACTCCACCTTGCCGACTACGAGCGATTCGAGGGGCAGGGCATCCACCATGCGGCAACGCACATGGAGGCACAGCTGTCGGCCGGGACGGAAGTCGTGGTGGTCGGCGGTGGCAATTCGGCGGGTCAGGCTGCCGTGTTCCTGTCGTCGACGGCGTCCCATGTGCACATTGTGGTGCGCGGCGAGGGGCTGGCGGCCACGATGTCGGACTATCTGGTCCAGCGCATCAACCAATCCTCCCGCATCACGCTCCACAGCCACTCGACCATCACGCGGCTCTCCGGAGGCTCGAACCTCGAGCAGGTCAGCTGGCAAAACGCCATGACCGGAGGCGTCGAGTCACACCCGGTGTCGGGATTGTTCGTGATGATTGGCGCCGAACCAAACACCGACTGGCTGGGTGGCTGCCTTGCGCTCGACGCGGCGAGATTCGTGCTCACGGGCGCCGATGCCGGTCTGGCGCCGGACCAGGGGGGTGCTTTCGCGACGGGCACGCCAGGCATCTTTGCCATCGGTGATGTGCGCTCCGGGTCCATCAAGCGCGTTGCGGCAGGCGTGGGCGAAGGGGCCGCTGTGATTGCCTCCGTGCACCAGTTCCTCGCGCCCCCAGTCTGACGTTTCACAAAGCGCCCGCTTGGCGGGCACTGTGTGACGCGGCCGTTATCTTGCTGATGCGGCTTCTTCAATGAGCGCCGCGACCTCGTCGGCGTGCGGGACCATGACCATGTGCGATGCGCCCGACACCACGATGGTCTTCCGTGATGCCGCGCGCTCTGCCATGAAGGCCATGGCAGCGGGCGGAATGCATTTGTCGGCGTCTCCGTAGATGTGCCAGGAGGGAATGTGGGTCCAACTGGCAACGGTCGGTGCGCTGTTGAGCGCGATGTCGGTCACCGGGCGCTGACCGGAGGCCATTACGGCCGCCTCTGTTTCGGGAAGGTCGGCGGCAAACTGCCCGTGGAACTTCGCTTGCTGGACGTAGAGATCATGGCCCCCCGTCGGCAAGGGGACTGGCGGCGCCAGGGTCGGCCCCAGGGTGCTCCCCGGATACTTCGCGGAGAGGGCCATGCCAGACTCGCCGGCTTCGGGGACAAATGCGGCGACGAACACGAGGGCTTTGACATTTCCCTTTCCTTCGGCCGCTTCGGTGATGACCGAGCCGCCATAGGAGTGGCCCACAAGCACAACGTTCCCCTGGATGCTGTCAATGACGCCTGCCACGGCAGCCGCGTCCTCGCCGACTGACCGGAGCGGGTTTGCGGCCGCGACGACCGTGTAGCCGTTTTTGTGCAGTCTTCCGATGACGTTGTTCCAGCTTGACGTGTCGGCAAACGCGCCATGGACCAGAACGATCGTCAGTTTTGGCGTGCTGGCGGTGGCGCCGGACGAGTCTGACCGTACGGGGTGGTTGGAAGATGCCATCTGAGGGTCCTGTTGGGAGGGGCATGCGGCCCGGAAGTGACCCGAAGTCTCGTCAATCGACCGGCAATGGACTTGTTTCAGACTGAGGCTCTCGCCCGCCGCAGTCCTGTCCAAGGAGATTGGCCGCTTGCCTGAAACAATCGCGCGGCAATCCGTCCGCCCCCATTCCTACCGCGCCCCGGAACAAAGGACCCGATCCCATGCCTTTCGACATTGCCCTCAGCGGCATCAACGCTGCCTCCACGGATCTTGCGGTGACGGCCAACAACATCGCAAACACCAGCACGGTGGGCTTCAAGGGGTCACGGGCCGAGTTCTCGCAGGTCTATTCAGTCGCCGGGCAGAACCTGTCGGCGACGTCCGCTGGCAACGGCGTGCGGGTGACCAACATCGCCCAGCAGTTTGGCGACGGCAACACCACGCAGACCGGCAATGCCTATGACATGGCCATTACAGGCGCGGGTTTCTTCACCCTGCGCGACGGGTCCGGATACTCCTACACGCGGGCCGGCAATTTCCATCCGGACGACAACAACTTCATTGTCAACTCGACCGGTCAGCATCTGCAGGTCTATCCGCCGACGGCGTCCGGCGGATACGACATGAGCGCTTTGAAGGACCTCCAGCTGACGTCCGGGTCGTCTGCGGCGAAGGCAAGCAGCAAGGTTGGCATCACGGCGAACCTTGCCGCGAGCGCGAAGGCTGCCACCGGGACATTCAGTCCCACGGACAGCAACACGTACACCTCCATGTCGACCTTCCAGGCCTTCGATTCGCTGGGCGCCACACACACGGTCAATGTGTATTACGCCAAGAGTGACGCCAGCACGAATACGTGGACCGCGTACATGACGGTTGATGGCAACCAGGTCGGCGGCGCGAAGACGCTCAATTTCTCCACCGGCGGCGCGCTGACGTCCCCGACCGATGGCAAGCTCGACTTTGGTCCGATTTCGGCAAATCCCGGCGCCGAACCGCTCGATGTCAGTCTCGACATGAGCAAGGTCACCCAGGTTGGCGACTCGTCATCGACGACCAGCACGACGAATGACGGTTACCCGGCAGGCAAGTTCTCGAAGATTGACGTGTCGGACACCGGTGTTGTGTCGGCGATCTATTCCAACGGCGTGACGACTCCCCTGGGCCAGGTCGCGCTGGCGACCTTTGCCAATCCCCAGGGCCTGCGCCAGCTCAATGACACCAACTGGGCAGCGTCCGCCGAGTCGGGCCAGCCGGTCCGGGGCGCGGCGGGGAGTGGTGACGTTGGCAGCATCGGGTCGGGCGAGCTCGAATCATCAAACACGGCGGACCTCACCGCGCAGCTGGTCAACATGATCAAGGCCCAGCGCAACTACCAGGCCAATGCACAGGTGCTGTCGACGGACAACCAGCTGACCCAGACCATCCTCAATATCCGCAACTGACGACGGTTTGCTGCGTGGGGAGGGGCGGCGCGCGCCTCCCCGGGGGCGCCCGAGCGACTTCTCCTGAGGGCCGGAGTCTGGCCAAACCTCAGGGAAGCAGGGGCCCGCGCGCCGGAGCCCAGGCGTTGTCCGCCATCCACTTTGCCAGGTCGTTGCCGAGAAAGCGCCGCGTGCTTGATGCAGCGATGAATTGTGAGGCAAGGGCGAGGCGGACCACATGCAGCCGGACAAGACCCGCGCCTTCATAGCGAGACTCGACATACGGTGGAAACAGTGCGACCGCCTGTGCGATTAGGTTGTCGTCTGCGTGCGGCGCCAGGCCGGCCAGCTGGTTCGCGAGACTCACCAGCTTGTGATGGTGCGGAGGCGTTGTTCCGGCATGGGCAATGGCGGCTTTCAGCGAGAGCTCGGCCGTCAGGCAGATGGGCTGAAGCACGCTGTCGACGCCTCCCGTTTTCGGCAGGATGTCAGCAAGGTTTGCAAGGTTTTCCCCTGCCATGTGCCAGAGTGATGCTGCCTGTGCGTTCCCGTGGCGCAGGGTGTCGGCGCCGATTGCAAAATCGTGGATGTCCGCCATGGCGTGGACTGTGCCTGTGATGATGCCGCTGTCGTCCTGACACCATTCGCGCCACAATGTCTCGCTATCGAACCCGAGATACCGCCAGGGCGGCGGGAGCGCCGGGCTACCGAAGGGGATGCCGGCGATCACCTTCCTCACGTCGTCCGTCGACGCGATGATGCCGGCGCCGAGCCCTGGCCATGTGTCATCTCCGGCAGGAAACAGTGCGCGAAACCGGGCGGTGATCGCCTCGACCTCCGGATTGCCGCCCGCGCCCATCGAGAACGAACCCTTCAGGATATCGACGGCGGCACGCAAAGGCCGCTGGAAGGGCTTGAGGCCTGCTTCAGCGTACTGTCTGTTGAGGGCGCGCAAGGTCTCGTCAGTCCAGTCGCTCATCGGTCCGTGCATTCCTGATGGTGAGAGTCAAGCTATGGGGGTGACTCGTCAAGGAACAAGGGAGATATTCACCAGGCGATATGCTGCAAGAAAGAACAACGGTCAGCGTTGTCCAAGCCAGTGTGCATCAGACGGCGTAGCGTCTGCGGAGGCCGGCCGTAAACGGGCTGCGTGCGCTGCTGGTCTCCACCTTGATTCAGACCGAACTTTCGCAAGGAACCATGAGCAAGCAAACCTCCCCGGCGACACAGGCCGCCATCGTGTATCTCGACAGTTCCGACATCTCCGAATTGACCAAGCCGGATCGTGCGGAACTCAAAAGCGAGCTGCTTGCGCTCAAAACCAGCGGCCTCGCAAAGTTCCCATTCAGCGACATCCTCGTGCTCGAGTGCCTGCCGAAGGACCCGGACAATGTTTTGCCGGACGACAGGAGCCTGCAGCGCATCCGGACCATCGCGGAGCTGAGCGGTCTGGAACATCACCCTTCCGCGTGGTCAATCCTTGACCATGAGATCCGGCGAGTGGTTGCACAACACCATCGCTCCCGCGAGCGGCCGAGGCTGCGGAGGGACTGGTATTACCGTGCGCCGCAGATCCCACCGCTCTGGGACCTGGTTCGCAAGGAGTTGATGCAGGATTGGCGGAATGCCGGGGCAAGCCGCAATGAGCGGCGTGCCAGGTTCAAGGGCGCGACCAGACTTCTTCGTGACAGCAAGAACTCCGACGAGGAGATGCGATTGCTCGATGAGTTGGTGCGCAGGTTTCCGTTTCGTCCCGGCGACCAGGCGAAACTGCTGACGGATCTCAAAACATCAACCAACCCTGCGGACCTCAACCGACTCTACCGCGAGGCGCTCGACGATATCGTCAATCTCTCCGAATGGGTGGTCAAAAGTGGTGATGCGGGGCGACAGTATGTTGATGAGCTGCGCGCGAAGGCGCGCAGCATGGAAGAGGTTGTCGTCGAATACTTCAACCGGACCAAGGCGACACATGCCGCGCTCAAAGCCGGCGCCAGTGACAACGGTGGGACAGGCACAGTGCAATCGGCGCTTGGGAAGATGAGGGACGAATGGTTGGATGAAGTGCCCCGCCTGATGGCTGCCGGACTGTTCGGAAAAGAAGCGGAGGACTTCAAGGGACTGCCGCCTCTTGGTCCAGGGACAACCCCCTCCCTTTACGCACTGCATGACTTCATCATCCGAATTATCGAAGGTGCAGGCAGGGAAAAGCATCCACGGAACCCGGCCGGCAAGGCGTCGCACGATTACTTTGACGCCATGCACGCGGTGTTCCTCCCGCATGTGGACATCTTCCGTGCAGACGGCCACACCGCTGAGGTCCTTCGCTCATCGTCCATGGCAGCAACGAAGCAGCTTGCGGCCTCGCTCTCAGACATCCCGGGCCTGGTCGCGGACCACCATCGTCGCGCATGATGCGTCCGGCGCTCAGCGACTGCCGGGCGCCGTAAGGCACCGCACTGAAAAAAGGAAAAACGCATGGCTGCGACATCCCGTGAACGAGACATGGAGCGACTGATGGCTGACCCAAGGCTGGTTGAGCTCTGTGAGCTCCACCGCACAGGCGACAGCATCTTTGACGTCGTCAGGCTCAGCGAAAAGCAGAACTCGACCATCCTGGCCTGGATGCTTGACCCAAAAGAAGGGCACAGCCAAGGGGATGAAGTGCTGCGGGATCTGCTCACGCACGCATCGTCTGTTTTTTCATCTGGGGGCAGTGGCCTCGACAAGCGCGGCGTGACGGCGCATTTCCTTGCCCGTTGGCCCGCTTCCCGTATCCGTACATCGAGCTTTGCTTCCGCCTTCACCCTGACCGAGTTCTGGGTGTCGGAGACTGCGCGGATTGACCTCTGTGTTGTCGATACCCAGAACAACTTCGTTGTAATCATCGAAAACAAGGTGGGCGCCAGGCACACAGAGGAACAGCTCGAACGCTACCGCGAGGATGTTGGCGCGGCACTGAAGGCCAACCCGCGCTTGCGCAAGCTCGACTCCGTCTACATTGCGATGGATTACTACCACGACGCCACGCAGGAGGCTCCGCGCCCGTCTGGTAGCTACTGGCTGCATGTGGGCTACGATTGGCTGGAAACCTCAGCGGTGCGCGCCCAGGCCCATGTGAGTCGTGGCAACGCATCGGCAAAGCTTGTTGCCGCTTACTGTCAACGCCTCGCAGACCTTCCGGCGGAAGGCGCTGAGCGCGTCGAACAGCTCGCTGCAGCCATCCATCAGGCCCATCCCGGCGCCATCAACGAGCTCCTTGGCACGGGGCGCCAGGACGCTGCCAATGACTGGCTGACGAGCCCTGCTGCAAACCGGACGAAGCTGCTGTTTTCTCTGCAAAACAAGAGTGTCATCAAGACGCTTCGCGAGACGAAGGGCATGGCTTCCGTCTTGACTGAAGTCCGGGCGGCCATCCCGGGCATGCCCCGCGACAATCTGCATGCGCGCCGGGCGACACTCGACGTTTGTCCCCGGGGCTGCGAAAACCTCAGCCGGGAGGAGTACTGGCCGGTGTATATCCGGGTGCGATACTCGGGCAAGGACCAGACGAAGTTCAATGTGCTGGTCTGCTGGGACCAGCTGGAAGCCAAAACGCCCGAGGTCGCCCACGCGCTTCGCGGCGCGCTCGCAGTCGACGATGAGCGCTTTGACAGCTATACGCAGGCCCGTCGTCGTCGTGTGCCTGTCTGGCGGGGATTGACCCTCGATGAGCTGAAAAAAGTCCTTGTAGAGCTCGAAGCCCGGCTCTCATCGGCCTTGGCTTGACGACCATGCGACAGAGTCCTGTCGGGCCAGATGGGGCATGCTTCTGGCGACCCCTCCCGTGGCCTGCTGTCGAAACACTGCCCCGCCGGCAAAGGGTTGCGTGAACCGGGCAGGGAGGCGCGATGCGGAGCGAGGCGTGCCAATGGTGGGTCGGGGAGCGTGTGCGGCGACGAACGGCTTGACGGTCTTAGGAACGTTGCGAAGGGGAAGGTCCAGTCATTGAGGGGGCGGAAGTGCAAGGCGCCGTCATCCGTAACAGGTGGCGGGGACCGTCGCCAGCCGGACTAACCGGTCGACGGTTCGGGCCGAATGTTTCGGATGCGGCCGAGGCTTCGCAGTTCAATCTGCCGGCTGCCCGTGTTCCGCACCGCCTGGAAAAACTCGAAATCATGCCGCCCGGTAGCGACGCACTTTGCCTGCACCAGCTGGAAGAGCGCCTGCTTGTTGGCGTCGGAGGTCTTGATGCCGAAGACGATCGCTTCAAGGTCCTCGAAGTTGTATCGCATCAGCCGCATCCCGGCAGGGGCAAGGTCGAGTACATCGCTATGGAAGGTGAGGCGATACTCCCGTTCCGGCGACCATTCCGTGTTTTTCCTCGTGATGGCAGCCTCAAACTGCTGCCAGTAGCCCGCGCGCCAGCGATGTTCATCCCCGTGGACTTCCTGTTCAATGGCGCTCAGCTTACCGGCACGGCTCACCCGCCACACCTTGTTGAGCGTCGGGGCGGGCAGGTTGCCCATGGCGGTAAAGAAGTTCAGGCGGACTCCTTCATCGGTATAGCGGACCTGCTGGAATTCAAGGTCGAGCGTGCTCCACAGCGTTTCTTCCCTGTTGAAACCCGCCGGAACGCGCAGCGGCAGGGCGTGCCTTTCACCGACTGACTTTGCCCGGAATTTCAGGCAGACATCCCGGTGACCGTTGGCATAGTGTCCCCACACGGCAGAATTGCCCACATCGTCCATGAAGCATGCCGTGTACCAGTCCGGATGCAGGAGGCGCCGCAATCCAGTGAGGTAATGGTCAACGAAATCGAGGTACACAAAGCGGTGGTTGGGTCCTGCAGGACGGTCGGTCCTCGCCCATAGGTGGACCTTGCGGCCTTGGGCGCTCACCTCTGCGGCCTGGAACATCGCTTCGAGTCGTGACTCAGCGTCGCTGTGCCCGGCCATCCCAGCCAATGTTTCATCCGTCGCCCGGACAATGGCGAGCACATCAGGCGGCGTCGCCACGGAGACGGTCCCGCCCAATGGGTGCCCGGGAAGGACGTCGAGAATCGCGACTGTCCAGTCGGGATGGAGCTGTTTGAGGTAAATCCGCAGTTCGGATTCGCTGGCCGGAATGCCACGGTTCGCCAGGTGGGCGACGAGCATCTGGATGTCAGGCGTCGCAACCAGACGGTCGGCGAGCTCCTCGATGGCCCTGACCACGGATTCGACCTTTGAGTCGAGCGGATCTTCGATGGGCATGTCGGCAAGGCGGATGGGGCGGTGCTCGCCGGATGCCGACGCGACCACGGCCCACGTCAGACAGGCAACGAAATGCCTGAAGAGGTTCTCCCAAACGATGGCGTCGCCCCGGAAGACGACGTCTGCGCGGCCCTCCATCGGATCGTTGAGCTCGTCGGGACCAGCAAAGTAAATGGTCTGGGTCTCAAGCTCCCGGGACTTGCCGAGCAGGCGGTCGATGGGACGGAATCGATAGTAAGAGGTCATGAGGTACGGGCTTGGTCAGTCGTCGGGGGCAGTGCACGAATCCGGAGGCGTCTGACCTACCGAAGCGCCGAATCGAGGAACACCTCATCGGGTCGGGGCTCGCCGAAGAGAGTCTTTTCCCGCTCGTGAGCCGTTTTTCCTGCCCGTTTCCGGACTGCGCCTCGTACGCCGGTTGCGAGGCGGTGGATGTGTGCAGCATGACCGGCGAGGTCACCCGACCACAGGTCGTACCGGGCGTCCGCGCATTCTTCGAGCTGCACCAGGAACGGCCACGCTTCCGCGTCGGTGGGCGCCGCGAGCAACGCTTCGAACCAGTGACGGGCCCATGTGTTTGACTCGTACGCCCTCGTGGCGTGCTTCCAGGCAGCGCCTGGCAATCCGCCCATCGAGCTCCCTGAGGCAAGACGGACATCCACGTCCGGGGACCTGTCCATGAAGCCGAGAACGGCGAAAGCTCTTGCCACCCGCGCAGGAAGGCCGGTGGCAAGCGATGTATCGACCCATGCGAGCAACACGTCGGTCCTCCCTTCGGTCTGCGCCGCGACGACCTCCCTGGCCAGCGCTGCGTCGTTTTTCGCTCCATCAAGGCGCTTGCCGCACAGGTCAGCAAACGTCGCGGTGCCGGCCGCCTGCCAGGCGACCTGCGAGGCGAGGGGGTAGGCGGCCATGTGGAAGACGAGCGACACGTAGGGCTCCACGTCCGCGTAGGCGTCAAAGAGCATGCGTGCGCGACTAGGTGTGACCTGTGCAAGGTATCCGGCGAACATGAGCGCAATATTGGCAACGGCGCGCTGGCCGGAGCGGGGCATGCGGAGGAGCCGGTCGGTCCACGCGTCCAGGAACGAGGCTGACGCGGCGAAGGCGGCGTGCATGCCCTCGGGTCGCAGGGTCCGGAGTGCAAGCGCCGCATCAACCCGTGTCAGCGCGTTACAAAATGCCATGAGCGCCTCATGCTCACGCTTTGCCTTGGCGGCATAGTCGGCGGGCGTCCAGTTCAGGCGCCCGAATCCCTTGTCGCCGGGAATGTCGCGCTCCTCGACATCAATGAGGTCACGCAGGACAAGCGGACCCCCAAGCTGGACTTCCAGGTCGACTGTGGGCGAGGGCAGGACATTGCTTTCCATCGCTTGCAGAAAGATGTGCAGGAATCCACCGACGATTGCGGCGGCTTCCGCGCTCGCGAGAGCAAAGGCACCAAAGGCTTCGGCGGTGATTCTTGGCGAGACGGCAGCTGGCGACGCAAGGGCCTGTTTAACGGCCTTGACCAGCACCAGGGACCCGAAATAGGCTTCCGTATCGTTAGCGGCCGTTGCCGACGACCAATCGCTTTCCACGAACGTAGCCAGTGCGTCGTTCAATCCCCGGTGCTGGAGAAACGCGAAGGCACTGACGCGGTCAGTCGGTTCGTCGCTTGCCACCATTTTCAGGACCAGCTCGTCGACGGCCGGCGTGACCGGGTCATGCGAAGCCCCAAGATGCCCGAGGATGTACCGGCCGACAACCGGGTTGCCGGACGCCAGTGCCTGCCGCGCCGCTTGCTCGATGCCGGGCGCCGTGGCGTCCTTGAACCGTCTCGTGTGCTGTATCCATACCGCCTGCTCGGGCGCAGGTCGAAGCAGCGCGTTGAGCTGCGCGTCGCCGTCGAGCTGGGGCAGGGCAAGCAGTAGGCAATATCCGCCCATGACCTCTCGCTCGCGTTCGGAAAGACCTTGTGCCTTGTCCATCAACAAGGCGTTGCGGACATCGAGCAGCGCATCTGCACGGCCAGGTGACATGGCCAAAGAGAACGCCTCGATGGCGAAGATGCCCTGTCGCAACGCCATCCCGTCCCGGGCCGGGACCTGCTCGATGAAGGCCTGGACCTTGGCAATGGCCGTCGTTGGTTGTACGCGGGCAACCCAGGGCAGGTCACGTTCGAAATTGTGGTCCTCTGATGTCGCGCCGAAGTGGTTGAACAGCGTCGTCACGTCAATGGACTCAAACCGCTCGATGCGCGTGGCGATGTCATCTGGATGGGGTGATGCGGGGTCGGCCGATTCAGGCGACTGCATGGCGTTCAGCGCACGAATCTGAGCATATTCGGGGTCATTTGCGCGCATCTCATCGAGAAGACGCCTGGCAGTGTGGCCGTCCTCCGAGTCGCCAGTGAAGCGGTACATCTGCACCACGGCGGCCGTGCCGGTGTCGCTGTGGCCTACTTTCAGCATGTCGTTGCACCATGAGCGCACGGCATCGCGCGTCGCTGGCCAATCGACCGCATTGTGGTTTCCCAGCCAGGAAAAGGCGCTACCGGGAGAGCGGCTGGATTGGGCAAGCCGGCTGCTGAGTGCCCATCTCGCCAAGGCCGGGACAAATGGTTCAAGCGCGCGGCCGGCGAGCAACTCAAGCGAGAGGCTGGCGAGTGCATCGACGTCTCCCTCGCATTCCTGCATGCCGGCAAGCAACGCTTTCTCGTGCTCGGTCAGCTTCCCCAGACGGCCCCGGTACCGCTGCACCCGGCGTTCACGCGACTGTTCCTCCTGGGATGAGCTCCCGCTCTCAACAGGGATGGGCGCGGGCGCACCTAAAGACAGCCACCGGGTGATTGCGGCGGCGACCACTGTCCAGGACGGGGAGCCGGACGGAAGCGCAGACAGGGCGTCTTGGACCCATTCACCGTTCTCCGGCAGCTGCCCGGGCGCAAGCCAGATGCGTTCGGCAGCAAGGACCACCGCGTCGGGAGACTCCCTCGCAAACGCATGGAGGCCCAGCGCATGGGCGGGGGCGACGTTCTGGAGACCGACGAAGGCGGTGATGATGCCGGCGACGACGTCAAGGCGTGAGTTGCCGCGCGAGAGGTTGGCAGCCCACGCGGCCGCCATCAGGACGTCTGCCGTGTCATCCAGGGTGGATATCGGGTCGACCAGTGAAGCAATCGCTTCCGTGGGCGTGATGCCGGCATGAATTGCCTCACGCACATGGTCGACGACCGCAAGCCCAAGGGCAAGGGTGAGGCCATCGGGAGAGAGCGTGTAGCGCGTCGGGTCGTCACCGAGAGGCACAAAAAAGCGGCCCTCAGCGGTTGCCCCCACCTCGTCGAGGATCCGCGCCCGTCGCCTCTCAATGGGGGTTGTCGCGGCGAGCAAGGTTTGTGCAAGGCCCGTCAGGCGCCGCATGAAAGCCGGTGCGCTTTCGTCTTTGGCATCGTCGCGGCGGGCCCGCCGGAGATATTCAAACAGCAACTGCGCCTTGGTCAGCTCGTCCATCGACTGCAAGGCGTTTGCGTCGAACAACTCGAGAGCGATGGAGAGCATCCTCGGGTTTCGAAGCGAGGCTGCGACGGAGGGCTTGAGTGAGTCTGCGGCGAGCCCGGCGGCGGTCAGTATCTCGTTGCGCTCGCCTTCCGTCCAAATCGGTACAGCACACGTCCTGACCTCGGAGAAACGGGGGCGGACCACATCCTCGAAGACGCCTTGCCTCGATGAAACGACAAGGTGCGCGTTGCGTTCCCGTAGCTCACGAAAAAGCCTGCGGGTGATGCGGCCCCAGTCCGCTTCGTGCTGGTTGATGCCGTCAACCACAACGACGAGGGCAAGCGAGCGGTATGGCCGGGGGTCCACCCAGCGCCTCACCAACCGCTCCCAGTTTCCCGGGGTCATGCCGTTTCCGTGCCGATTGGTTTGCCGTGCAAGGTTGGTCGCAAGCAGCTGGACGAGGTCAAACCCGTCCCCGAGTGCGGCCAGGTCCCTGGACTGGATGACCAGGAGCATGGGGCGCTCATCGGCCGGCAGTTCAAGCCAGGCGTCTAGCGGCAACCAGGACTTACCTGCGCCTTCCTCGCCAATCAGGAACAGGGCTTCCTTGGGCGCGGGTCCTTGCATGTGCGCCTGGACGGTGTGGACGAGGGCGGTTCGGACGATGCGGTGGGAGACGGATTTGTCGAGCGGGGCGATTGGCTGGCGCAGGTGGTCGATGGCGGCCTCCCTGTCCGACAGCGTCTGGACCAGCCATTCGGCATTTGCCCTCCGCGCGGCAGCAAAGCCCAGGTTGACGACGTCCAGCCCGGCGAGGAGTTCCTGGCGCTCAGCCAAGTATCCCGGTTGGGCGCGAAGGGTGTCCAGCGCGGTACGCACTCCGTCAATCTCGGCCTGGCTCACGCCGGCCTTGGCGAGAAACGCGTCTAGTGTTCCGGGAGGGATGAAGGACAGGAGCAGCGCGAGAAGCGGGGTGGCGCCCGTATCATCCCAGTCGAACACCTGGGTCTGCAGCCCGTAGAGGTCGGCGTGTTGTCGGACAGAACGGACAATCCGCTCATCAACCGGACAGGTGGCGCAAAGCACCCACAACTCGACATCGTCCCGTGTCTGGAGGTCGAGGAGCTTGACCTTGACGGTGGCGCTCTCCACCTTCGAGTCGTAGCGCTTGCACTCGAACCCGATGCCGTCAGCGGGGCCGGCGCCGGCGCCGTCGGTTCCTTGCTGCGAGCCGCTCTTGGTGAGCCGAAAATGCAGATGCGTCGCCGCGTTCAAGGCGAGGGCCGCGAGTCCCTCGAATCCGTCGCTTCCCGTCGGCTCCATTGCGGCCAGAACATCTCGCATCGCGTCCAGGGTCATTGCCGTGTCCTCCTTGAGTGAGGGGCAAGGCTAACCGATTTGGCCGGCGCCCTGAAGGCGGCCCTTTCACGGCTGCTCCCCTGCGGTCGATGCCGACGTCCCCGCCCTCAAAGACCCTGGCTCTGCCCCGGGCCAATCTTAAATGCTTCAAGAAATGAAGCGATTTGTTTTTTACGGTCTAGACAGTGTTTTTTTCATGCGCCAGAATTCCGCCACGATTTCCTACGGGGCGCGAACGTCCAATGAGCAACGACAGCGACGCACACAAGGGAGCGGCCCTTCCTGGCGGGGAACTCCACGCTGGGACCACGCCACGTGATGTCGTTGCCGCCATCTCGGCCTACACAAACGACAAGGTGCCATTCCTGGTGGTCATCCTGCGGTCGGGAGACCCCTGGCTTGTACCGGACACGGCAGCCGGACGGGAAAGTCTGGGCAATGCGGGTATCGACATCATACCCCTGCGAAGCGCCCGGCAGGGGGCGCTCTCGCGTCCATGGTCTGCCGACATTTCTCATTGGGCGCAGATGGCTGTTGCCTTGCGGGATGCTGATGCCATCGGCTGGCTTCTCGTGGTCATGAAGACGGGGACCGTCTGTGTGATGCTGGACAATCCGGCCAGGCGACTCGAGCTTCTTGCACTGGGCGTGCCCATGGTGACGGCCTCGGCCTCCCGCGAAGGAATCACCCGGGTGTTGTTGCCCAACGGTTGACGCTTTCGCGAAACGGCCCGCGACCTCCAGCCGGCCCCGTGTATCGAGCAGCAGCGGGGCAACGACGGGAGTTCAGTTTCCCGCAGTGATGGGCGTGCAGGGTTGGGCGTTTTGGCCGGCGACCGGCGCCGGAATCTCGCTCCAGGTCTCGGCGTTTACCGCCCAGATTGCCATCCCTGCAAGGAAAAGCCCCATGAGGACCGGGCGCACGCGCTTTTCGAAAAAGCGGGCGTAGTCAGGGTTGGCAAGGAGGCGTGCGAGGATGAGCATGCACAACTGGCCGGTGGCCGACACAAACAGCGCTGGAAACACCATGCATCCGAGACGCCAGCTTTCGATGAACGCAGGAAGCAGGATGCCAATGAAAATGCCTGATGCGGCGCCGAGGAGGTCGAAGGCGAGCCCTGCCATCAGCGACGCGATGCCAATCATGAGCGGAATTGGTTTCCATGCCCTGCTCAAAAATGCGATGCCAAGCACGACAAATGTGCCGAAGCTGAAGAGCTTTATCATTGTCGTTGAAAGCTGACCGGTGACTGCCGACAGCAGAACATGCGTCCAGTGGGGATTGCTCAGCAAAGCGCCAATGCCGCCTGCAAGACTGAGGGCGGCGGTTGTCCCGACGGTGGGCGCAGCCCGTCGTATGGCGCCAATGTCAGTCAAGCGGGCAAAACGGGGTGTCGACAGGTCCATCGATGAATTCCTTGTTGTTCTGGGCGTGGGCAGCGCTGCCGCGTTCAGGGTGTCGGCGGCGCGGTCGGGAGGCTTCCGGTGGCACCATGAATCTCCGTCATGCCAAGCTCCCGGAGCAGTGCCGCCAGGTCGAGCTCGCCATCGGGGACTGGCCACGGATAGAGATCGTCAACGGAAGACGCCGTTGACGCGTGCTCGACGACGTCCCTCAAGCCTGCGATAAAAGGTCCTCGCGATTCGTCGTCGTCCCCGTCGAAAAAAAATGTCGCCGGGGGAAGGGACGGCCGCTCTCCGAGCACCAGCAGCAGTCCCGTTGTCAGGCCGGCGAGATACAGGTCATGGGCACGAAGGCTGGACGACAGGATCTGCGCAAAGACGCCTTCGCTCGCCAAGTCATCGAGCGCAAGGTCGGCATCCTGGTCATGGTGACGCAACAGGGCAAGGCCGAGCATCGCGACCCCAACTCCCGCTGCCGGCTTCCATGCAGTACTTCCGGAACTCTTCGCTGCGTCCAGGGAGAGCGCGTCGTGGGCGGTGCGCGCATATGACTTCCAGTCGGCTGGAAGGCCAAGCGGAACGACCGCAAGTGCGCGGTCAATTGCCTCATCCGTGTCGACGTCTGAAACGAGGTCTTGCTCGAGGAGGCGCACCACATCGACCGCCGATGCGACCGGCCTCATCCCCTCAAGTGGGCGGTGGGTCTGTAGCAGGCTGACCGCAACATCCACGAAAGTACGTGCGTCGCCCGGGATTCGGATCGTCGAAAGTGTCCTCGGCGAACCGATGGGCTGATCGTCGACCCATGCCCAGAATGCCGCCACTTCCTCGGCGATGTCGTGGACGGGCTCCAGGGTCGCGCCGGCAAGCCTTGCCTCGATGGTGGTGACGGTCTCGGCGCGTAGCGGCAGCGGAGCGGTTTCAATGAAGTGGCGCGCAATCATGAGCTCTCGCTTGCCCACTTGCCAGCCCGATTCCACCGACATTCCACGCAAAACCTGGCTCCAGGCATAGCGCTTCTCGGATTCGCCAAGCGTTGACGCATTCGACAAGAGGCGCATGATGTTCATCGCGTCGGCCACAGGCAGATTTGTTCGCGCCATCGACGTCAGGATGCGCTGGAGAACCTGCACGCCACCGCTGATGGCAATGAGCCGGTTGAAGGATTTGCGCCGGCCAGCCTTGATGGCGTCCAGAAGCGGTGCTTCCAGGAGCGCCTTGGTTGCATCGGTGCGTTTGACACCGAAGTGGAGGGTTGCGATGTCTTCCGTCCAGGTTTTCTTCAGCGCTGCCTGCACGGAGGGTCGACCCGATACCGCGAGGATGATGTCCTTGTCGATGTCGGTCTTGTTAAGGCAGTAGTAGAGCACCGATGAGAGCGCGATACGGTCGGCGTGCGTCTGCATCACGTAGGAGGCGACGAGGTTGACCAGCGAGTTGAGGTGTCTCGGTGTGACGGCGACGCGCAGTTTTGCAAAATGCTCGTCGACAAGGCGGGTGAGCAGGTGCTCTTCTTCCTCATCGAGCGCGCGATTGAAACTTGCTTCGAGCTGCCGGCAAAAGTAGTCCTGCCAGCGGGTAAACACGGGCCGGGGGAGGTGGAAGGTGGCGTCGAAGGTTTTTTGCATGAAGCCATCGGCTGCCACGCCGCCTTCTTGCTCCGGATAGATAACATCCACCGCTTCAAGTGCGACCGGCACAACGACGACCGGAAGCCTGACTTCCGGGTAGCTTCCGGAGGGCTTGCCCACGAGAAATGTTCGCAGCATCGACCACAGCTCCCGGGCTTCCTGCGGCGGCAGGCGGTCGAGATTGTCGATGACGATGACCAGGCGACCCGTGTTTTCCTCAATGGCGCCGAGCAGCTGCCAGTAGACGGCCCGGAATTCGAGGGCGGTGGCCGTCGGGGTGCCGACGACCCTTGTCTCCTTGCTTTGGGCCTGCCGGTTCAACAGCAGGGCCAGCACATCCTCGCCTGCGTCCGGCGCGGATGGTGCTTTGTGATTGGAGAGCCAGTGCCACGCCCGGCGAAGCAGGACGACAGCGAGGGTGAGGGTCGGGATGAGGAAGGGGACGAAGCGGGGGAGCAAGGGGGCCGTGCTGCGGATGGCATCGACCAGTGCGGCCACCTGCGGGATGGACTTCAGAGCCTGGGCCTGTGCGCCAAGGAGGCCGCCTAGCGCAGCCGAGACAAGGATTGCCCAGGCGTCGACCGAGTACAGGGGGCGCTCGGTGGTCCGGGTCACAACGACCTTCCCGCTCAGCCGGTCGAGCGCGTCGCCGAGAATCGCCGTGTCACAGAGCCCGTTTCCGGCGGCGAAGGCGACGAGTTCCTCAAGGAACGACCTTCTTGGCGGCTCGCCCTGGCGCAGCCACGCGTCGTAGACGAACACGCGCGGCAGGTTCTCGGTGGGCGAAGCCCGTTTGAGGTCGGCTTCGAGAAGGGAGACCACGGTCGATTTTCCGCTGCCCCACGGACCGACGAGGCCGACCGTCCTGGGTGGGTCAGCAGACAAAATTGTCGCCGCGAGGGCCTCGCTTATCCGGCTGTGGGCACCGAACGCGTCCCGCGCAGCCGGGTCATCCCGGATGAAGCGGGGCATGGGTGCTGCGTCGTCATCCCTGGGCGTCATCGTCGTTCTCCCTGTGTCGACAGGATACCGCTGGGTCATCCGGGGAGCCAGCCGGATACCGTCCGCCGCAGCCCCGTCCAAGGCAGGGCCGACTTGGGTGATTAGTGTCAGGTCGTCACCCGGGCCCGCCGCGCGAAACAGCAGCGACGTGAGCCGCAGCAGCGGACTGACCCCCCAAGGGCCCGGGCGACTTTTTTGTGGGCAGGACGCAACGACTGTTTGGAGCTCAAGGGCTGTCTGCTTCGCCTCCCGCCCGCTTGGCGCCTGCGGTTAGCCCTTGCAGCCCATTTCGTCGTAAGCGCGCATCAATGCAGCATTGGCCTCATTGCCGGGGTGGTCGCGTTTCATCTTGATGGTGTTGCAGCTGAGTGCTGTGCCGACGCCGTTGACCGTGTCGCGCATGCTTGTGGGGGCAGTAAGGACGATGCCCTGGGCACGCGAGCCCGCGTCGAACCCGGGGACGGCAGGGGCATGGTGGGCCGACTCGCCAAGGGCCTGCCGGAGTGCTGGGTCGCCGCCAGCGTAGGACGTCGGATTCCCGGCTGGCTGCGCCGCCTCGGTGATGGGGGCTGGTGCCGGTGCCGGCACGGGTGGTGCAAACGCGGTGAGTGGTGCGTCTGATGGTGCGGGGTGGGTGACGGGTGACAGCCGGACCTTCCGGGGATGCGCGGTCACCGGTGGCGCCGGGGCTGCAAGGACAGCGGCAACGGGATGTCGCGGCGGCGGTATGGGCCGGGGATGGAACGTGATCTCCAGGGCGGCCTCGGGTGTCGGTGCCGACACCGCCCTCTCTGGTTCCGGTTGTTCTGAGAGAACGAGCAGGCCAGCCGCGAGGCCGATGTGCAGCGAGAAGACAAGGCCGAGGACTGCGCCATTCCGGAGGATGGGCAAGTGGTTTGTCGAGGGTGGGCGTTGGAAAGGCATCGCAATTTCGAGCGTGTTTTATGGGTCGTGGCGCGGCGGAGATTGCACGCGGCGCGCCACGAAAATAAGATGCTGTAGATACTGAAGCGACATGGTATTCGCGTCAATCTGCCAATGGTCACGGCAACGACAGTCGCGGGCCAAGGCGCCTTGCGTCACGTCTGAGTCCCACGCGTTTCACTCGCCAGTGGCGCGAGTGCGGCGTGGCTCCACGGGACCAGTCGTGGGACCGTCATGGTCAGGGCACGCCTAAAGTCTGTGTCATGCGCGCCGTTATTCATCTTGCCAACCGGGACAAGGAAACAGGGACATGCAGCATCTCTCCGCCTATCTGATGGAATTGCCGGATTTGCCGGATGCCGAGGCCCGGGCGCTGTACGACCGGATCAACGCGGAAATCGACGACTGGCTGTCCCGGAAGGGTGTGGCGGACCTGTCGGCGAGCGAGACGACCTTTGTGTCGAAGACCGGCGGGCAGGCGGGCAGGGTGTGGCATGCGCCCTTTTCCAATGAGCAGGGCGACCTTCGGGAAATCATTCTCGAGGAGCCAACTACGGACGACCACATCTTCCGCACGGCACTCCGGGTGGTCAGGACCTCGCTTCGTGTGGTGGTCTATCTCACCCTCGCGGCCCGCAATGTCCACAGCATTATCCGTCCGGGCTTTGTGGTGCCGCGCTGCCCGCAGATTATTCATGCCATCCGTGCCCTTCGGCCGGACTGGCACCTCGGTGACACGAAACTGGGTCCCGTGGGTGTAACGCAACTGTCGGAGGAAGCCGACGGCATCGCACTGGCCTCAAACATCCTGTCGACGCGACGCACCATGCCGATCGTCGCAGTGTCCGTTTTTGACGGGGAAGAACCATGGGACGGCCTTTCAGGCCGCATCGCACGCGACCTGTCCGCTCTCGCTACGGTCGTCACCCTGTCCGAGGACGCAAGCTGGAGCCTGACCGACGAAATCGGCAAGCGGCTGTCTTGCTATGGCGGGGCCGTGCGGCTGTACTGGCCGCCCCTGAGGAGTGGCACGGATGCGAGGGTGTCCGGGCGCGTGTGGACACCAGAGCGGCTCGACAGCATGGACTGGGACGGTGAAGGCCAGGAGCGACTGCGAAACCAGCTGCGGTACACCGTCATGAGTGCTGCGGCCCTCGGCGTTGAGCCGCCCTTTGAGATTCGCGAAATCCGCACGTACCGCGCCCGGATGCGCGTACGAACGCTCGAGGCGCAGGGACAAACGGCCGAAGAGGCGCTCGAACTTGTCCACGAGTTTGACAAGGAAAACGACGCCCTGCGGGAGGAGAACAAGGCGCTCCAGCAGGTCATCGCCCAGATGAAAGGCGGTTTCCAGGCGCCCCAGGATGCGCGTGTCGGAGAGGTGCGGGACGAGGACGAAGAGTCGTCCGACGACAACGGCCGGGAAGGGCCACCCGAGGCGGGGGAAATCCGCTTTTACAAGAAGCGCTACTCGAAGCCCGGCTATGACGTCCTCATCCGGCGCGGCGACTGCGGGCACGACAACTGGGAGAATTCCCATACCGCCGACAAGGCACGAAAGGGTCTCAAGCGCCTCGAAGGCCGGGATGACTGGCAGATGCTCAACCATTGCGCCAGCTGCACGGGCGGTGGCGTCTGGCGGGTGCGCTGGTGACGCCTGTGCACAAAGGCTCCTCGCATCGAAACGTGGGCCAGTGGGCTCGCGTAGACCGATTGGATCCTTTCAAGGAATGAGCATGAATTTGCCTTTTAACGATGCTGCCAATGGCCTTTCGTCCCGGACGGAAACACATCGCAATCGACCCTTCATCAACGCGGTGAGGGCGATTGGTGCCATCGACCCGGACGGGAATGCCTTCATTGTTGTCATCTTCGCGGACGGCAGCTTCCTGCTGTATCCGGACTCGGAAAAGGTGCGCGAAGCCCTTGCAGAAGAAGGGTTGGTGGTCGAACCGTTGTCGCGGGTCAAGCATCGTGCGTTCGCGGACAATTGGGATTCCGCTCTGGGATCTTCGGCACGGGTCGCGATCATCGCGCGCGATGACGACGGCGACGCGCTCATCCTGGTCGTCATGAAGGATGGCGCGCTCATTGTGTTGCCGGACACGCCCGAAAACCGCAGTGCCTTGCAGGCCTCCGGGGTGCCGTTGATTGTGCCTCGCGTGACACCTGAGGGGGTGGTCGCCGAACCCGCAGAGGGTCTTCCGAAGCCGCCCCGGCCCAAGCCGCGCATCTGACCCTGGGCACCAAAGCTAGTTGATCATGTCCTGGTATCGCTTCTGGAGTTCCAGAAGCTCCTGGATGCTGCCGAACTGTTCCTTGGCCAGCAGGTCGGCGATGGTCCGGTTGAGTTCGGCAAGCAGGCGGTGGCGGATGGTTCGGGTGATGTCGATGTTGGTCATGGGAAGCGCTCATGGTTGGGATTGACTCCAGCCTGGCGTGATCTGCGCCCTTGTCAACCCGACGGGCCGGACGACAGTTTGTCGCAGCAAAATAAAGTCCCCTTCCTGCTGGGCTGGGGCCAAATCAAGGGAAAAGGGATGACAGACCCAGAGAAAGAAGAGCTGGTTCCCCCGTCGGACGCGGAGGCATTGTCCGGTCGGCTTGCTGCGGCCGCAGACGCGCTCGAGCGCACGATTGCTGCGATCTTCACACCCGAAGAGCTCGCGGAGCTCAAGGAACTCGTGCCGCCAACGCCTGAAGGCCTCCGTGATTTCATCAAGGCCCAGCGCCGTAAGGTTGATGAATCGCTCGAGGGGTTCGCAAAGTGGCGAGGGCAGCTGCCGCCCATTGCCAGCGAGCAGCTGGGATGTATGGCCAGGGAAGGGTGGTTTCTCGACGTCCGAATGCCGCACGCACTCCGTTGGAGATTTCAGGAACGCATGGGCGCCGGTGACGAGGAAGGCGCGACCGCACTGATGCGGGATTATTTCGCTGAGCGAGCCAGCGGGATACTCCAGGAGCTTTCAGAGGCCTATCCCCACCGCGCTGCCCTCTTGCAGTCGGCGTTTGCGGCCATTGAAAGAAACGACCACGGGCTGGCCATTCCAACGCTTTTTGCGCAGGTCGACGGCGTCTGCTTTGATGCATTCGCTGGTGCGGCCTTCTTCGTCAAGTCCGGACGGCTCGCGCTGAGCAGTCATCTGCGCCGAAAGACCGACGGTCCCCTGACAGGTTTGGCCGATGTCTACATCGAGGCATTCAAAGCAGATGTGCCCGTGCACCAGAACGAAAAGCAGCGACCCGCTGGATTCCGGGGTCTGAACCGGCACCAGGTTGTCCACGGGGGAAGTGGTTGACTATGGATCGTTGGACAACAGCTTGCGCACGATGTCCCTTCTTTACTACGTCGCGTGGTGCGTGGGCGGATTTGGCACGGCACTGTCACCTGCGAGCGACAGGCAGGCATAGGCGGCATCCTGTTCGTTTTCGTGCACGCGTTGATGCGCAGGCCAGCAGAAACGCCCTTTAACCTTCATTGGCCACTCTTATGCAGAAGAAATACACACCCGTTCTCAACGAGCGAATCGAAAGGAGGGTGCCTGTGCTCTCGGTGGCTGTAGATGCCATCTGGGAGGCGTCGAAGATCTGGGGCGTGCTCACATCGATTGCGCTGGCCATTGCGGCCGGCTACTGGTGGCAATTCCGGGCGCAATATGCCATTCCGGTCCCGGTCGGGTCGAGCCTTGCTTGGGGGAGTCTCCCTGTGCTTTTTTGCCTGATTCTCGTGGCGACCGTGCTTCTCACGGCGTACGTGCTCGCCCCATCCATGGCGATGTGGATGACGGTGGATGCGGAGGGCAGAAGGCTCATTGACGGGACGAGGTCCGTGAGAGAAAAGCGGTTCGTCAATCCCTTTCGCACGGAGAATCTCTCCCGCGCCTGGGTCGCGTCGCAGATTGTGACGCTGGGCCTTATGTTCCTTTGCAATTGGCTGATGAGCGGAACGGACTGGGCATCGGGCGTCATCCTGTTGGCCACGGTTACCATCGCCTGTGCTTCAACCATCAGCGCCCTCCGATTGGTGCAGATGCGGGCGGGCATTGTCGGGAAAGGTAGACTCTATTCCAACACGCTGATTGCCTACTCAACTGTACTGCAGTGCCTTCTTGCAATCGGGCTCGGCCGTCTTGTTTTCGGTATCGCCAGGGATTTGGATGGCATGACTGTGGTCATGTGCTGGATGGCATGGCTGGCGCTCTGTGTCGCTGGAATCGCAGCCCAGTATGTGTTCAGTTATGCCCTGCGACGCCGACTCAACGCGGAAGCGGTCAGGCTCTTGCCGTTCCTGGTCCTTGGGTTGAGCGCACTGCCCCTGATTGCGCCGCCGTTTGCAGCAAAGCTTGCGACCCCCGCGTACCGGACCACAGCCGTGCATGGCCAAAAGTGCGTACGCCTCGTCGCTTCTGACAAAGCGGATGGCGATGCGTGGGAAGCCATTTCAAGTGAGAAGCCGTTGAAGGTCAGTGACAATCTGGACCTCGTCGTGCAGATGGACGGCTACCAGGTCAAGCGCCACCTAAACGAAGACACGGTGACCATCCCTGTTGACCAGGTCCGACGCGTCACATCCTGCGAGCCGGTGGACGGAAAAGCGCAGGGGAGTATGCGATGACGCGGGGAGCATCCAGTAAGGGAAAGTCATCCAGTCGATGGGCACGCCATCAGCGCGCCCAGGCAATTCTCAAGGAATGGAAGGAGAATCCACCGGTGCGTGAGTGGCAGCCAGCCAGTGCGCATCGGGCGATGATGTGGTGGCCGCAGTCCTTCAACCTCACATGGTGGCTATATTTGTTCGCCATCATCGGCCTTGCGCGTGGAGGCGCCTCTTCGCTGCACCTGCTCGACCCGTACCTGAAAAGTACGGCCATGAAATGGCCGATTTTCTGGGGCGCGGTGGCGGTTTCCGTCGCTCTCTACCTGCTGCGGCGCCATTTCCGCTACTGGTATGGCGTCTTTGAGGTCTTTTTTGCGGCTTGCGTCATTTTCGATGCGGCCGGTTCTGTCAGTACCGGCGGGGTAGCGGAAGGCCTGAAACTTGGGGCGGCCATTTACGTGATGATTCGCGGTTTTGACAACTGCGCGTCCGGTGTGACCGAGATGCAAAAACGCCTTGATGAGCGTGTTGCGGCCGAACGCCAGGCGCGGGCTGAAGCGGAAGCCGAGGGGGCAGCATAGGGTCGGGCACGTTTCCCGGCCGACAGCGCCAACGTGGAGCGTGTCCCGGCGTTCAATGCCACCAGCTCAACTGGAGAGGGCGTCGGGGTCCAGTTCGATGAGGCCGTCGGCGAGCAGCGCGTGAAGTGTCGACGCCTCGGACGGTGACAGTGTCCATGCGGGACGGTAATCGCCCACCTCCGTCACGAGTGTGTGGCGTCCGTCCGTGAGCAAGGGGTCACGGACGCGCTCGAGCATGGGTTCGGATCCGACGGTCGCGAAGACACGGCCATCTTGCTCAATCACCAGATAGGCAATGACCGGGCCACTCATGACGTCCACGAGCTCAAGCGCCGGCGGGGTGGTCGTCAGGCGTTGTTCGCGACACTCGCCGAGCAGGCCGGCGCATGTGATTGCCCACGCCTGCGCAAAGGCCGCCTCGTCTGCAAGCAGGGCCGGGTGGCGCCGGAGCCACCGCTGGATGACCCGCGCGGTCCTGGTCGGCGCATCAATCGACAGGACCGGTACTGCCGCCCGGTCGGCGTCCACGGGAGACAGCCGTCCCGGATGTGACGCGGCGGGCCATTGGAGAAAAGTCACTGTTGAGCGGTCGCGCTGGCCGGGCGGCGGCAGTGCAATGCGTGTGAGCAACCGCCCCGGCGCGATGGCGTACACCGCCTGGTTGGCACTGTGCGTGATGAGCGTTCCACCCGTGGCCGGGTCGACGACCAACTGCACAGGACCGGCGTCCAGGGTGTTCTGGCTGAGCGTGCGCCACTGCTTGATGCGGCCGACCGTGAGGACGGCTGCCAGAACGGTCATCAGTGCACCAGGAATGTGGATGGAGAGCCAGCGGACGGCCGGGAGCCTCCCTGGGAGGGCGGGACGGACATAGCGGGAACGTTTCATTGAATACAGACGTCCGGGTCGGCGGCTTTCGCCATGGGTTCCCTGCGCGTATCGGCACGCACTGTTGGTCGGGAGCGCGATGACGCCGGGCGGGGGTGGCCACGCACCGGCGGCCTGTTGAGGGCCAGGCGCGAAGAGAGTATCTAGTAAACAGGTAAAAATCCTGAATTAAACGTAACTGTTCATCAGGTATAGGTTTCCCGCCGTCCATCCGGGTACGGCTGATGAAACGAACTTCTGTCCACAGCGAACGCCACGCCATCGTCACCGCCTACCTGCGGGAGCTGCGGGTGGTCCGGGGCCTGACACAGGGGGAAGTGGCCGAGGCGCTCGACCGGCCACAGACCTACGTGTCGGACATCGAAAAGAACCGTCGCGGCGTCGACATGCTGCAGGTCATGGAGTTCTGCGACGCCTTTGACGTCCGCTTTGAGGATTTCGCAAAGGAACTGATGAGGCGCATCCGCGCAAAGAAGGCCTGAGCGCGCTCAGGTCAACGTCTGCCGCATGCCGGGGCGCCCCATGCACGGCGCGTGGTGCGCCGGCCACCCGTGCAATCACGGAGGGCAGGACCGTCAAATGGCCGGTCCCGCCTCCGCCGTGCAAACCTTAGCAGTGGTTCCCGCGCTCAGGCGTGGATGAGTTTCTTGTTGACGAACTCACCAAAGCCAAGGTCGGCGAGTTCGCGGCCGTAGCCTGAATTCTTCACGCCGCCGAATGGGAGGTCCGGTGCCGAGAAGCCGCCCCGGTTGATGAAGACCATGCCCGTCTCCAGGCGGGCGGCCACACGGTTGGCGCGCTCGATGTCGCCGGACATCACCATTGCGCCGAGCCCGAAGGGGGAGTCGTTGGCCAGCGATACGGCAGCCTCTTCATCGCTGACACGGAACACCATGGCCACCGGTGCGAAGAACTCCTGGTGGTAGGCCGGGTTTTCCGGCGAGACGTCGGTGAGGATGGTCGGCTCCATGAAAAAGCCCTGCATGCCTGTGCGGCTGCCGCCGAGAACGAGTCGTGCACCCGCGTCGACAGCGCTGCGGACCTGGGCTAGGGCGTTTTCGAGCGCCGGCGCCGAGTTCAAGGGCTGGAGCGTGGTCGCCGGCTTGGCCGGGTCACCGGGCTGGACGGCTGCCATCGCTTCGGTGAATTTCCGGATGAATTCATCGGCGACGCGCTCCTCGACAATGAACCGCTTGGCAGCGTTGCAGACCTGGCCTGCGTTGTGCAGACGGCTTGCAGCGCCGATCCTTGCCGCCTCGTCGAGGTTCGCGTCGTCAAGAACGATGAAGGCATCACTGCCGCCAAGCTCCATGGTGCTCTTTTTGAGCGCATGGCCCGCCTCGGCCGCAACCGCAGCACCGGCGCGCTCGCTTCCCGTCAGCGCTACGCCGCGCACGCGCTTGTCGGCGATGACCGTTGCAGCCTGCTCATTGCTGATGAAGACGTTGGTGTAGACCCCGCCGTGGGCACCGCCGTCGTGCATGACCTGTTCGAACGCGAGGGCGCACTGCGGCACGTTCGGGGCATGCTTGGCCACCAGTGTGTTGCCGACGGCGAGGTTCGGGCCGGTGACCCGGGCGAGCTGGTAGTACGGGAAATTCCAGGGCTCGATGCAGAAGATGACGCCGAGGGACTCGGTGACCACACGGGCCGGGCCCGACGCGACCGTCAGCGTCCTGTCGGCGAGGAATGCGGCGGCGTTGTCGGCGTAGTACTCGAGGATGGCGGCGCTGAGCTCGACTTCACCCAGGCCGTCTTTCGTGAGCTTGCCCATCTCAAGGGTCAGCAGCTCGGCGAGCGTGTGCGCCCGCGTGCGTAGGAGGGCAGCCGCGCGCCGCAGCACGGCACTGCGGGTTTCAACATCGCGCGCAGACCAGGTGGCGTGGGCAGCGTGGGCCGAGGCCAGGATGCGCTCGATGTCGCTGTCGGTGTGCTCGGCAAAGGTCTGGACGAGCTTGCCGGTGTAGGGATTGATGGTCTGGTAGGTCATGGGGTGCTCGGGATGGGAATGGAACGGCGGCCCGGTCACGTCAGGCGGCGGCCGGGCTGGCATGAATATCGGGGACGAGGCGCCATGCCGATGGGTGCTGGAACCCAACATGGACGCCTGTGGGGAGGCGCTTACAGGCCTGCCTTGCTGTTGACCGGGCAGCGGTAGCGGCTGGCGATGCGGTCGTGTGAGGCATCGGCGGCAATCGCGGCCTCGGCGGTGCAATAGAGCTCCCATGCAGCCGTCTCCGGCAGGGAAGGGATGCAGACGAGCTCGCCAGCTTCGACCGCACAAAGCGACGCTGTGACGAGATCTTCTGCCGACATCACCCGGCTTGGCGGGAAGGCGGAGAGGTCAGCGCCTGCGATGCGGTGGAAATCGGTCGCCACAACGCCGGGCACCAGCAGCTGGACATAGACCCCGGTTCCTTCCGCCTCGAGTTGCATGTGGCGGGAGAAGGCCATCACGAAGCTCTTGGACGCGCCATAGCCGGCGTTGCCGGGGCGCAACAGGAAAGAGGTGATGGAGGAGATATTGATGATGATGCCGTGGCCCGTTCGGGTCATGGCGGCCATCGCATGGCTGGCAAGGCGCGACATGGCCATGACATTGACCTCGAGCATCTCGTCGAGCGCATCGGCATCGAGCGAGGCGACCGGGCCTCGCGCGGCATAACCTGCGTTGTTGATGAAGACATCAATGGCGGGTAGCGCTTCAAGGCGCAATGCGACACGCCGGACATCCGGGCGTTGTGCGAGGTCGGCCACCATGACTTCGACCTGCACGCCGTAGTCGGTGGCAAGGCGCGCTGCGAGTTCGTCGAGATGGTCCTTGCGACGGGCGACGATGACCAGATCATGGCCCGTCTGGGCAAGACGGTCGGCGTATACCGCCCCAATGCCGGACGATGCGCCCGTGATGAGGGCGCGGCGAGTGGTGTTCATTTGCGGTGTCCTTGTTGGGTCAGGCCCAGGGCTCGAGCACAAGCTTGCCCATGGAGCGCCGGGCCTCGATGGCCTCATGAGCGGCGCCGGCGCGGCCGAGTGGGAAACGCTCGCTGATGGCGATGTGCAGGCTGCCGTCGACGAGGCCGTCGAGGAGGTCCTGCGTGCCGGCCTGGATGATGTCTGCGTGCTCTGGAGCAAACCAGGGCGGAAGGTAAAAGCCGCGCAGCGTCTGGTTTTTTTCGACCACGAAGGACGGGTCGATGGACTGGTGCTCGTCGACGCCACGACCGAATTTGACCAGGGTGCCAAACGGGGCCAAGCAGCGCAGGAGTGCCGGCAGTGATGCGCCGGAGGATTCAAACGCGACATCAACGCCGCGACCCCCGGTCAGGTCCAGAATCTCCTTGTCCCAACCGGGTGCGAGCGAATCGACGGCGAGGTCGACGCCACCTTTCCGGGCGAAATGGCGCTTGTCCTCGGTGCTTGCCGAGCCGACGATGAGCCTTGCACCCTGGCGCCTTGCCAGCTGGACCATCAGCGAGCCGACGCCACCGGCTGCCGATTCGATGAATACGGATTCGTCGCGAAGGTCGACTGTCTCGTGCGTCAGCAGCCACGCCGTCATGCCCTGGGCAAGCAGGACGGTTGCATCCGCGAAGGAGACCCCGTGCGGAAGACGCGTCGCATGCGAGGCCGTCGCCAGCGCGTACTGGGCGTATCCGCCGGAAGGCACGCGGCTGACGATGCGATCGCCGGCCGCATGGGTGGTCACGCCAGGTCCGGTTGCAACAACCGTTCCGGCAATCTCCGTGCCGGGTTCGTAGGGAAGGGGTGTGGGCAGGAGGTAGCGGTCCGTGCGGCGCATGACATCGCCGAAAAGGACGCCTGCGGCTTCGACGCGGACGAGGAGCTGGTTTGCGCCAGGGACGGGGACCGGGACTTCGACGAGTTCGAGGACGTCGGGGCCGCCGAATTGCCTGACGATGACTTGGAGTGCGCTGTTCATGGCTCGGAGGGGATGGGGGGCGCAGGCATGGCCTGCGCCCGGTCTTGCGTGTGCTCCGGTTCAGCCCGGAGCGCGTCCGTCAGGCTTTCTCGACGCGGGCGAGGAACTCGTCGATGGTGATGACCTCATGGCCGAAGGTCGGGTAGGAGAGTTCACGGGCGGCGTTGTGCGCCTCTTCGGTGAATTCGGCGACGGCATCGGTGAGGAAGGTCACATGGAAGCCTTCTTCCAACGCGTGGCGGCCAGCGCTTTCCACACACGTGTGGGAGGTCAGCCCTGCGAGCACGACCTTTTCAATCTTGTGCTCACGGAGCTTGGCGAGAAGGTCCGTATTGACGAAGCTGTCAAAGGTACGATGACGGCTGACGATGACATCTTCGTCGCGGGGCTTGAAGACGGGATAGAAATCCGAGCCCCATTCACCCATCCAGAACACCTTGTTTTCCATTGCCCACTGCCAGCGCGGGTGGATGTGGGTGACGTCATCGAAGCTGTGCTCGTGAAGACCATGGGGAACGTAGAAGATCTTCACCCCTTTCTCGCGGGCGCCCTTGACCAAACGCTTGAGGTGTTCGACGAGGTCCGTCTTTTTGAGCATCGGGCCGATGCGCTGGGCGAGCTTGCCGTTCTCGTCCAGGAAATCATTGAGGAGATCCACGAGGAGGAGCGCGGTATCGGAGGTTGCGTAGTTCTCTTGCATCATCAGTGTCCAGTTGGAAAAAACATCAGTCGTCGAAGCGTTGCCATTCGTCCATGCCGGCGATGTTCCGCCGGCGCGATTCCTCCTCACTGACCCGCTGCGCGGGATAGGCGGCGTTGCCCATCATCCAGCGGGCCGTGGTCCGTGCGATGCGTCGCCCAAAGCGCTCGGCCGTGAGCCGGTCGCCGGGGTGGGGCGCGGTCTCCGGTGTGCCATCACCAAAGCTCTGTGCACTGAGCCCGAGCCATGAGCCGTTGACATTGACATCGGTGTATTTGCTTGCCACGTGGTTGCCGCCGGGCTGGTCGCCCACACCGACCCAAATCATGGCCATCTGTGCTGCAAACACCGCCATCTGTTCTAGGGCGATGAGTTTGTCGCCGGCGCGCGAAGCGGAATTGGTGAATCCTGCGGCAACCTTGTCTTTCCAGGACTGCCCGAGCCAGGGAGAGAACCCGTACTCGAGAAACAGTTTGAATAGCCCATGGGCGGAGCCCATGTAGGTGGGCGCGCCAAAGACGATGGCGTCCGCCTCATCGAGCGCATCAATGATGGTCTGGTCGTGCCAGCGCCCGTCGGGGCCGATGTGGGCTGGCACAATCTCGTGGAGCTCTGCCCTGACGCCATCGACGGCGGAGGCGCCGGCGAGGATATGGGTTGCGATGGTCCGCGTATGGCCATGGCCGGAAGAAAATACGATGGCGACCTTGACCACGGGGGAGACTCCTGGGCGGCGTGCTTGCCGAATCGACCTAGTCTGCGACCGGCGTTTCGGGAGTTGAAATCAAAAATTAAAGCTGCTGGTATCAGCCCCATGGATGACAAGCGCATCGATCTCAATCTCATGCTCGCCCTGGAGGCACTCCTTGCCGAGCAAAACGTCACGCGGGCCGCCCGGCGCCTGCGCCTGAGCCAGCCTGCGCTGAGCGCGCAGCTTTCCCGGCTCCGGGACCTGTTTGGCGACGAGCTCCTGCGCCCGACGTCAAGGGGCGTGGTGCCAACCGCCATGGCCCGCGAAATGGACGGTCCGCTGCGCCTCGCGCTCGACCAGGTCAGGGACGTGGTGGCGCGGTCGCGGACGTTTGACCCTCTGACGTCCACTGCCACACTCACGATTGCCGCGAGTGACTACATGCAGGTCGGCGTCCTTCTTCCCTTCATGACGGAGCTTCCCCGGATTGCCCCCGGCGTGCGGTTGATGGTGAGCCTGGTCCATGACAGCCGCGCTGTCGCGGCGTCCCTTGAGAGGGGCGACATCGACGTGGCGTTCCTGCAGCGGACCGATGTCATTGATGGTGGCCTGCACCGCACGGACATGTTTGAAGAGCATTACGTCGGGGTTGCCCGAAAGGGCAGTGTCGACGGGGCCGGCATGACGATGGTGCGGTTTACGTCCGCGCGCCATATTCTCGTTTCGCCCAGGGCGGAGGGTTTTTCCGGCGCGACCGACGCCGCGCTGTCAGCCGTCGGCGCGTCGCGTCACGTGGCCTTTGCGGTCTCCTCTTTTCTCGTCATGCTCGAGACCATCGCCCAGTCCGACCTCATTGGCATGGTGCCGGCGAGGCTCGCGAAGCGCTTTGAAGACCGGGTCGATACCTTCATCGCACCCGTCGACGTGGAGGGCTTTTGCATGTCGATGGTCTGGCATGACCGGACCCATACCCATCCGGCACGGCGTTGGTTGCGCGAGCGGTTGATGGACTTCTGTGGGGAAGGGTGAGCGCGGCGATGCCAAGGGCTGAACCAATGGGGTGACGCCACCCATCGGACTGTCGAGGGTGCCGGACCATGCGCCGGATAGTCGTGGGTGGCAGGATGCCGTGGGGTTTTCCGGCGTGGGACCTTGATACAGGCTGCCAGGAGGGCCAAGCGCGCCGCGTGTGCATGCGTTGGTCAAGCCGGCTCCAGGCGCGACCAGCAGCTATGCTCGGCGCGTCCCTGGTCGCATCAACGACTGGCATCCAAATCCAATCAGCCTTCCTTTCACAGGCCCAGTATGTCCATCGCCTATACGTTCTCCACTCCCGCCGAATTTGACGTCGAGGTTTTTGGTGACACCGGTACGTCCCTTGGGCAGGCGAAGCTCGAGGTGGGCGGGAGAAGTGGTGCCTCACTGGCGTTCCGTTGGACAACAGTGTCCCCGGTGCTCGAGGACGACTTGACGCTCGACCGCCTGGTTGCGCGGACGGCTGAAGGACAGGCGTTTACGCTGTTTCATTGCCAGTACCACTCATACCGCGCCTATATCGGACAGGTCGTCGAGGGCGAGACCACCGACGCCTTCACCGAGGTCGGTGTCCGGTTTACCAACCTCACCGAGTGGTTCCTGTCCGGCCAGCGGGTCCGGGGTGAGGCCGGGGACACACTGAAGTGGGAAGGCCGACCTGAGGCCATTGATGTCGAGGTCGAAACACCGCATGGCGCTTTGTGGGTCCGCAGTACGGTCGAAACCTCCATGCGACAGTCAGGGGACGACACCGTCATCACCGACCAGCTCTGGTTGTCCGTCGGCGCCGAGACGCCGTTCTCCATCGCTGATGCGCGGGAGCGCTGTCGCGACCTCTCGATTTTCCTGACCATTCTTCTCGCCCGGCCGGTCGACATCCTGGAAGTGACGGTGGCCGTGGCCACGGGACAGCACCGGCACGCCTGGGTCCAGTACTTCGAGCCTCACACCGGGGATGGCGGGCGCCGTGGATGGCCGCGCTTTTTGATGAGGTGGCCCATCGTCGACGGGCAATGGAAGCGGCTTCTGGAGAATTACTACCGGTCAGTGTTCCGCGCGGTTTCCTGGACCCGGGTGGCCGGGATGCTTCGGTACGAGGGGTTCTGGGACTTCAGGTTCTTCGGCTATGTGGCGCTGCTCGACGGGGTGGTCAAGCTCAAGGCGGGCAATGCCGGGACCGAGGTCATTGGACCTCCAAGGGACGCAGTCCACGCCCTGCGGGGAACCCTCCCCACCATGGCTGAGCCGTTGAGTCGTGGGCAGAAGGCGGAAATCATTGCACTGGTCCGGAAGGCCTTCACCCGCGAAGTCGAGTCGTTCGGCGGGCGCTATCGCCAGGCGGTGGGTGCATCCGACCAGGGGGTGATTGATGCTATCAACATCACCTCTCAGGAATTCAAGGTCATCAAGGAAACGCGCGACGCCATCGCCCACGGCGACGACATGGCATTGTCCCCGCAGGCGTATGCCGACATGCAAACGCTCACCAACAAGGTGGCCCTGTTGCTGACCTACTGGGCATGGGAAGACTTTGGATTGACAGCCGCTGACTTCCTCGACTGCCTGCACCAGACACACAGTCCTATGGTCATGGGGGCGAACATTGACCGCGTCGCAGTCGACCGCGCGCGGGGACATGCCGAGTTCCACGTGTTTACCGAATCGGCGTTCGACAGGCTTCCCGTGTCAAAGGGGCAAGTGCTGCACCAATGCTTCACCCAGGTGCCGGGGGAGGGCATTGAATACTCGGAACGCTTCAGTGCCGTTCTCAAGACCCTGGTGCGGCAGGGCAGGCTTGCACCGGAACAGCTTGCCGATGCCATCGGTGTCGTACCAGATAAGGTCAGAATCTCGGGTCCTGCCTACATTGAGTGCGGACCACGGGTCGTGGAACTCGTCTGGGTGTACATCATCGAGACGGGAGAGAACGATCTTTCGCTGCGCGGGCTGAGCGAAAAGGCCACCGGTGTCCCCTGACCTGTCGCAATTGACACTTTCAGCGTTGCGTTTGGTGTGTGCGACGCTGGCGCGCGGCCAGCGGCCCTTGCTCGGCGTGGTAAAATTGAGCTTCAGACGCATTGATAAGGCAGTGGAATGAACAGCGCCAGGGATCTGCTGGGAAATCTCCTCGATTACATCGGTGAGCAGGCGAAGAACGCCAAAGCCGAACCCTGTTTCCTTCCCGATTCGCCAGGGCTGAAATTTGATCATTTGTCTTTCGCGGGCTTGCCGGGCATCGCGTCGAACCTTGTGAGCGACGGTTATGCGGTGTGGCTGCGAATTGAGCGACTCGAAGCCTATCCGGCGCCAGCCCTGCAGGCACTTCTGATGCCGGTTGTCAGCGTGTCGGACAATCCCGCCGGGCAGCCGCCCGCCCTCGATGAGAGCGCTGTGCTCGCCCATTTGGCCGCCAATCCCGACGTCGACCCAGGCGAACACCGGCTGGCGTTGGCCGCAGCGTTGGATGCCTATGCCGAGGCCTGGTGGACATGGGCGGCACATGAGAAGCCACGGCGGGCCGTCATCGACATCTACTCTGACCTCTTTGCCCTCAAACACCAGATTGAAGCCGAGGAAACGGCCCGCCCCCAGGAGCTCGTATGGGGGATTGGCGTTGCCTCGTGGGATCTGAAGACTGACGAGGCAGCGGTGCTGTTTGAATACCCGGTGCTGACGCAGGCCATGGAAATCAGTCTCGAAGAGACCACCATGGCCATCGAGGTGCGGCCCCGTGATGTGCCCGCACGTGTGGACCTTGGGCCGCTCATCGCTGCCTCAGTCGTCGGGGCGGCAGGGGTTGAAGTTGGAGTGCGGACGGATCTGGATAAAGACGGTGCACCCATCCTCAGCCCGTTTGACCCGTCGTCGTACCTGCCCCATTTGAAAACGATTGCCCGCGCGCTCGATGCCAATGGCGTGTTTCGCGAGGTGCTCGCGCCCGGCGAGCGCTGGCCGGGTGCAGGTGAACACCTCACCGTGACCGACGGGTGGGTGTTGCTCGCGCGGGCCCGCCAGGCCAGTTACCTGCTCGAAGACCTCATCCGGCTCAAGGCCAATGTCGAGAAGGCGGGCGAGCTTCCCGCCGGGCCGCTCTCCCTGGTCACCCCGCCGTCCGACAGCGTGGTCCACATCGAACCCGTGCGCTTCCGGGGGCTGTCGACCGGAACACCATCGGGCGTGGGCAAGGTCGAGGAGCTGTATTTTCCGCTTCCGAGCAACGATGAGCAGATGACAATCATCGAGCAGCTCGAGCGCGCGCCGGGCGTGACCGTCCAGGGTCCGCCGGGAACAGGCAAGACCCACACCATCGCCAATGTCATCTGCCATTACCTTGCTACCGGTCGACGGGTTCTTGTCACGTCCCGAGGCGAACCGGCGCTTGCCGTGCTCCAGGAAAAGTTGCCTGAGGATGTCCGCCATCTCACGGTCGCGCTCCTCGTCAACGACCGGGAAGGCGTCCGTCAGTTCCAGGCCGCCATTGAGTCCATCCAGCACCGTGTCTCGCAGCTCAACGTCCGCGAGGCCCAGCATGAAATCATCACGCTCGAAACGGCGATTGACCGCGCGCACGAAGAGATTGCGGGCATTGATGTACGCCTCGACGCCATTGCCCGCTCGCAGCTCGACAGCATCACGGTCGATGGGCGGCCGATGCGGGCCCAGAGCGTTGCTGAGCTCATCCTCGCCGGTGCCGGGCAGCACCAGTGGTTCACGGACGTGCTCTCGCTGGACGAGGCGCACAGGCCGCCCCTGACCGAAGACGAGATGCGTGCGGTAAGGGGCGCCCGGCGTGCGGTTGGCAGTGACCTCGTTTACCAGGGCATGGCCCTGCCGTCTGCCGAGACCCTGCCTACTGCAGGAGCAGTGGCCGACCTTCACCGTTCGATGCTTGACTACCGGCGAATAGAACGCGAGCTCGACACCCCCACGGGCCCGTCGATCAAGGCCAACACGCCGGACGTCGTGCAGGCGGCGGAAGCGCTGCTGCAGACCATGGCCGCTGCTAGCGAAGTCATGGATGCCCTCGATGCGTCGGCTGCCGGATGGTGGAAGACCACGCGAGAGCGCTGTCATGCGCCCTCGTTTTCGAGTGAGCGAGGGGCGTTGGAGGCCGTTTTCTCGGACCTCGATGAATTGACGAGTGCCCGCGCCGATTTCCTCAAGCGCCCGGTCGTGGTGCCAAAGGAGGTGTTCGGCTCCCCGAAGGCACTTGAGGCCATAAAGCGGGCCGCCGAGGGCGGCAAGCCGTTTGGCATGCTCGCCTTTGGCGCCAATGATGCCAAGCAAGCCGTCGCGGCCATCCGGGTGTCAGGCCTTCCGCCCGCTGAGGCGGACGGGTGGTTGCACGTTCAGCGATTCATCGACACCCAGACCCAGGTGCTGTCGTTTGTCGCCCGGTGGAACGAGTTTGCGCACGCCTTGGCGTTGCCGCGCATTGAGGAGGCGGTGCCCGACTTGCGCGACGTCGAACAACTGGGGGTGGCTGCCCGGAGCGTCCACCGACTTGCCTGCCATCTCGACCGCATCATGGCAAACCAGGCTTCCGCCGTATTCAATGATGTGCCGGCCGGCGCCTTTACGGGTGAGCGCGACACGTTCGAGGGCATCCGAAAGACGCTCTCCCGCGTCGTGACCCGTGCACGGCTCGCCCAGGCAACAGAGGCCCTCTCGGCCCTGCAGCATCAGCTCGCCGGCAAGACCGGGGGCGTGTCGGCCGCGCTTCGTGAATTCGCAACGCATTTCATCGGGCGGGCCGGCGTCGAGCCGGACGAGGTCAGTGCGGAGTACATCACCCTCATGGCTGAGCTTCGCCGTGTCGCGGGTCTCATGCCTTCCCTTACCGTCATCTCGGACGGTGCGCGCCGTGTCCGGGATGCTGGGGCTCCGGAGTGGGCCCAGCGCATCGCGTCTATCCCAACGCTGCAATCGGGCGAGGAGACGGTCATCCCTGTCTTGTGGGAGCAGGCGTGGACGTGGGCGAGGCTTCGTGGACATCTCGACGCCATCGATGCGCGTGACGAGCTCCGCCAGCTCACCGAACGACGGATGACCCTGTCGAGGGCCCTGCAGCGGCTCTATTCCGATGTTGTCGCCAAACGAGCGTGGCTCCAGGCGAAGAACAACGCGACACCGAAAATCCTCTCGGCGCTCAACGGGTATGCAACCGCCATCCGTCGCATCGGGCAGGGGACAGGAACAAACGCTGCACGCTACCGCCGCGATGCGCGCGATGCGATGACCGACGCGGCAGGCGCCGTGCCGTGCTGGATCATGAGTCATTCGCGCATTTCTGAAGCGATGCCAGCGGATGTCGGCGCGTTTGACCTCGTCATCGTCGATGAGGCCAGTCAGTCCGACCTCTGGGCGCTTCCGGCCATCCTGCGCGGAAAGAAGATTCTTGTCGTCGGCGACGACAAGCAGGTCTCACCCGATTCAGGCTTCATTGCCGCCCAGCAGATCACATCCTTGCGTCAGAGGTTCCTGCAGGGCCAGCCGTTCGCTGCCGACATGACCCCGGAAAAGTCCCTGTACGACCTTGCCGCTCGCGTGTTTGCTGGCAACCAGGTCATGCTCCGGGAGCATTTCCGCTGCGTTGCGCCCATCATCGCGTACTCGAATGCCACGTTTTACAAGCATTCCATCAAGCCGCTGCGCGTTCCGAGGGCCTCCGAGCGCATCGACCCGCCGCTTGTTGACCTGTATGTGGAAGGTGGATTCCGCACCAGGAAAGACTGCAACCCCCAAGAGGCAGATGCCATCGCCGACGAGATTGGCGCCATCCTCGACAATCCGGCGATGGCTGGACGAACCCTTGGTGTGGTGTCCTTGCTCGGCATGGAGCAGGCCAAATACATTGATACCGTCGTCCGCAGCCGCTTTCCCGCAGGAGAGCTCATGCGCCGCAAGTTTGAATGCGGTGAGGCCCGGTCTTTCCAGGGCAGCGAACGGGATATCATCTTTTTGTCGCTCATCGTCGACAAGGCCAGGCACCATGCGCTGTCCGGGAGCCGGTATGAGCAGCGTTTCAACGTTGCAGCCAGCCGGGCGCGGGACCGCATGTATCTGGTCCGTTCGGTCGAATTGTCAGATCTGTCCGATGCGGACCTCCGGAAGTCACTGCTTGGCCACTTCAGCATGCCGGCGCTGACCAGCACGGACGCAGGGGACGACCCCATCTCGCTTTGTGAATCGGGATTCGAGCGCGAGGTCTATTCCATGCTCACCGAGCGCGGATATCGCGTCATCCCGCAAGTCAAAGTCGGAGAATTTCGCATCGACATGGTCGTTGAAGGTGAAGACGACCGCCGCCTGGCCATCGAGCTTGATGGCGATGAGTTCCATGGACCGGACCGTTGGGCGCACGACATGGCGCGACAGCGCATCCTGGAGCGGGCGGGCTGGACGTTCTGGCGCTCGTTCGCCTCGACCTGGTCGCTCCATAAGGAAGACGTCTTCAACGAGCTCATTGAGCGCTTGCGCTTCATGCGCATCGAGCCCATCGGGGCGATGGGTCAACTGGCGAAGCTCGTGGAGTATCGGACCTGGTCACCGGCCCCGCGCGAACGGGATGAAGCGGACCGGTTGATTGAAGAGGCTACGGACAACGAGGTGGAAGGGGTGCCGGGCGACAACTGAGGGGCGGCCTGTGAGCATGCGACCTGGCGCCTTTCGTGAGATGGGGCAATCTCTCTCCTGCGTCAAACGACATTTGGAAGGTGGCCGAGGGCGTGGTCCTTCCGAGGGCGCAAGGTGGGATATCAGCTGACGGTCTGATGTGCACGAGGCCCCCCGGTCAGGTGACGGCGGGCCAGTCTGCCGGTCCGCGTGCCGCGTCCCGCAGCCATCCGTCTTTTGGCGGATGGCGAGGCGTGGCGTCGCCGCTTAGATTGAGCGGACCTACTTGGGGGGAGCGTCCATGCCATCGTCAAGCGTCCGTGTGTCGGGTCGCGTCTGGTTTGTCATTGCGCTTACACTGTGCGGCGATGTCGTTTCCCCCTGTGCCGCGCAGACGCAGGACCCCGGCGCGGTGGTCACTTCCGTCCCGTGCCACTTTGGCGACGCGCCGCCGGAGCCAGGCCCGGCGTGCCTCCTCGCCCACCAGGACCTCGGCGCGCTGCCAGACTCCCCTGTCTACTGGCACATCGACCAGTTCGCCACGAGGGCGGAGGCCGAGGCGGCAAGGCAGGCCACAGGGACCGTGGTGACCGATTTCGGGAAGGTCTGGCTGTTTACCATTGCGGGTGCGGGCTGGCATGCGCGAGGCGGCACACACATCGCCTCCATCGGGCCCTTGCCCATGCTTCCAGCAACCGGCTACAGCGCGGAATATGTGCACTCCTTCTTCATGCCGGGCATGAGTGCACCGATTCACCGGCATTCGGGCCCTGAAGCGTTCTATGCCATCGAGGGTGACACGTGTCTGGAGATGCCCGGAGGGGCGCAGTTCGGCACCGGCCCAGGCAATCAGCTCATCATGCCTGCCCATGAGCCGATGCTGCTCATGGCCGTCGGCAAGGTGCCGCGCCGGGCGTTTGCGCTCATCCTGCACGACTCGACCCTGCCACCGACCACCCGCGTCGATGCCTGGCATCCGGCAGGTGCCTGCCAGGCGCGGGCCGCTTAAGGCCGTTGACGCAATGAGATTCACCCTGTTGAGTGCGGCCAAAGACTCGCTGGAAGGCGCGATCGCCGGACGATGGACGACCTGGCCTTTCGCACCGGGTTGGGTCTTCAAGCTGCCGGGTGTGCACCCGTGGTGCAAGTCACACCGTTGCGACGGAAAAAGGCCCCGCTGTCCCGGCACCACCCGGCATCGGCGGGAGCCGTCGACTGGCGTGCCAGAAATGGGTGGCTTCAAACACGCGGCAGACGTTGTCCGGAATGACGCTGTCAATGTCATTAAGGCCTCGATGGAGGTCGGGGCGGGGTGCTCGCTGCAGGGTCCGAGGACTACGTGAGGGACCTGCCGAGGTTCGAAAATTTTCCGTCGGGCATGGCACCGGGGATTGCCGCCCGTGGGTGGTTTGCCTGCTATATGGAGAGGATGGCCGCGCGGACCATGCCGGCGCCGAGCAGATCAAGGCGGTTTTCGACTGAAATTTCAGAACCGGGTGAGAGCGAAGGTCATCCCGTGCAAATGCACCCGGCCCGGTGCAGCCCTGCGCCGCCGGGTGGTGTATAAGAGCGCGGTCTTTCTCGATGGATGGAACCCATGGACCGACCGCTGACCGATGACGATCGCCTCGCGCTCTTTTCCAGTGACGCGTTCGCGTCCTCGTTCGCCGGTGTCAGTGACGACATCCCGGTCGAGTCCGTCAATGACAATGGTGCGTGGGTCGCCCTCCACAACAGCGGGCGCATCGACCTGCTGAGACGCAGTTCCGGGGCGCTCGAGGGTCTGGACTGGGGCGTTGCCTATCCGTTCGGGCAGCGGCTTGCACGGGTGTTGCCAGACCTGCACTCGAGTGCGATGGCGATGGCGGACTTCCTCGTCGCCTTAGAAGGCACGAATCTGGGCATGGGCGCCATCGCCCCTGCGGTGAAGGCCTGGCTTCTTGCCAACGCCGATGTTTGTGAGGCGGTGACGCGTGCGCCGGATGAGCGCCATGTGCAAGCCCGACTGTTCACCTTGGCGCTCCAGGCGCACGGGAATCCGCAGGTCGCTCGCAACTGGCTTGGCGACGAGGATACGGCGGTCCGCCTTCAGGCGCTCAATGCGTTGTCAAACATGGCGGATGATAAGGCGGGTGTCGAGGCCACTCTCAGTGCCCTGAGGTCTCTTGTTTCCTCCGCTTCGGACGAGGAGCGGGAGCTGCTCATCCGGGTGGCCATCCACCTGACCGAGCTTTCGGGCGATGCGGACGTCGGGGGCGTGGTCACCGCCATCCTCGAGGGAGGCGGGGCAGCCTGTCTCCGCCAGGCCGGGGTGGGGCTTCGTATCGTCCCTGCCTTCATGGCGTCGAGTGCGAGGGAGCCGGTGGTCGACGCATTCGGTGCTTTGGGCGCCGATGCGCCGTCGGGGGAGGTGACCGAGTTGGTCCGGAAGCTTATCGGCGCCGGTCACGTTGATGCCGCCGTGCATTTGTCCGAGATGGTTGGTATCGAAGCCACCATTACGGCCCTCCTCGGGACGCTCGACCCCGAGGCACGGTGCGATGTCGTGCTTCGCTGGTTGCGAAATGATGATTTGCGGGTCCTGCCTGGGATCGCGCACTTTTTCACCATGCGTACAATGGACGGCATCGACGAGCTCCATGTCCCCGCGTCGTCCGTCGCACCGGTCGCCGACCGGCGCCTGTTTGTAGGGATGAAGGCCGTCTCCTGGCTGATTCACGCACCTCAAAGTGCCATGGCCATTCTCCTCGCCCTGCTCGATGGCGCAGACGAGGTTGCTCGCGCACCGCTGGTGACGCTGATTCGTGACCTCCTGCGCGATGACCAGGGCCTTCGTGTCGCGGTTCAGGCAGCTGCTGATGCGCGGAGTGACGAGCGATTGCGGGAACTGGTCCTTGAGCACGATGCGTATCTGCACGCTATTGAAAGCATGGAATCGTTGCCCGAATTGCGACCGTCGCCGTCGCACAGGGCCGTCATGGCCATGCTCAACCAGCGGGAGATGCAAGCGTCGTCCCGCGCAGCAGAAGCGGACTCGGCATTCTTGTCGCTCGTCACGCGTGTAGAGGTGCTGCACGGAACCGGCACACTGGGTTCGGTGTATGCCTCGGACGGGACAGCGCACTTTTCGAAGAACATGATGGCGACCGTCAAGCGCAGCTACAAATTGCCGTCGACCAGCGTACTTGACCCCGTCGGCTATGAGATGCGCATGGTCACCTTTCGCATCGCAGGAGTTGAGTGATTAAGGCGCTGCTGCGTGAATACCTGACCAGCCTCGGCGAACGCGGCGGCCTCGACGTCCTTTTGCCTGACCTGCTCGCCGAGTCGGGCTTTCAGGTGCTTTCCCGACCACAGGTGGGAACGACGCAAAAAGGCGTGGATGTTGCGGCGGTTGGTCCTTACAAGGGAAAAGAGTCGATGTACCTCTTTTCCATCAAGCCAGGGGACCTGAAGCGGACGGAGTGGGAGGGCGGCCCCCAGACAGTCGCCCCCTCGCTGCGGCAGTTTGCAACGTACCGCAGGAACCGTATAGCACCTGAGCACCAACACCTCCCGGTCGTCGGCTGTCTTGTGACGGGCGGGCAGATGCATGAGACGTTGCACGACGATTGGACAGCATTCGCCGAGGGTGAGGAGAAGCGGGAGAGCATCGCCTTCATCCACTGGAATGGTGACCGGCTCGCTGAGTTGTTGCTGGCCGGGCACCTACGCGAGGAGGTCATGCCCCGGGAGATGCGCAGCATGCTGCAAAAGGCCGTCGCGATGGCCGACATCGCGGACGTGTCTGCGCATCACTTCGAAGAGCTGACCCGTGCGCTCCTTGCCCGCAATGCCTCGGGGGACGTTGCCGAACGGTTGACCGCCATCCGTCAGGTCACACTGGCGGCATCCATCGTGCACAACTGGTGCAAGGAAATTGGCAATCTCGACGCCGGCTGGCGGGCGACGTCGCTTGCGGTGCTTTGCGCCTGGGCACTCGCGCGGGAGGTGCTGGCCGACAAGCCCCGCCAGCGCAAGAAAATTCTCGCCGTAGTCGGCCATACCGTTGAGCTGCACCGTACGGTGGGGGAGGCGTACGTGAAAAAACTCGGACACCATGCCGGCGTGCTCAATGCGCTTTCCTTGCAGGTCGCGTCGCAAGAATACCTCGACCGGAACCTTGCGCTGTTTGATGCACTCGGGCGCGTGGCGATGACCGGGCTTTGGGCCTATCACCATGCCGCGCAGTCCCCCGAGCCGCATGCCGCCGATAGGGAGCTGGCGGAGGACGCCACGGTCGATGACCTATCGCACTCGGTTGACGTGCTGAAGCATTGTGTCCACACCGGCTTGACCATGATTGCTTCCAATCCAGTGCTCTGGCTTCCCTGCCATGATGGGCAGGCCACCGATATCGCGCTTTTCCTTTTGCTTTGCCAGTACACGGGCAACGGGGAACATGTGCGAAGCTGGCTTTGCCGAATGGTCGAGCGGCTTGAATTTTCCGTGGTCCGCCGACAGCGCCATCCCGTGACGCACTCAGGCTACGAGGAGCTTGCCGCACAGCGGGGCGAGATGTCCGATGAGCCATTCCGACGAGGGACGGGGTCGAGTACGTTGATTCCGCTGCTAGGCGCCTGGCTCCATCTCCTCGGCGAGACCGCGTATGTCGACCGTCTTTCCCACCTCGTCGAGACAAAGCTTCCACACTGCGCGCTGCAGCTTTGGGTGCCATCGGAGGATTCCGACGAGCGGCTGTACACGGACGACCCGGCCCACGGACTCGCCCTGACCGACGCCGACCTCGGGAAGGGAGGCGGGCAGCTGATCGAGCACATCATCAATGCGTGCGAATTCGAGCGGTCGTTCTACGAGCTCTCTGCGGTCACCCACGATTACTGGCCCATTGTCCTCGCCGCGTGTCGTCGCCAAGGCCTGCCGTTGCCGCCTCATCTTTGGGTCCCACCGCGTGCCGATGGGGGCGAAGGCACCCACGCCTAGCCGCTGGACCGTGGCATTGTCAGGCGGCAACTCCGAGGGGGCGGGAATACCATCCTGGTGGGAATCGGCCGGTTGTCAATCGAGAGGCTCGTGCACATCCGTGACCGGGTCGATGCCGTCGGCGCCGGACAACGCTCCGTTCGCTGTTTTGGCTTTTCCCGGTTTCGCGGGCGGGGGTGCGATGGCTTCCTCGTCCCGACGCCCAAGCCGGCGCGGGCCTGCCCCGGTAACCGCGCCGTCGAGGCGGGAGCCAGACCCTGGCGCTGGACCGATGAAGTCGCCGACCTGATTCAGGTAGGTGGGCAGCTCCTCGAGTGGCTCATGCTTGAGCCTTTTTCGCACATCTTCAAAGGCATCTGCCTGCGACATGCCGGCCCCGTAAGTCAGGTCCCAGCACCAGAGTCCGAGCAGCGCGCCGTTGAACTGGTCGCGTTCCCGAAGCATCGGCTTAGGTTCGCCAGCCCGTGCGAAACGCGTCCCCGCGTAGGCTGTCGCGCCGCTCACATTGCTCCAGCCCCCGTTCTCTTCTGCAAGAAGCCCCTTGAGTGCCTTTGCGTAATAACTCAAGGCCTCATCGATGTCGACCGGCGCACGGTTAAGGGAGACGGCGAGATAAAGGGTGCGGCCCCCATCAACGTCGACGTTTTGAAGGAAGGGGTTTGCGGCGCTGTCGAGCACCTTGATGCTTGGCGAATGGAAGGTTCGCGGGCGCGCTGACTGGGCAAGGGCAAGTGCGAGGTCGAGGTCGTCGGGCTCGGTGTCCATGCGGAACCACCGGTCATGGGTGATGTCGAGTTCGGCCGCCGTGGGGTCGGGATGGTCAATGAAATGGTCGAAGGCCGGCTCCAATGGAATGCGTCCATCCGAGGCCGCCCTGTACAACAGGTACGTGTCCTCTCCACCCGTAACGGTGGTCATGTCGAGCACGGTGAAGTAATCGAAGTAGTTGAACGCGGCCATGGCTTGTTCGACCCGCTCGAGGGCTTTTTCGAGGACATCGAGGAGTTCGAGCACAAGGTCTTCGTCATTCAATACCCACCCGATGTAAGGCAGGGGTGTCGTTGTCCCCATTACGTCCATCGCCAGGGCAGCGTCCTTTGTCCGTATGGCGCTGCGACCGAGCCGTGTTTCGAAAAGCTCAAAGACCGTCGTCAGCGTATGGGTCAGGGACGCCGTCAATGCTGATGGACGTTTCCCGACCTCCCACTCGTGCAGACGGGCGACGACATGATGCCGGATGTCATGGAGCGCTGCAAAAGCCGGTGCATGCTCAAGACGGAACCGACGCACGGCGCATTGCTGGACGACGAAGCGGTCGAAGCGCTGATGCGCCTGGATCCTGGTGCGCAGGACCATCCCTTTGGTCACGGGCGTGGGGACGATTGAAGCGGGAACGTTCTTGCGTGGCGGCATGGGTGGCCTGTCAAGGGGGAACTCATCGATTCGGGTTCCCCCTCGCCACTTCAGACGGTCTGGAGGACGCTGGTTACGGAACGGGCCGTGCGGCAGGGGGCCGGTTCCATCCCTCCATCCTGCCATCAAGGACACTCCAATGACATTTCAGACCATGCGCGATGTCGTATCCAACCCGATGGGCACCGCCCGTCTGCTCGAAGGATTCAGCACTCTGCGTCGTGCGGCGCAAGCGGGCATCACGCCGGGGCAGTTGCGTGTGTTGTACCAAGACCTCGCCCGGTGTTCCGAAGCAGACGTGCAGGGCTTCATGAGGGTGGGTGAACTGCTCGTTGCCGGGGAGCTCCGGCTGCGCGGCCAAGCGTTCGGGGAAGGTGGGGAGCCGGTGTCTGCGTGACGACAAAGTCGCGCGCTTTGAAGCCATCCGGTCGTCGTCAAAAGCCGCCCCGAGGGGCGGCTTTTGACGTGACGGGCATGGTCCGCAGGGAAGGGCGTCAACGTCACCATGCGACCAGCAGAAATGGCGAAAGCCTGGCATCAACGGCAGCGTCTGACCTCGCCGACCCCTGGTCTGGTGGTTGGTCAAGGGGTATCCCGGGACAATTGTTTGGCTTGCTTGACACGGCCGGCACGGAAGTTACGATCCGGGACACTTCCCGGTACACCCGGAATGTGTCCCGAGCCATGGGAGAGAGGGGTTGATCTGAGTCCCACTCTCTCCGCCAAGCCAAATATCTCCCCGATCCATCAGGCACTTACCCGTGTCCCGATAGAAACCGCTTGGTCAATCCGGTTGGTCAATTCCAACCATGTATCTCCCTCACCGCCTCTGGCGAGACCCGAGCGGCGTGTTTCACTTTCGGCTCGTCGTCCCAGTCGATCTGCGTCAGGTCTTCGGCAAGAAGATCATCAAAGTCAGCAGCGTCGTGGGTATTGTGACCAGCGCTGACGGGACGACGACCTGGCAGGTCTAGGTGAAGTAACGCTGGCGCACATGCTGTTCGAGAAAGCTCGCTTCGGCGGCCTTTCTCGTAGAATCGGGGAGCGTCGAATCACCGGGGAAGGGAATGCGCCACCAATGGATCATCGTCGCGGCCAGCTTGGTCGCTCTCACGGCATGCACGACAAAGCCGCCGCGCCCGGACCAGCTGAGGCGCCCGACGGACGATCGCCTCCTGGCGTTTCAGGCCCCGAGCGATGGCGACGCCTCGGTCACGGTCACGCGCGACGTGGGCGCCCTCATGAGCGCCTGCTATATCGCCGTCTTCGTCGACGGGATGCCAGCTGCCAAGCTCGCCACGGGCGAGGCCGCCACGCTACACGTTCCTGCGGGCGAGCACATCATCGGCGCATGGAATACTGGCTCAGGCCTATGCGGGTACCGGGAAGGGAAGGACCGGCGGGAGCAATCGACGGTCCTTCGGCCCGGCGACGCAAAGCGGTACCGCGTCACGGTGAATCAGGGCTCCGGCATCGAACTCAGTCCGACCACGATGTAGGGGAAGGACTACAGACCCTGCGCCGATATCCGCTGAAAATAGCCCGTCCAAGGCGTGAACAGGGGGACTGGATATGGCAGTAGAGCTGGGGAAGTGTGAGTGCTGCGGGCACGGCATCAGTAGCAGGGCGCCTTCATGCCCACGGTGCGGGGATGTCATCCCGGTCCGGCGAAGCGGGCACGAAATGTTCGCGTACGCGGTGGTTTTCCTGATCTCGATCCCGAGCCTGCTTGGGACGGTCTGGGCGCTGTTCCTCGCAACCGGCATTTCGGCCCCGCAGCAGTGCTCCGTTGTCGCGGGATGCATGGCGTTGACCGTGATCCCGTACTGCTACGCGCGGGCGGTTGAAAAGCGAGACGGAAGGTAGTCGCGAACGGCTTGCAGCACACCCATAAGGCCCCGCGAGGGGCCTTTCTCTTTGGTCGGGCGTCGCTATGCGCTGTGGCTCGTTGATGCTCTTGAGCCGAAGCGGCCAGCTCTGCAGGCGCGTCGCTCGGTGAGTGGACCAGGATGACCCGCAGGCGGTGCGGGCGGTTGTGGAACGAACCGCCGTACGCCATCGCCCTGGTACGAAGCGTCGCCCAGTCGCACGGTATCGTACGCTACGTCTCTGGCCGCTAGCGATTTGCACGAGGATGAAACAGGTGTCAAGGTTATATATCCACTTAATGTTGCTCGCAGCGTGCCTGGCTCTCGTCGGATGCGGCGAGGACAACGCCGTGGTGTGGCAGGCGCACGTGAAGTCCCCCAATGGCCACTACCAGGTCAATGTCGCGACGATTCAACAGGGCGGTCCGGGGAACGCAGCCTTGTATACGCGTGTCAAACTGAGTCAGCGTGATGATGGCGACGGCATTGATATTGTCGACCTTTCGCACAATCGGATGGACGAAATTGCTGGCGGCCCGGTGAAGGTCGTCTGGCTCGATGACACCAATCTTCGCATCGAGTACGTCGCTTCGAGTCATGTCAACTTCCAGGCGATAAAGGCAGCTGCGGTGGCCATAGAGACGCTGCCTATGTCTAAGTAGGAAGGAACCTTGGTTCACGTTTCGTCCCGGCGGCATCAGAAGCTGACGTCGATAGGCCATCGGATGTTGGTGCCTTGTGGTCGTCGCGGTTGTCGATGTTGGTCGCAACTTGAAGGAGGCATCGGACCGTTTCTCAAGGGAAACATCGTGTCCGTTCATGAGACTCGTCAATCGTAAGCGCAGCCGCACCGTCTGACACCTGAGAGGTGTTCTGTCAGTCGATATACCTAGTCGTAGAACAACGCGAGACGATTGCTATCAGAGAAGGTGCGGTAAATGCATCGCGCTCATGGCCGTCGTTGACAATGCTGCTGCAACGTATCCGGAGACAGACAATGCGTGACGTTTCCTCTGTCAGGTGGAGACGCAAAGACGAAAAGTTCGTGGACGCCACAAAGGGAAAATGATGAATCACCGTGCAGTCTTCCTGCTCGTCATCGTCGTATTGCTCCTCGGTCTCGGATATACAACCTACAAATGGATTGACGTATCGGTGTCCTATGGCTATGCGTCGTCGGGAGAGGACGAGGCGCTCGTCGCAAACAAGAAGTTCAGGCGACTGCTGCTCGCCGCACTGAAAGGCCAGGAGAAGGCCCGGGTAGTATTACTACTTAACGAGGACGCGAGGGCGCATCCGGAAGACCATATTCTCATTAAGGATGAGGGGCGTTCCGTGTCTTACGAGAGCCAGGATTTTCGCTTCAGTGAACAGGGCCGCCTGGAAGGCATCGGGCAGGGGGTTGGTGTGCCGTCGCCTCGAGCGTGCGACGGTCCCGAAGCTCCCAAGGACGCCCCCTAGCGTTGCGCCATAGCTGTTTGCGGTGCGCTCACGGCCGTTTGGCTCCCTGGGTTTAGCTGTCCTTGTCCGTCCGCCGCCAATGGTCTCCAGCGCGGACGATGGGGGGAGCGCGCAGCCTCCTGCATCGCTCTCGCCGGGGTTCAGCGGCGCGTGCCGGAATTCCTCGATATCCTGTAGGAAGCTACGGTTGCTGTTCGCGAACAGGGAAATCCGAGATTGGGCATCGGTCAATGGTCAATGACATCAGGTTCAAACGGCTTGAAAAGGCGAAAGAAGCCACGTTGCAACCGGCAGGCGCAGTAACCTGCCTTGCGATAACTTTGGCGTGGCACACCGGATAGGACGGTGAGGAGGTTGCAAAGGATGAGCCGTGCCCCCCAATCGCCTGACGGGCGCTATGCAGCGAAGCTGCTTTTTCAGACCAGATTTGAAGACGACAAGCCGGGTGGCTTTCGAACCGTCGAGGAACGTATTCTGCTCATCGAGGCGGACACGGCGGATGCCGCCTATCAGGCGGCGTTGAAGCGGGGGAAAGAAGGGTCGTCCACGTTTACAAACGATGCGGGCGCGCAGGTCTTCATCGAGTTTGTCGGGGTCACTGACCTGATGAATCTGGGTCCTGAGGTCGAGACCGACGAGGTCTGGTACGAGATTCGGCGGATGAAGGATCCCATGCAGCGAAAATCCGACCTGGTTCCAAAGAAGGCCGACCTGTCAGCGGTCCGGCTTGAACGTCGGCACAGCGCGGACTCCGCGCTGGCGCCGCACCGGAGATCTCCCAAGCGATAGAGGATGGCAGCACGTTTATGGCCAATGGCGTTCGGCGGGCTGTCGCTTACGACACGCGGTGTCGGTTGGGAGAGCGGCTTAGGTTATGAGGATTGTTGAGCGCGACAATGGACAAAAAGACACTCACTACTGAGCAAACTGGGCGGAGCGGAGAACACCGGGTGCAAGAGTGCCAACACTGTCTGAGGTTACTTTGCGCCGAGTCTTCGATGGTGGTCACTGACGTGGCTGGTAATAACAACACCGCCAATCCGGGGAGATATCCGTGATGTTCAGAGCGATTGCGTTGTCCTGCGTCATAGCTTCATCGGTATGCTCTCTGAGTAGTCGAGCAGCGGAAAGCCCCGTCACCCAGCGCACTGCCCAAGTGGTCGACAGCGGCTCGTATGTGAGCAAGGCGGCCATCGCTATTTGGGGGCAACCTAGCCGGGATCCCAGGGCACGAGTAGCCATACAGATGACCCAGTGGGTGAGACGGAATCCGGACCAGGTGACCGATGCGGACATCTCCATCCTCGCGGGTCTTATGCGGCATGACGATGATATTGTCCGCCGCGAAGCCGCCGCCTCACTTGGGTTTGTGGGGCACCGTGCGGTATCGGCTGCTCCTGCCCTTATTCAGGCGCTCCGTGCGCGGCCATGCTCGCCTCAGCCGGCCATGCCCGCAGACACTATACGCGTTGCACTTGAACGGATTGGTGCAGAATCGGTCAACATCCCCTGTGCGGATCCGTTCGGCTCTCCATAAGGAGCCGCAAGTCTAAGGCAGCGTCACATGAGGCGACGCGCGCCATCAGGTCGCTCGAGCAAGTTGGCGATCCCCTCACAACACTGACTGTTGAGTATTGGCCATGACTGTCGCGAAGTTGCTGATTTCCGTCTGTGCGTTCTGCGTGATGAGTGAGCAGGTCGTAGCCGGCGAAGCTTCAATTTGTACGCCGAAAGATTCAGTGCAGGTCGAGTCAAGTGTCTCGAAGGTACGCGACTGGCGAGGGGTTTACGCATCATTTCGTGCGAACAGAGCATGTAACGCCGAGACTGTCGTCGAAGTGTGGGCCGCCTACAGCCAGATTGTGGCTAGACTCTTTGCTAACCATTGGGACAAGTCGAATGATTTCTTTCGGCTGGCCTCTGAGCACGCAGATTTCAAGAACTTTGTAGTCAAGCATCTGGCAGATGAAACGATCCCGGAGGATGTTCTCCAGGTAATACGGGTTCATGCGCGGAGCAGCTGCAGCTACGGCTTCGAAACGATGTGTAAGGAGATTGATGGGGCGACGCGGTAGCCGGGCGTTTGACGCCGCGATGGTGCGGCGGCGATGACGGACGAAACAGTGCGCCCGTTAGTCGCGGGTGGCGGCTTATTGTCGGGAAATCGGAATTGGCTGTAACGTCTGGTCTGCGCCTTGGCTTACGAGGATTGTTGAACGCGACAATGAACGAACATGACGCTCAATGGTTCTTCGTGTTCTTTGGACTTTTCTGCGTTATCGCGGGTGCCCGCCAGATTGTCGCTCGCAAAGGCATCCTTCGTGGCAAGTCGAAGAAAGCTGTCCATTTTGAAGGGCGTGAAGCGGTAGTGCGCGGCGTTAGTGCGCGGCGTTATCGCAGCAGCTGTTGGGCTATCGGCCTTATTGTGGGGCGTCTGCAAGCTGATGACGGGGTGAGTGTATGCGACTAGCAGCCTGTTTTTTCGCCGTTGCGTTTGCTCTCGCGTTGTCGGCCCATGCGAGCGGCCCAGATGTGCCCGGGCAAATGGATGCTTACTCGTACGTGCACCATTCGGCGGCGGCCATTAGGTCAGCAACAAACCGGGGAGACCGCGCCAGGGCTGCGATAGCCCTCTCGGCATGGGTCCGCAAGAATCCAGGGCAGGTGAGTGACGCTGACATGCCGATACTCGCGGGGCTCCTTTCGGAGGACGATGACATCGTCCGGCGTGAAGCTGCAGGGGCCCTTGGCTTTCTGGGGCCGCGGGCAAAGCCGTTCGTTCACCAGCTTCTCGATGCGCTCAGGGAACGTCCGTGTTCGAACCAGCCGGCGATGTCTGCTGACGCCATTCATGTAGCGCTCGAGCGTATTGGCTATGGACCCATGGGATTTCCTTGCACGGACCCCTCGCGGTCGCCTCCCACCGCACCCTAGTCGCGTCGGTGTCGAAGATCAGGGCGTCCGCCTGACCGGCGGGGCTATGCACCTCGCGCCTGCAGGCGGGGTTTGTAGTGCCTTCTTCACCCGGCATCGCCGCCTGTACTCTCTCTCTACAAGCAAAGAAAAAGGGGCCGGAAGGCCCCTTTTCCTGTTCACGACAACGTCCTTGGGTGCAATGCCTGCTGGCGCCACGCTCATCGGGGCCGAAGACATCAACGATGACGGAGCGCGGGACCTTGTCTTCTTCAACGCAACAAAGCGGGTGGTCACGGTCTGGTTCATGAACGACACGTCGGTCAAGACGGTCGTCGGCCTCGGTGATTTCGACGCGGACGGGCATGCCGATGTGCCGACACAGAATCAAGTGCGGCACCTGTCGTTTTGGAGTCGCCTCGTTGCGGGTGGTTTCAGCGAACACAGCATCGGTCTGGACGCAGCGAGCGAGGTGCCGACCCGTTGGAGCGTGGTGGCCGCCCAGAACCACTAGCACAGTGAAGGGGGAGGGCTGGCGTCCCGCCAGCCGTCAGTGGCCCGGAACAGGAACGGGCTCAACGTGGCCCGATGGTCCGATTCGACAAGGACGGGTGGGCTGCACGGGCCGGGGTTGCCTGCGTGTGTCGACAATCACGGAGGCAAGGTAGTGGCCCGTCCGCTGGGCGAGAGCGACAAGCCTGCCTTGAATGGTCGCGGTCCACCCTTGATCGTTGCCGATAGCCGTCCATTCGACGCGGCCGCCGTCACTCAGGTCCCCGCGCACCCTGGCCGCATCGATGCATTGTTGCGCGTCCACGCCGGCAACCAGGCGGACGATGTCCGGGGTCTTGGCATTCCAGTCAGAGGTGAGCGTTATCTCGAGGGACACTCCATCCGCCGTTCTAAATCGGATGGGCGAATGCCGCCAGCCGTTGGATGTTTTGTGCACTTGGTCGTGAACGCCGAAGAGCGCTTCCACGTCCGCTGTGGTTCCGGGAACGAGCGGGATGACACGGCCAACGAAATCCGCAAGGGGCATTTGCGCAGGTGCTTGTTGCGTGGCCGCCGGGGCTGCTGTCGAGGTAACAGCGATGAAGGCGACACAGGAGGGCAGGGCGCGCAGGCTCATGGAGTCAGGTCCTCATGGGCGGTCATCGATGGTCCAGGTGGCTGCCCAGCGGGATGGACGAGGCGGGGATGTCGCCAAGCCGTTAGGTTGTGCCATCGTAAGACGATGAGGTCGTCGGCAACAGCACCTTCGATGTGGCAGGGCGCACGTGACTCGACAACCAGTGGCGGGCGCGAGCGGGATATAAAAAAATCGCTCGGAGCTGCCTGCCGAATCGGCGCATTAGGACAACCCCGGCCGGAATGGCCAGAGACGCACGGTGCCTCATCCTCTGGTTGCCAGGCGACCCGGGCCTAAAGGCTTTCATCCACGACTTGCCTTCTTCGCATCCAGGTCCCCACCTCGTCGTTTTCGAACTCCTCGCCGCCAGCCCGCTCACGGCCAACAAGCCAGTTTTCTCGAGCATGTTCGGTCATGGCGATTCACGCGAAAAAGCCGTAGCCAACAGTTTCGTCAAGACGATGATTGGCCCGCTCCACGTCATGCTGGAGTCCTTGTCCAACCACGTGTGTGACCCACCCCAGACCGCCATTGAGGCCTGGGCGTCGGCGACAGCAGGCTGGAAGGTCTTCGAAGGGCAGGTGATCACCGAGGAATCCGAGGGATCAACGCATTCGCTCAGCTCGATCTACCGTGAACACGGCTGGCCAGCCCTTCGCCGGATGTTCGAAGCAACGCAAAGCCGCGGACCTCACGCCATTAGCGTCTCGCTCGTCAGCTTCAAAGGGGAGGTGAGTGGCATCGATATCCTGCTGGATAACGAGTCATGGCTCGAAGCTATCGAGCACTTCCGAACGCTCCCGTGGCAGGCAGGGCCGGGCTATGAATCCGCCCGCCATTTCGCCATTGCGCTGGAAAAGGATGTGGCACCGTGAGCCTCGCCGATCGGAGGGCGGGACGCTCACCGTTGCGCGATGCGGAGCTGACGATCTAACGACATCGATTCGGAGATCCAGATGCTGCACTCCCGCGGATCAGGTTCCCATGCGCCGCCTTTCTTGCGCATGATCGTGATACCGCCGGTACCGCACAGCCCGCCACATACGAAGCCATAGCTGAACACCGCCACGTCATGGCGTTCGTTGAAGGCGATCGCGGAGAAGGTGAGGAGCGCCGCTGATATGCCTGCCTTCACGGCGTCCTTGACCGGCTTTCCTTGTCCAATCAGCCGTTGCGGATCGGTAGGGCGCCAAGTCGACCGATCAACATAGTGGATGGACGGGTCCGGCCCGAGCACCTTGCTGAGATCATCGATGCGTTCAGCGGGGCGCTTAATGATCGCTTCGATATCGGGGTGGCCCCCGCAACCGCCGTCGTCACCCTCGGGGCGCATCGGCTCAGCGACACGCGCCACGTTGACAGCGTCATGGCTCTTGCCCATCCAATGACGCAGGAAGGCCTTGTAGACGGCTGCTGCGTCCGTTGAAGTTGTTGCGTCTTGCGCAGGTACGTCTGCTGGCCCGACCGACGCGGCTGCCATACCGATCACTACGAAGGCTAAGAGCCTTACGGTCCTCATGTAGTTGTTCCCCTGGTTCGTGGCAGGAAAGCGGCGTGGATTGTGTGGGTCAAGGTCGAACATCCGTGCCCTGGCCGTCAGGCCATGCGCATCAGATCGTCTCGCACGACATGCCCTGGACCATCGATGGAGCCGTGCTTAACGGGGGCGAATCCGTAGCTCTGTGGAGGCTCCCCGTTCTTTTGCGTGGTGTAGTACATGTGCCCCGGTGTGGACGTGGCGCCTGGCTCCTTCTCTTGCGTAAGGGGCGTTCCGGGTGCGGCTGCGTACACCGTTACGGTGTACCTATCCTTGTCCATGTCTGTTGCTCCCTTACTCGCCGGTGTTGTAGTAATCGTCTACGCGTACAGTAGTGGCGACGCCTTTGAATGCGGGCATCGGCTCGATCGTCGATATCTCGGCGATGTAATGTCCATCGCGTTTGGCATAAAAGCCACAGGCAGATAGATTCGACTCGTCATCGAGCCCTGCATAGAGATGGAGTCGGCAGACCGTCGGATCTGTGCGGGGGCGTGGCTTACCGGTATTTCCGGCTATTATCGTTTCGGTGTCTTCGGTCTCAATAGGTACCCGAGTGCCGTGGTCGTCGTAGACGATACGGACGCGGATCAGCCGGGTGTGGAGTCGGACGTCGTCGACCGCCGGAAAGTCCGGCGCATGGGGTACATCCACGCCGATCATTAGGTGCCGCTTGGCGTCCACATTGCCGCTGTTGATGTCGAACGGGATGGTGATGCTGTTACCCGAGGCATCGAGCGCAAAAGCGGCTGACACGGGAATCGTGCCTGGCGCGCTACGAGATTCGGACATGGCGTGGGCTCCCGCTCCGATGGTTATGGCACAGACGAATAGCAGGCCAATAGTGGCTCTGTTACGCATATCCGGCGACCTCTCTCCTGTGATTCCGAGTAGATAGTCGCACACCCATCCGAATGGAGCGAGCCGCGCCTATGTAGCGTATCAACGCTGTACGCGCAAATCGGCAGGTTTCTTTTGCACATCCATATCTAAGCAGTATCCGATGCCATCGGATACGCTTTTGAGTTCGATCAAAAACACGCCAAATGGTAGGGCGTTGAAGTCGGACGGACTACACACGATGTCCCAAGTTCCTACAGACATCATCAGCAAACATTTGCTACCGTCGTCTCGTTGCCCGCGCGCGCACTTCACCCCCGCCGCGCAGGCAACCACCGCCCAAAGCGGTGAAAGTCGCGAGCCAGAGGTGTTACGAGCACCCCTGACCCGCTAACCAAAACCAACTGTTGGAGAGCTGATTTGGCTACCCCCGATCATACGGCACTCGCTCGCCCGCCGAATCCCCCCGGCGACACCTCGACGGTCAACGGGCCGCCTGCATAAGCCGCAGGCACGGTTGAAGAACCGCGGCGAAGCCTTCTTTTGAGGTGATTCTTGATCGAATGAGGCAGGCGAGACGCCTGGCACGCCTCATCGGTGGCCTTCGCCCGAATACGTCGTCAATCAAGCCACCCGGAGCCCGGCCACGGGCAGCCGGAGAACCCGCGATCGTATGGTCCGTGGCATGGCAGGTCGTGTTGACTGTCGTGCCACGTTAGATCGTGGTGTGGCTATACACGAGAGAGAATAATGAGAGCACCGAACGAAGCGCCGGTGAGCGAACTGCCCGCAAGCGAAACCACCACCGCGCAGGACATTCACGATCTGATGAACGAAGCGACGATGTGGCTTCAATACTCCCGCGGTGTAACAACCACGCTGGCTGATCTCATTCACGAGGCAGAGGAAGTGGACCTGAGACGGCTGGCACTGGCGCTTGAGGCCATCGCAGCTATGACGAGGCAGGGCGCCAGTCAGCTCAGTGAAGCGCGTGCCACTGCTCACTGGATCGCGGCGATCGGCGACGCGAACAACGCGTAGCCAAGGAATCGTCCTTCGTTGGCCCGGTGATCCTTGTCGAGATCGTTGGCTCATCTGAGCTCGATCTGTAGTGCAGCCGGGCCGGAATAAGGAACCACTAGTAGGGAAGCAGGGATTCACTGTTACTCTGCGACGGCGGACCGCGCCACCTGTGCTAGATACGCTCAACCTCATTAACCATCGTTTCTTCGTTCCCAGGGACAGAAATCATGGCTCTCCCGAATGCCTACGCAAGCCATCTCTCCGAGTTTGGTATCGATCTTCAAGAGGCCTTTGGCATCGCCGACGTTGCGATGGATAGAGAAGCAACTCTGCGAGCGATAGCCATCCTGGCGGAAGAGGGCGCCACTATCCTGGGTGGCGACGTCTACTTGGACTCAGGGATGGGGCTTCGATTCGCCATGGCAAACTGGTACACGGAAGGCCAGCCGGGTGAAAGCGATCAATCACTCGCCGCGCGCTCTGTTAGCGACAGCCGAAACTACGTTTCCGGCTTCGAAGCCTCGACAAGTGAGACGGCCTATTTCTCGTTGGTGATCCGGCAAGACTAACGGAGTCAGGCACGATCTGCCGTTGGAACTCGCGGGCCAGCGGCCACTGGGCTCGACGATGGGCCACCCGGGAGGTGACGCGGCACGGCGTTGTATCCTACGGTGTGACGAAGCCCGCAACGCGCATGGACGAGAGACCGCTAATAATTTCGCGATGTGTTACCCGGTAGCCCTCCCTTCACACAAATCATTGCGAATGGCGAAGGAAGGTAACAGCGCTACAATTATCGGGCGATTCCGGTGGCCGCAGCGATCTTTTGAGGGGCGCGCCAGGTGATCCGAGCCGAGGAGCACACATATTGAGTACCGTACTTGCCGCATTGGCCAACGATTTCTTCGAGCGGGTTAATGCGGAGCTAAAGCCGTTGGGTTTCAGGGGTTCGAAAAGCGACCAGGCGTTTCGGATCCGCACGAAGACGGGAACAGGGGTGGCACACTACGCGGCAGTTCGCCATCCCGGCGTCGATTTCGCTGTGCAACTGGACTTCGGCGTTCGCATTGATGCGGTAGAAGCATTAACGAATGATTTCCCCGCCTCATTGAATCCCGTCCGACGGAAGAAAGTGGCGACGCTGGGTGTCGGCTACGGAAATCTGATCCAGGGATCGCCCATATCCTGGACCATCGCAGGCGCCGAGGATGTTCCTTTCGCGGTGGACGAGTTCATGTCGGCCGTCGTGTCGACAGGCCTTCCATTCATCGAGAAGTATTCGGATATGACGGAGGCGCTGCAGGCCATGGGCGGCAATGAGCCTGTTCACTGGGAGCTGATGCCGCTACACGACAAGCGAGCGAGCCGTTCGCTGATCCTGGCTTACCTCCTGCGCAACAGAGCCGTTTTCGACAGGCTGGCAAAGGAGCACGAGGAGAACCTGGTAGCCCGCAACCACATGGGCCTTGATGATTTTCGAGCGCTGGTCGCCGACCTTCGCGAAGCGTGGCCCTAGCTCCCAGCGCAGGCGGTGCACGTTGTGCCGCTCGTCAACGCCGCGTCACCGTGGCAGGATCGAGCCATCGGACGGCGTTGGGGGCGCACGAATGCGAACGGTGGCACGTTACGGGGTCTACGGCACCCTCCTGCTTGCTGTTCCCGCCCTTGTCGTAGCGGTTCCCGCCGTCGCCGGCCGTGATCTGCCCGAGCTCCCTTATTACCTGATGCTCCTCGCCTGCCTGGCGGCCTGCGCGACCGCGCTGGGCTGCATGCGCTCGCCGGGGTACGACCGGCGCACGATGTTGAGCCTGGCCATCGGGTTGGGATGCTGGGCGATCGGCATGGCCGATGCGATCGCCACTTCCGGGACCGATGACAACGCCATCGTCAACTACGTGTTCTTCATCGCTTACGGGCTACCCCTGCTTTATGCGGTTTCGGCAAGTCGCGATGAGCCGACGACGCTGAGCCGGCGCGTCGTCGATGCGATCCTGCTCATCCTTCTGGTAGTCCTGTGTTACCTCGGTGTCGAGGACCTGCAGGATAGCGATGGCTTGCTACGCCATGAGTACGTCGGTTGGGTGGCGGCGGCGTTCGATGTCGAGAATGTGTTTCTCTTTATTGTCTTTTTTATCCGCACCATGGCGGCGGATGATGACCGAGAGTATCGCTTCTTTCGCGCCACGACAGCCTTTCTCGGCGTCTACGCCGTCGCGGCTGCGGTCCACAACCATGACGGCCTTTACCCGGAGACGGTATGGCTCCAGAAGGTCACCGATGCGTTACCCGCCGTCGCATTTATCTTGCTTGCGTGCCTGTTGCACGGAAGCCGCGCGCCGCGCCCGTTCAAGCCGCCGTATCGGCGCTGGGCCCGGTTGATCTCCACCGGCTTCGCCCCGGGCGTGCTGCTTGCTGCCGTCTTCGCGATGAGCGTGGGTATTCGGGAATCGCATGGCGCCGTAGGCCGCGTTGCCCTCGCGCTGGCGATGCTGGCCTACATCGTTCGGATCGTACAAACGCAGTTCTGGTTCGCGGCGACACGCGATCGCCTCAAGGAGGCGCTTTCGGCGGTCGAACGCCTGTCGTTGCTCGATGAACTCACCGGGGTCCCGAATCGCCGCGCATTCGAGCAGGCGCTTGTTGCGCTCACCGGGGAGGCGCAACGGGACGGTCGGCCGCTAAGCGCGCTGATGATCGATGTTGACCTGTTCAAAACCTTCAACGACACGCTCGGACACCCCGAGGGCGATGTGGCCCTGGTGGCAGTCGCGCGCCTGCTGGCGGGCACGTTACGCCGACCCGCGGATTTCATTGCCCGTTACGGCGGCGAGGAATTCGTGGTGCTTCTGCCGAACACGCCCGTCGAAGGCGCTGAAGTAGTAGCGCGCCGCATGACGCGCGCCGTCTACGACGCAGCGCTGGATTTTCCGCAAGGTATTGATAGCCGGGTGACCGTTAGCATTGGCATCGCTTCCGGTGCCGTGACGAAGGGGTTTGATCTCGTGCGACAGGCGGACGTTGCGCTCTACCGGGCTAAGCAATCAGGGCGAAATGGGCACGCGGCCCATAATGTGGCCGCGTAGAGGCACACGTTGCTTCTCGATTGCCTCAAGAATGCCTGTTGCGCAGCGCCACCGCCCACGCATGCTGCAACGCCGTCTCAAGCTGGGTCACGCTAAAGGGCTTCACAATCGTGGTAGCCGCAGGTGGCGCGTCATCCATCGCCTCAGCGGGGTCCGACAGCATCACGACCACGGCCATATCCGGATTACGCGCCCGCGCCTCCTCCAGGTAGGCCCCCGCGTGGTCCTCGCCGGGCGCAGGTACGGCAGCCACCAGGAAGTCCACTCGCGCCCGCTCCAGCACCTGGCGGGCGGCGCCCGCATGTGTCGTCGCCACGACGACATCGAAGTCGCGACGCAGTAGGGAGTCTTTGACGGTATCGGCAAGAGACGGGGAGGGCTCGATAATCACGGCGAACCGACGCTCGAACGGTGTGGGCATGGGCGGGCCTCCTGCGAGTTACCCGTAAACCTACACCACGTCGCTACCGATGGCGATTCAGGTTCGTGGGCGCGCCCGTTTCCCGGGCTCCACGTCGTTCATACATGCCGATGGGAACGCTCGGGGCGTGCCCCTTGCCATTGCCGACATCATGCCCGACGCTCACAACCAGCCCAATCTCCCCAAGCCTGCTGCAAGGCTGGAGCTGGCGAGTCCGTACGATGTCCAGCTCCGGGCTCTGGTGATGCGCGTCGACGAGCGTGCCGTTCGCGAGGCGGCGGAAAAGGTGGGCACCAATGTGTGGGCCGTCTGGGCGGAGATTCAGTCGAATCCGGCGCGTTATCCCAGGGGTCCCGACCTCCGCCTGCCACCGGGACGAAAGTGACGGCCCGTGATAATACGATTGGCTGATACCCGCCCCGCGACAACGCGCGTAGGGTCATAGGCTGTACCGCGGAGGTCAGCCATGGTTACCATTTCTGTTCGTTGCACAGATCAGCGTGCCCGTGACTGTTTCAAGACCGTGGAGGTCGAGACGGGCGTGGCCGAGCTCACTCCAGCGCAACTTGCCGATATCTTCGATGCGGGCGCACCCAAGCCGCCGCTGATGTCTCCGAAATCAGCCGCGTTCGCGGTCGACACCACTTATTTCGTGCAGGTAAGCCTCGACGACACGGTATGCGCATCGTGTTTGAGAGATCGATCGTCCGAAATTCCGGAGTGACCTGTCGGTACGATGGCTGGCGGAGTCTGCACTAGTTGCCGGAAATGGCCTGCACTGCCTTGGCTGCCACGGGATAGCCACTTAACTGCAGGAGCAATGCAATGAGTGACGTAGCGCCAATTAGCGCAGCGGAAACCCCTGCAAACGCACAAATGGCGAGCTGCAGTTTGGTCGGGTAGTGACTCAAAGACTTTGTCAGTGCAGCGATTTCCACGTGAGTCGCGCGTATATCGGCACGCAGTGTTTCCTCGAGACTGCCGATCTTGCTGTCGATCTTGGCGTCAAGCGTGGCGATCTTGTTATCGATCTTAGCGTCAAGCGCGGCAATCTTGCTATCGATCTTGGCGTCAAGCGCTTCGATCTTGCTGTCGATCTTGGCGTCAAGCACAGCGAACTTATGATCGAACTTGGCGTCAAGTGCAAGGATGTCGCTTCTCATCGTGTCGACGGCACGCTCGACAAGCGTGACCTTTTCCTTGGTGTCGCGTACGTCGCTGCGAATTTCCGAAATATCGCGACGTACATAGAAAAATCCGTCTTCCAAGCGGGTTACTCGTGTGTGTAAGCCGATATCATCAGGTGGCCGTCCCGCACTTGCAAGCGCGCTCATAGCGGTTTGTCCGTCGATGCCAATGCGTGTGTCGAATTGAGGCGTATCCACGATGCTCCCGATGCGTTGGCTGGATGAGGTCACCCATGCTACGAAAGAGCGGCGTACGAATGGCCCGCGAGGTCGCGTAGGAATCGGCCGACATTTCAAAAGAAAACGGGGCGCCTGAGCGCCCCGTTCAGCACACACATCAAGCAGCCAATCAGCCCTTGATAAACGCCAGGATATCCGCGTTCAACTCATCCGGATGCACCGTCAGCATACCGTGCGGGTAGCCCGGGTAGATCTTCAGCTTGCTGTTCTTCAGCAGCTTGGCCGAGAGCAGGGCGGCATCCTTGTACGGCACCACCTGGTCATCATCACCGTGCAGGACCAGGGTCGGGACCGTGATCTTCTTCAGGTCTTCGGTCTGGTCGGTTTCGGAGAACGCCTTGATGCCGTCGTAATGCGCCTTGGCCGCACCGGTCATGCCCTGGCGCCACCAGTTCAGGATGATGGGCTGCGATACCTTCGCACCCGGGCGGTTGAAGCCGTAGAACGGGCCGGCGGCCACATCCCAGAAGAAGTTCGAGCGGTTTTCGGCAAGCGCCTTGCGGAAGCCATCGAACACTTCGAGCGGCAGGCCGCCCGGGTTGGCTTCGGTCTTCAGCATCAGCGGCGGGACGGCGCTGACGAGCACGGCCTTGGCCACGCGGCCGTTCGGCTGGCCGAAGTTCGCGACGTAGCGCGCCACTTCGCCACCGCCGGTAGAGTGGCCAATGTGCACGGCATTCTTCAGGTCGAGGTGTTCGACCACGGCCCACGCATCGGCGGCGTAGTGATCCATGTCATGACCATCGCTCACCTGCTGCGAGCGGCCGTGGCCACGGCGGTCGTGGGCGATGACGCGGAAGCCCTTCGCCAGGAAGAACAGCATCTGCGCATCCCAGTCGTCCGCCGAGAGCGGCCAGCCGTGGTGGAACACGATCGGCTGGGCGTCCTTCGGACCCCAATCCTTGAAGAAGATTTCCACGCCATCCTTGGTGATGACGGTGGAGGACTCGACGCGGTGGCCGCCGGCAGCCGCCTTGCCCGGAGCGGGTGCGGCGGCAGCGGAGGTGGTGGTGCCGGCGGCGAGGGCTGCACCGGCAACCATGGCGCCTGCGGTCAGGCCGGCCGAGGTGACGAACTTGCGCCGGGGGGCGTCATGCGACGCAGTGGTGTCGAACTCGCTCACGGGAGATCCCCTACATTATTAATGGTTGGGGAACTATGCGGGAGCGTATCGATTCCCTCTTGCACATGCCTGCTGTCCAAAACAGACAAACGCGGACATGACGCCGCAGGCTCAGGCAATAGACCCACCACCGTCTACCGTAATGGTCGAGCCCGTGGTGAACCCGGTGCCTGCGGCGTAGAGCACCGCGTTGGCAATATCTTCGGCTTCACCCACGCGCTTGGCCGGCAGCTTGCCCGCGGCGGAGGCGAAGAATGCGCTGCGCGTGGCTTCATCCATGCCGTTCCACAGCGGTGTACGGATGACGCCAGGCGACACCGCATTAACCCTTATGGGGGAGAACTCGAGGGCAAGCCCACGGACCAGGCTCTCAAGCGCTGCGTTGATCGCACCCTGCAACACCGATGTGGCGCTGGGCCGCACGGCCAGGAAGCCCGACACCAGGGTGAGCGAACCACCGTCACGAATCTTCGCCGCACGGGCAACCCGGTAGGCGCCCCAAAACTTGCTCTCCATCGCGGCGTAGGCATCGTCGAGCCCCAACTGGCGGACAGGGCCACCCGGCGTCTTGGCCGCCGACACCACCACGTGATCCCAGGTCTGGCCACCGAGCAGGGTCTCGACGGCAACGTTATCGGCGGTATCGAGCTCCACGGCCCGGGCGCCATGCCCGATGGCATCCGCGGCTTCCTTCAACTTGCCCGCCGAGCGCGAAGCGATAGTGACTTGGGCGCCGGCCGCGGCGAACGCCTTGGCGGTGGCCAGGCCGATGCCGGAGCTGCCGCCGACGACGAGGATATGCTGGTCAGTGAACGTGTTCATGTAAGTTCTCTGCAAGGAAGGAGGAGGTGGAGGCACTATGATTCTTGCCGCCGGACCGAAGAAGCCTCGCCGCCCTGAAAGACTCTTGCCGGACCATAAACAATGCTCGACAACCTGCTCGAACTGACCATCTTTGCTCGCATCGTTGCCACCGGCAGCCTGTCAGGCGCCGCCCGCGATCTGGACCTGTCCCTGGCGGTGGTGAGCAAGCGGTTGACGGCCCTCGAGGAGCGCCTTGGCGTCCGGCTTCTACAGCGAACCACGCGCCGCCAGTCGTTGACGGAGGAGGGCGAGGCCTTCCACGCCCGCTGTGTGCGGATCCTCGCCGAGGTACAGGAAGCCGAAGCGGCTGTATCCCGAACCCGCGATGCCGTGACGGGTGTGCTGCGAGTGGCCGCCCCACGGGCCTTCGGCCGCCGTCGCATCGCGCCGCTCGCGGTCGCCTTCCGTGATGTCCATCCCGAGGTATGCGTGCAGCTCACCCTGAGCGATGCGCTGGTCGATATCGTGGAAGACGGCATGGATGTCGCCATCCGCTTTGGCGCGCTGGCAGATTCTTCGCATATCGCCCGCCGCCTCGCACCCAACTACCGGATCCTGTGCGCTGCGCCCGCATACCTTGCTCGCCGCGGCATGCCGCAGGAGCCGGTAGCGCTCGCGAAGCACGACTGCATCATTTTCGGTGAGCACCCGACGCGCGAATGGACGTTTCGAGACAAGGATGGCGAATCCTCAGTTAGGGTCAACCCTGCGTACGTCACCAACGATGGCGAAGCGGCGCATGCATTGGCGCTTGCCGGCGGCGGCATTGTGCAGAAATCGATATGGGATGTCGGCGATGACCTTGGGACCGGACGACTCGTTCGCGTGCTGCCGGATCACGCCATTCCCGCTGCCCCGCTGCATGCGCTCTACGCCAACGCGCAGCACCTTGCACCAAAGGTAAGGGCGTTCGTTGCGTTTTGTGCCGACGCGCTGGAGAAGGACTGGCGCTGGGGCGAAGCCTAGTCCGGCCCGCCACTGGGGGCTCAGCAGCGGGCCAATCGCGAATCACTCATGGCTGATTGCCTCGAATACGTCAGCGACGAGCGGATGGCCCATCGCCCGTAGAAGCACGCCGATCAAGGCGGCGGCAGAGCCGAGCACCGCTACCGCCCCGGCGAGTGCCCACAGGGCGAACTGATGCTTGGTCATGTACCGATCCGCCAGGCCATCGATCTTGTCCGAAAGCGTTCGTTGTACGGTGTCGATCTTTTCAGTGAGCGTCCGTTCGACCGTGTCGATCTTTGCGTCGGTAGCATCGAGCCTGGCTTCCGTACGCGCCGAGATGCATTCGAGAGCGCTGAGGCGCACATTGATCTGGCGCACATCGGCGCGCGTCTCGGCCATATCGCGGCGGATGTGTTCGACGCCGCTTTCCAGTCTGCTAATCCGGGCTTCCATACGTCCTTCGCTGGGTAATTTGTCTACTTGGCTGCGTGCGGAGGCCGGGCATGAATTGCCCGTTTGGCGGTGTATTCGCGCAGTGTCGCAGCCATGGTGTCCTGACCCTTGGGTTGACCAGTTGCCTGGATGCTACGTGGTCGTGCGGCCAGACGTGCCCGCGTTGTTGCGTAGTCCAAGCCCTACAAGCCTGGATGCGGCCAAATAAAAAGCCCGCGGAGGGGGCCGCGGGCTCGGGTGTACGTCCATCGATGCAAAGGCTGCAGGGGAACAGCCGGAGATGCGTGGGACCGGTGCCTCTCGGCAACCTTGGGAATAAATATACTCGCCGGTACATGAATGAACGTTAAGCCGCGCCCGTAGGCCGGGGCACGGGCCCCGAAACCGTACACCCTGTGTCCGCCAGCGTACGGCGCTGTGGGCCAGAAACGGCGCTGTAGAGCCATTTCTTGGGTTGGCACGGCCCGTGCTCTAAGGCTCCCATGGATATCGCCAAACCCGCCACCCCCATGCTTCGCCGTCCCCGCCTGTGGTGGCTGACCGGCGCCGCCGTCACGTTGGCCGTCGTGCTGGCTGCCTCCCTGGCCCTGGGCCGGGCCGCCCCGGCCGTTGCCCGTTCCGATGTGTGGATAGGCACCGCGGAGCAGGGCCAGATGAAGCGCGAGGTTCGCGCTAACGGAACCCTGATACCTCGGCAGCTCCGCTGGATTACCGCCGGCGCGGCGGCGACGGTGCAGCAAGTGGTCGTCGAGCCGGGCGCACGGGTCAAGGCCGATACGCTCATCCTCCAATTGGTGAACCCCGAACTGCAGGCCAATTTCGTAAAGCAGAAGGCCGCACTCGCCGGTGCAGAGGCGGCGGTCGCCGCTCAGAAGGCGCTCCTGCACTCGCAGTTGCTCGATGCGCAAGCCATCCAGACCCAAACTGAATCCGACCTGCTCACAGCCGACATCAAACGTATTGCGAACGAGCGCGCGTACGAGAAGGGCGCTTCGGCCGAGATCGAGGTGAAGCAAAGCAAGATCACCGTGGAGCAGGACAAGAAGCGCCTTGCGATCCAGCAGCAGCGCGTCGCCGCAATCAGGGCCAACATTGAAGCGCAGATCCGCGCCGAAGAGGCCAGGCGCGACGAAGCCGCCAGCGCATTGGAGATCGCGCGGCAGCAAATCGATTCGCTGGCCGTCCGCGCGGGTATCGATGGCATTCTCCAGCAGGTGGATGTGGAGCCGGGCCAGCAGATCGCCTCCGGTGGCAAGCTTGCCCGCGTCGCCCGCCCCGATGACCTGATTGCCCGCCTGCAAGTGCCTGAGGCGCTTGCCAATGATCTGGCCCTCGACCTGCCCGTCGATGTCGATACCCGCAACGGCCACATCACGGGTCGACTCACGCGCGTCGACCCCTCGGTGCGCAATGGCAGCGTTACCGTCGATGTCGCCTTCGATGCGGCGCTTCCCGCAGGTGCTCGCCCCGATCTGTCAGTAGAAGGCCGCGTGGTGCTTGGCACGTTGCCGCATGTCGTGAACGTTGGCCGCCCGTATGGCGCGGGCGCTAATACGGCGGGATCGTTGTTCGTGATCCGCCCTGGCGATAACGAGGCCCATCGCGTGCCGGTACGCTACGGCGCCATGTCGAGCGACCGCGCCGCGGTGCTCGAAGGGTTGCACGCCGGCGACCAGGCCATTCTTTCCGATACCAGCCAGTGGAACGGCTATGACACCCTACGCTTACGTTGAGATGGAGAGCGACCCGATGAATCCCGCCACCCCCGCGAATGACCGCGCGCCCTTGATCCGCCTGGAAGGCCTGGGCAAGGTGTTCCACACCGACGAGGTGGAGACGCATGCACTCTCCGGCGTGTCGCTGGATATCCATGCGGGCGATTTTGTTGCCATCACGGGGCCTTCTGGCTGTGGCAAGTCCACGCTGCTGTCGATGCTGGGGCTGTTGGATTCGCCGTCGGCCGGCCGTTTCCTGCTGGATGGGAACGATGTGGCTGGCCTGGACCTGCGCAGCCAGGCGCGCGTGCGCAACGCGAAAATCGGTTTCATCTTCCAGGCCTTCAACCTGATCGCCGACCTTACCGTGGAAGAAAACGTCGCGCTGCCGCTCACCTTCCGCGACGACTACCGCCGCGACGTGGCGCAACGCCGCGTGCGTGAAGTGCTGGATCAGGTTGGCATGAGCCACCGCAATCGGCACTACCCGGGGCAGCTCTCTGGCGGCCAGCAGCAGCGCGTGGCGGTGGCGCGTGCCCTGGTGGGCGAGCCACGCATCCTGCTTGCCGATGAGCCTTCCGGTAACCTGGATTCGCGCAATGGCGAGGCGGTGATGCAGCTGCTGGAACAGCTCAACCGCGCTGGCGCCACGCTTTGCATGGTTACCCACGATCCTGCGTTCGCACGCCGCGCCGGGCGCATCGTGCATATGCTCGATGGTTGTATCGTCGATGAAGATACGTTCGAGCGCCTGCGCAACGAAGAAGACAAGGACATGCCCCTCCTGCGCGAGGTGACGCCGTGATCCCGGCCTCCGTCGCGATGGCGGAGCTGCGCCAGTCGTGGCGCGGCATGTTTCGCCGGCCGGCCTTCCTGTTGCTGGCCGTGTTCACGCTATCCCTTGGCGTTGCCACCATCACGGCCATGTTCGCGTTGCTCGATCAGGCGCTCCTGAAGCCGCTGCCGTTTCCGCACGCCGACCGGCTCGTCACGCTGGGCACGTACATGGACGACTACGGAAACGCCGCCGCACCGGGCTACTACGAACCGTTGAAGGCCATGCCATCGATCGAATCGGCGGGCATGATCGATGGCGGGAACGTCAACGTGAACATCGCGCCCGATGGCCGGCCCGAGGTAGCACTGGCGACCCACGCCGATCGCGGCTTCTTCGCGACCCTTGGGCTGCCCATGGCGCTGGGGCGTAATTTTGATGATGCTGAGAATCGTCCGCATGGCCCGGGCGCCGTGATCCTGACCAACGCCTTCTGGCGATCGCGATTCGGTGCGGATCCCGCGGTGGTCGGCAAGACGCTCCAGGTAGAGGGGCAGGGCATGCAGATCATCGGCGTGCTGCCCCGCGAGTTCCAGTGGCCTGTGCCGCTCGACATGGTGTTGTCGATGCAGCCCGACCCGGCATCACAAAACATGTCCACCAACCAGCAGATCGTGGCGCGCATGAAACCCGGTGCCACGCTGGCCGGTACCGCAGCCGAGACCGCGGCCACGCTCACGCCCTTGCTGCTTGCGTCATCCGACGATGCGGCCAGGGCACGGGAAGCCCTTAGCCTGCAGCCGCCTCGCGCCCTGCCGCTCCTGAGCGACACCTACGTCGGCGAGCATGGCAAGACGCTGTGGCTGTTTCTGGGGGCCGCGGCCTGCGTGCTGTTGATCGCCGTGATCAACCTGGCCAGCCTTATCTTGTTGCGTTCACTCACGCGCACGCATGCGAGCGCGGTGCGTGCGGCGCTCGGCTCTTCCACCGGGCGCCTGAGCTTGCCTGCCTTTGGCGAGGGCCTGCTGATCGGCCTGCTCGGTGCCTCGCTGGGCCTTCTGCTCGCCTGGCTTGGGTTGAGGCTGATGGGCGATCTCGTGCCGCCGGAGTGGCTGCGCGGGGAGCATGTCGCGCTGACGGGCATGAGCGTCGTCTTCGCCCTGGTTGCCGGCCTGGCGGCCGCGGCGGGCGCCACGTTGCTCGCGGTGCTGCGTGGCCGGCGCCGTGACTGGCGACGCGAGCTGGTGGGCGGCGGCCGCGGGGGCATGAGCCGTGAGGATGGGCGGGCGGGGCGCGCATTGGTGGTCGCCCAGGTCGCCGTGGCCGTTGTCCTGTTGGTGGGCGCGGCGTTGTTTACCCGTACGCTGTATGAGCTCGAATCCATCCCCATGGGCTTCACCAGCCGCAACGTCACGACGTTTACGCTCTCGCCCGTGAAGCAGCGCTTCGTTACCGTGGCCGACGTGTCGGTGCTCGCCCGCAAGGTCCGGGAGCGCCTGGCGCGCCTGCCGGCGGTCGAGGGCGTAGGTGTTTCCAGTAACTTGCCCACGGGCTCACAGCTGAACTGGCCCATCGTGCTGCCCAATGGCGCGCCGCTGGGCGTGCAATACCGGATGACCGGTCCCGGATTCCTCGAGGCCGTGGGCGTGCCACTGATGACCGGTCGCCTGTTCGCGGATACGGATGTGGCGGGTGCCGATCCGGTGTGTGTCGTAAGCGCCGCGTTCGCACGGAAGTATTTCGGCGATGGCGATGTACTTGGGCGTGTTGTGATGCTGCGGTTCGATGACACGCGACAGCTTCCGCTGCGCATCGTCGGTGTGGTCGGCGATGTGCGCCAGCGTGGCCCGGCCGAACCCATGCCACCGATCCTCTACACGCCCCTCGCCCAGGTGCCCGAAGGGATCTGGACGATCATGCGGCAGTTCGGCCCACTGAGCTTCGCGGTGCGCCTGCACCCCGGCATGGGCCTTGACGATGGCGTGTTGGGTGGCGCCGTGAACGAGGTGGCCCCGGGCCAGCCGATCTCCAACGTGCAAACGCTGGATACGGTCGTCGCCTCCACGACCAGCGAGCAGCGCCTCAATCTGGTTCTGGTCGGCCTTTTCGCCGGCCTGGCGCTCCTGCTGGCGTCGGTGGGCCTGTATGCCGTGATGTCAGTGGCCGTGGCTGCCCATCGCCACGACTACGGCGTACGCGCTGCGTTGGGCGCCACGCAGAAACGCCTCCTGCTCACGGTGATCCGCGCGGCGTCAATGCAGGTGGGGCTGGGCCTGGCCATTGGGTTGGCGACTGCCATGGTGCTATCGCGGCTGCTGCGCACCTTCCTTTTCGGTATCCAGGCATTGGACCCACTGGCGATCGGCGCGGTGCTGCTGATCCTGGGGGCATCGGGTTTGCTGGCGAGCCTGCCACCTGCCTGGCGTGCGGCGAAAGTTCGACCGATGCAAGCCTTGCGCATCGACTAGCCCGTATCGCATTCAACTGATTAGACTGCCACGCATGACTGAACGCTCCCGCACAGATCGCACGTTGCCGCATGTTCTCGTGGTCGATGACCAGGATGCCGTGCGCGATGCGGTGCGCCTGTTGTTAAAGCACTCGGGCTACCGCACCAGCGAGGCGGCGGCACCTGCCGAGGCGCTGGCGATGATCCAGGCCGACGATTACGCCGCCGTGCTTGTCGATATGAATTTCGGCAAGGACACGACATCGGGCGAGGAAGGCCTTGCCCTCATCCGTGAACTCACTGCGCGCAAGCCCGAGGTCCCGGTGATTGCCATGACCGCCTGGGCCAGTATCGAACTGGCGGTGGAGGCCATGCGCGAGGGCGCGGCCGATTTCGTTGAGAAGCCCTGGCAGAACACCCGGCTTCTCAGTGTTCTGGAATCACGCATCGCACTGCGTCGGCGCGAGCGCGATGTGCAGCGCCTGAGCGAGGCGCAGGCGCTGTTGCTTGATGATGGCGAGATCTTCGTCGCCGAATCACCGGCCATGCGCCGGCTGATGGACGATGTATCGCGCATTGCGACAAGCGATGCTGCCGTGCTGTTGCTTGGCGAGAATGGCACCGGCAAGAGCGTGCTGGCCAGGCGCATCCACCGGTTGTCGCCACGCCGCAAGCAGGCATTCGTGAAGGTCGATATTGGCGGGCTGGCACCCACCTTGTTCGAGGCCGAACTCTTCGGGCACGTGAAAGGTGCCTACACTGATGCGCGCCAGGATCGGGCGGGCCGCTTTGAAACGGCCGACGGAGGAACGCTGTTCCTCGATGAAATTGGCAACCTCCCGCTGGAGCAGCAGCCCAAGCTGCTTCGCGTGCTGGAAGAGGGGGAATTCGAACGGCTTGGTGCCTCGCGCACCCAGCGCGTGGATGTGCGCATCATCGCCGCGACCAACGCGGATCTCGATGGTGAGGTGGAGGCCGGGCGCTTCCGTGAAGACCTGCTCTATCGTCTCAGTGTGTTCCCCTTGCGCCTGCCACCGCTACGCGAGCGGAGGGACGATATCGTGCCGCTAGCCCGCCACTACCTTGAAGCCGCCGCCCGGCGCTATCGGCGTGAGGCTCCGGCGCTGGATAACGTGGTTGAGCGTGCGTTGCTCGAGCACGCGTGGCCCGGGAACGTACGTGAGTTGGCGCACGCCATGGAACGGGCCGCTTTGCTGGGCGGCGGGCGCGTCCACATCGATGATCTACGCCTGCGAAAAGCAGCGAAGCCGCGTGGCATCGATGACATGACGCTGGATGATGCCGAGGCCATGATGTTGCGTGTGGCGATTGATCGCCACGATGGCAACCTGATGCGCGCAGCGGAACAGCTTGGCATCACCCGCCAGCGCCTGTATCGCCGACTGGAGAAATACGGGCTCCAGCGCGATGAAACCGAGTAGTACTACGGCGACCGGCCTGCTCGTCGCGTTACCAGCGCTCCTCGCGTTGACGGGCGTATTGCTGGCCGGTGTTCCCTCATTGGCCGAGGCGGTGGCGTTGGTTGCCCTGGTGATCGTGCTGACGTGGGCGGCCTGGCGTTTTGCCGGCGAGCGTACCAACCGATTACAAACCGTGGTGAACTTGCTCGAGGCTTTGCGCGAAGGGGATTACGGCGTGCGCGCGTCGGGCACGGCGCGCGGGGACGATTTCGGTGATATCGCACGCCACTTCAATGCGCTGGCAGCACGGCTGCAGGATGAACAACGCGGCTTGCACGAATCGCTGCAGCTGCTGAGCAAAACCCTCGCGGCGCTGGATGGCGCGGTGTTCGCGTTTGAACGTGACGGCCGTTTGCGGCTGGTCAATCCTGCAGGCGAGCGGTTGCTCGCCCGGCCCGCACAGGAGTTGCTTGGCACGGATGCGGCGATGCTTGGTCTCGCTGCGTTGTTCGATGTGCGATCGGGCGACATCGTTCCTCACGCGTTTGCGGGGCAGTCCGGGCGCTGGCAAGTAGGCCATGCGTCCCTTCGCAGCCGCAGCCAGGAGGGGCGCCTGCTGGTAATGCAGCCCATGGAGAGGGCCTTGCGTGACGAAGAGGCGCAGGCGTTTCGCCGCCTTCTGCGCGTTCTGAGCCACGAAATCACCAATTCCATGGCGCCGATCGCATCGCTGGTGGAAACGCTGCAGGGGGTGCTGCCTACCACCGGGAGCCCGCTCGACGGCGAACTCCACGAGGATTTGCGCCACGGGCTGGATGTCATCGGCCAGCGCAGTGCGGCGCTTCAGCGGTTTATTGGCCAGTACGCCCGGCTGGCACGCCTTCCGCCGCCACAACCGGCGGTAGTGGATGTGGTCGCCTTCTGTGAGCGGGTGGCGGGGCTGTTTAATGACCCGCGCATTCGCATCGCCCCCGGTGCGGCGCTACAGCTTCACGGCGATCGCGATCAGCTGGAGCAGGTGCTCATCAACCTGCTTCGCAATGCGGTCGAAGCCGGCGGCGACAGCGAGGTCGTGCTCGGCTGGCGCCGCGCCGACAAGCACGTACTGGTGGAGGTAAGCGACCGCGGCCCCGGGCTACCGCCCAGTGGCAACCTGTTCGTACCGTTCTTCACGACGAAGGCCAATGGCGCGGGCATCGGCCTGGCTTTGTCCAGGCAGATCGTGGAGGCCCAGGGCGGCACCCTGGAGCTTCACTCGCGTGAAGGCGGCCAGGGCGCCGTGGCCCGCATAAGCCTTCCCTTGGCAGCGCCGGGCTAATTACCGCCCCACCCGCGCCGCACAGGCCCAATGCACATCTCCGGCAGTTCGCCTGCGGTACAGGCGGCGCGCACCAGCGCTCGGCTAGGCTAAAGACTCCATCAACGAAAGAGGGAGTACGCCATGCGTTCCATGTACAAGTGCCTGGTTATGGGTTTCCTGGTCCTGGCCTCGACCGGTACGGCTGCCGTGCAGTCGCTCGATCTTCCGTGCAACCCGCTGGTCTGCTCTGTAAAGGGCCCCTGACCTAAGGCCTGCGTCGGGGGCGGCCGAACGTCGCCCCCGGTGTTTTACGCCCGTCGCCCGGAAGGGACCGCGCGGGCGACAGGTGCGCGGTGACCTACGAGAAGCGCGCCGGAGATCACCATGGCCAGCACGGCCTCGACGCGGATGGTGTTCGCTTCTGCAAGCAATCCCGGCGACGCCAGGGCGGCTTCCAGCGCCAGGGCAATGCTGGCGGCCATGCCGCCCATCGCGGTGCCATGCCACCCGTGCCGCCAGGCCATGCCCAGGACAGGCAGGAGCAACGCCAGTCGTGCTATCTGGCGCAGCATGTCGTCGTGCGTGGTCAGGCCCACCCACACCAGCGCTGCCAGCACGGGGAGCAGCCAAGCCACGACATCCTTGAACAGCGGGCTGCCGACGATACGGGCAGTGGTGAGCCCCTGGCCGCGAAGGTTCAAGAAGCGCTCGCGCAGGGCCAGGATGGTCGGCGTGAGGGTCAGCGCGCCCAGGTAGGAGCCGAGGGCGTAAGCCAGGAAGTAACCCATAGGGCCGGTGGCGGGGTCCGGCCACTCGGCGGTCGGGGTGTTCAAGATGGCGGCAAGCGCCGTGAGCAGGGTAGCGACGGAGGTGATGACGGCCGTGGCCAGGGCGGCCACGAGAATCATCGGCAGCCGCACACCGCCGCGCTCGTCAATCACTGGCCAGTAGCGTCGTAGTGGCTTCAGGGCTGCCATCCAGAGCACCACCATCGGCACGGCAGCCGATATGGCCCAGGGTAAGCCCATGTCGCGGCCGTTTGCCGCGGCATCCTCGAGAAGAGGAAGGCCTTCACCCAAGGCCAGCGCGGGCCAATAGCGTACAGGGAGCAGAAGAAGTGCCGCCAGGCGCAAGCCGGACGTCAGCATCCACTGGGGAAAGGAAAGATGGCGCGCGATCTCATAGCCGGCGCCGTAGGCGGCAGCGATCGCGAGGTGCTGGCCCCAATGCCAGGGCGTGTGTCGAGCTCCGAGCCCATGCGCGCGTCCATTCATCACCGTTGCCAACTCCTAGCCATGTAGTCGTGGTCCGATGGCGGGAAGGATGCCACGTTTTCAGCTTGCCGACAGGTGGGGAAAGTTCTTAGGACGCCCCGGCGTATATCGCAAGAACACGCCGATGATAGAGCCGCGTATGGACCGTCATGCGCGGGAATGTATCGGGGGAGCCTTTCTTCCTATATATGCCCATGAGATCAGGCCAGGTGCGTCGTTATAATCATCCGATTGAAGCCGCCTGAGGCAAGAACATGCTGACCGACATCACCGAATCGAAAGCCGCCTGCCATTGCGGCGCCGTACGCTTTACGGTGAGGCTAAGCGACGGATTGCGCACGGCCAGGCGTTGCAACTGCTCCTTCTGCCGCATGCGTGGCGCCATCGCGGTTTCTGCGGGGCTGGATGGCATCACCATCGACCAGGGCGAGGAATCGCTCAGCGTGTACCAGTTCAACACCGGTACGGCGAAGCATTACTTCTGCTCACGGTGCGGCATTTACACCTTCCACCAGCGGCGCTCGAATAATGCCCAATACGGTGTAAACGTCGCCTGCCTTGAAGGCATTAGTCCATTTGATTTCGAAGAGGTGCCGGTGCTGGATGGCGTCAACCATCCAGCGGACACGGGGCTGAGTACTGGTACGCCGGTCGGATTTTTGCGGTACACCGCAGTGGCGCCCGAAAGCCCTTCGGTACCCATGATCCGTCGCGCCCGGCTGAAGTCCGGACAATAGGGATCAGCGTGCGGCACAGGATCGTCTCTAGCCAGACACTGGCCCGCCTGTTATTCACCGTCGCGCTGGCGCTTCTGTCGGGGTGCGCCATGGTCACGGTGGGCGATGTCTCCCCGCGCGAGTACATTGCTCAACGCCGTGGCGATATCCTTTCCAGCCGCCATTTGAGCGGCCAGACCGCCGAAACGCTGGCCATGGCGGGGCTCGATGACGAACCATGCGAACGTGCGCCCCTGCCATGCATCAACGCATTGACCGCTGTTACGCCGATGGCGGAAGAGCGCCGGCAGGCGGCCATCGCTGAGCTGTGGGTAGCACGTGCCACGGGGGCCGATTTCGGTACCGGTCCACAAGCGGAGCAGGCACGGGTCGAGGCGTACTTCGAGGTGGCGCGGCACGCGTATGCCTACCTGTTCTTCACCGAGCGCAATGCGTCGGAACGCGCCTTTGAGGACCGCCAGACCCAGGTACGCGACTACTACAATTACGCCGTACAGCAGTTCGCGGTAGCGTTGGGGCGTCGCGCCCGTGAACGGCCCGGCACAGGTCTCACCACGGATGTGGGGCAGACCCATGTGACCGTGGATCTGCACTCATTGTCCTGGGCAAATGAGCGGCCACGTGAGGTGGTCGCCGCTTCGGGTTTGCGCTTCCAGGGCATTCGTAGCACGTACCGGCGTGATGGCCTGGGTGCCGAACTGGTGGTGGACCTGCGGCCAGACGACGGTACGGTGCCGAATAAGGCGTACCAGGCCATGCCAACGCCCTCGGCCACCGCTTTTCTTCGTTTCGCGGGCGACAATCTGAATGCGGTTCTCACATCCAGCAGCGCCGTGCTGGAAGGGCATGATCCGTTCCAGGACGCGACGGTATCGGTTGGCACCACCACGGTGCCGTTGGCGGGTAACTTCACGGCGGGCTACGGCCTGTGGCTGGCACGGTCCGGTTTCGCTTCCCAATCGCTGGCCACCCTGTTTGGGCGGACCAGTGGGATTAACGCGCCACGCATCTACCTGATGCAGCCCTACGATCCGAATCGCCGGGTCATTTTATTGCTGCATGGGCTGGCTTCCAGTCCGGAAGCCTGGGTGAATGTCGCCAACGACATCCTCGGCGACGAACGCCTGCGCCGGCACTTCCAGGTGTGGCAGGTTTATTACCCTACCAATATGCCGATCGCGCTGAACAACCGCGCCATTCGCGATGTATTCGCTCGCACGCTCGCCCATTTCGATCCCACCGGCCATGCCGTTGCCTCGCAGAACATGGTGATCATTGGCCACAGCATGGGTGGCATCCTGGCGAGGCTGATGGTTTCGTCCTCGGGCGACATGATCTGGGATGAGGTGGCACAGGGCAGTGCACGAAGGCGCGCGTTTCTTTCGCGCCGCGCGAAGGATGTGAGTCCTTACCTTCGCTTTGATGCGCTACCGAACTTCGACGAAGCAATCTTTATCGCTGCCCCGCATCGCGGTACGGATTTCGCCACCAATCGGCTTGCCCGGCTGGTATCTAACCTGATCCGATTGCCCGCCGCGGTCGTCACCCAGTTCGGCGGTATCCTAGCCGACCTTGCAGGTGACGACGGCGAGGCACAAGGCCACAAGGTCGCGCTGGTGCCTAATAGCGTCGACAACCTGCGTGCCGACGATCCCTTCATTCGCGCTGCAGCCAATCTGCCCATCGCGTCGACAGTTCACTACCACTCGATCATCGCGCGTCGTAGCCCCGATGGCCCGCTGGAAGATACGAATGATGGCCTGGTGCCGTACTGGAGCTCCCATCTGGCCGGTGCTGAAAGCGAGAAAGTGATCGTTTCCGGCCATAGCGTGCAGGAGACGCCGCAAGCCGTTCTCGAAGTGCGGCGTATTCTCACCGAAAACCTGAATCGTGCGAGTACAGATCCGCAGTAGCGCCTAGTTTCCGCCGACGATATCGACGGCGTCGGCGAGATCACCATGTCCGGTCATGCGTAACAGAAGAGCAATAAAGGAAAGCGTGGCTGCAAGGGCGGCGGTTATGCCGCCGGTAATCCAGAGCGACAACTGCAGCTTGGTGGGATAGCGTGCGAACCGCTGTTCCATGCTATCGAACCTGGCGGTGATGAGTTGCTGAAATCCGTCGAACCGTGCCGAGAAGTCAGCCTGGAGGCTGTCGCGAACGCCGTCAATCCTCGCATTGAGGCTTGCCTGAAGGCAGTCTCTGACTCCATCAATTTTGTCGGAAAGTCTCTGCTCGACACCATCGATCCGGGCGGTGAGTTTTTCCTCGACGCCGTCGATCCGGGCGGTGAGTTTCTCTTCGACGCCATCGATCCGGGCGGTGAGTTTTTCCTCGACGCTATCGATCCGGGCGGTGAGCCTTTCCTCAACACCATCGATTTTCTGGGCCGCATTCGCTTGCAGGCCATCGATGCGGGCGCCGTGTATCACATACATGGCGCGAAGCGTTCCACTCAGATCCACGATGGCGCATTCGATAGCGCCAACGCGGTGTTTGATCTCGCGTATGTCGCCCCGAACGTCATCGAGATCGCGGCGAACGTACTCAAGGGTGCTTTCAAGGAGTGTGACTCGGGCTTCCATAGGGATCTGATCGGATGCCTTTCCGGTGTAGGCAACGCCGATTCGGTTTCCTCGATCGTATGTTGGGGTAGGGGTGGGTCGAGATCGTGCAGTCATGAAGTCTCTCGATGTGTTGTCCGGCGAGTCCATGCTAGGGCCTTGTTCCCTAGGAAGTGCCCGCGCCGACGCGTAGGCGATCGCCTACCAGAACGGCAGGCCTGGTCGTCCAAGACAGGCGCGTGAAAGGCATTTCAACCGCAAGGTGCTAGAATTGCTGCACTGCATCAAATTCCAGTGCCATGCCAAAGCTCAAAACCCGCATCATCGACCTCGCCGCCGCTGCCCGCGTGAGCCCGGCGACGGTTGATCGGGTTCTCAATGGAAGGGGTGGCGTGAGTGAGCGGGCACAATCGCGTGTGCTTGAGGCTGCCAAGCGGCTTAAGCTCAACCGGGTGATCGAAACCCCGCCGGCTCGCTGGCTCAACGTGCCAATCCTGATGCAATCGCCGACCATTCACTTCTATAAGGAGCTGGCCCGGCGGTTCGGCGATCACGAGATGGCCATGCGCCAGCTCAAGGTGCGCAGTGCCGTGCACACCTTCGAAAGCATCCTGCCGGCGGAAATTGCCGAGCAGATCGAGCGCCTCGCCGCCGGGGCCGATGCCCTCGTGCTCACCACCCACGACCATCCGTTGGTGCGAGCCGCCGTACGCCGCGTCAGTGCGCGCTGCCCGGTGATAACCCTGGCCTCGGATATTCCGGCCAGTGGGCGCCTGGCCTACGTGGGCACCGATACCGAAGCTGCCGGCAGGTTGGCGGGTGAACTGATGGGCCGCTTTCTCGGTCCTCAGGGCGGGCCGATTCTCATCATCAAGGGTTACCACCACTTTCGCAGTCACGAGCAGCGAGAGCGGGGTTTCCTGCAGGTTCTACGCGAGCATTTTCCCAACGTGCGGATTATTGCCCGGGGTGATAGCCGTGAAGACCCCACGAGCACAGCCGACATCACCCGCGATGTGCTGCACGCCGTTCCCGGCCTGCGCGGTATCTACAACACATCGGTGGGTGACGAAGGTGTGGCCGATGTGCTGGTTGCGGAAACCAAACCGGACGATGTGATTTTCATCGGCCACGACCTGACCGATAGCAATCGGCGCCTGCTCGAACTGGGCCATATGGATGCGGTACTGGACCAGAACCTGGCGGGCCAGGCTGCGCGAGCGCTTCAGCATGTCCTGGCTCGCTTTGGCCGCGCCGCGGCACCTTCGCCGATATTGCAGCCCACCAGCATCATCATGCGGGAAAACCTGCCCGAAGTGATTTGATGGAAAACCATCAATCTCACGGGTTGAGGGTTTTACCTCAGAACGGCTGTTCATAATCGAAGGGTTCTCCCGCTTCTCAGCCGTCGCAAAAGGAAGCCTTATCCATGTCGAACCCCCCTGTGACACAGGCGGTGGGCGGCGACGCTTTGCCTGAAAATCCGGCGCGTCGCCGTGTTCTGATCTCCGCCGGCCTCGTTGCTGCCGCTGGCGCATTGCTCCCCTGGGCCCGCATGGCGTACGCCGAATCGCCCGCCCAGGCCAGCCCCGCTCAGCTCGATGCCTTTCTCCGCCTTGGCCAGCGCCTTACCGGGCGCGAGCACTTGCCACCTGACATCTCCGCTCGCTTGTTTGCCGCGCTCGCGCAGGGCGATCGCACGTTCGGCGCAAACGTTTCGCGGCTGATCCAGGCCATGGATGCTGCCGGTATTAGCGACATGCATCGGTTCAAGGGCTCTTCCGTCGATACGAATCCGGAAATGAAAGCCCTTGCGGTCAGCATCGTCAGCGGCTGGTACCTCGGTTACACCGGTACCCCCGTTGGGCTGGCCGTAAAAGACGACACGCAGTTCATCACGTACACCGGTGCTCTCATGTTCGAGCCCACCCGTGATGTGACCGTGATTCCCACGTACGCCCGCGCAGGTACGGATTACTGGGCCGCCGCGCCCGCCAGCATCGCGACCGACTGAGCCGCGCAAGGACACCACCATGACTACCCAATACGACGCCGATGTGGTCGTTATCGGCTCGGGCGCGCTTGGCAGCAATGCAGCGTACGAACTCGCGAAGCAGGGCCGTTCCGTCATCCTGCTCGAGGCGGGCTCGCGTATCCCGCGCTGGAAGATCCTGGAAAACTTCCGCACGTCATCGCGCAAGGCGAACTTCAACGATCCCTACCCGAACGAGCCCTGGGCGCACACCTCGTACGATCCTGAGTATCTGGAAAACACCGGGTCGTTCAACTTCCGCCCGGGCATGTTGAAGCTTGTGGGTGGCACGACGTGGCATTGGGCGGCGGCGTGCTGGCGCTACCTGCCCAACGATATGAAGTTGAAGACGCTGTACGGCGTGGGCCGCGACTGGCCGATCGAGTACGACACGCTGGAGCCTTACTACCAGCGCGCGGAAGAAGCGCTGGGTGTGGCCGGTAACGGCGAGGAAGACCAGAGCGGGCAGGGCGGAAAGGCCTGGCCGCCGCGCTCGCAGCCGTACCCGCTACCGCCGGACGCCACCACCTACATGAACCAGCAGTTGGTGAAGCGCCTGGCGCCTGAGGGCTATCACTACATCCACGAGCCCAACGGGCGCGTCACCCGGCCCTACGACGGCCGGCCCGCCTGCTGCGGTAACAACAACTGCATGCCGGTGTGCCCCATTGGGGCCATGTACAGCGGCGACATGCACGCCACGCACGCCGAGAATGCCGGCGCGAAGCTGGTCACCGAAGCGACGGCGTACAAGCTGGAGAAGGGTGCAGGCAACAAGATCGTCGCGGTGCACTACCGCAAACCGGATGGCACCGATGTGCGCCTCGCGGCCCGCTACTTCGTGGTGGCCGCGCATGGCTTGGAAACGCCCAAGCTGCTGCTGATCTCCGATGTGGCGAACTCGTCCGATCAGGTCGGCCGCAACCTCATGGACCATACGGGCATCGGCCTGCTGATGATCGGTGACGAACCGCTGTGGCCGGGACGGGGCGCCGTGCAGCAGGGTGGCATCTTCAACTGGCGTGATGGCGATTTCCGCAAGCAGCATTCTGCTGTGAAGCACTCGATGTCGAACGCCGTGCCCAACCGCACTATCACCGAGCGCCTGCTGAAGCAGGGCGTCATCGGCCCCGAACTGGACGAGCGGATCCGTCACGATGCCGCCCGCTGGATCGACGTGGGCACCGTGTTCGAGATGTTGCCTAACCCGGGCAACCGCGTGACGCCAAGCACTAAGAAGGATGCTCTCGGCATACCCATGCTCAGCGTCCACTACGACGTCGACGACTACGTGAAGGCCGGCAAGGAGGTCGCGAAGAAGGATTACGCCCGCTTCGCGAAGATCTTCAACGCCGAGGTGATCGAAGACGAATCGGGTTGGCAGAACCGCGACCACATCATGGGCACCGTGATCATGGGCAGCGATCCGAAGACCTCCGTGGTGAACGGCGATTGCCGTACCCACGACCACGAAAACCTGTTCCTCGCCACCACCGGCGTCATTCCCGCCTCGGGCGTGATCAACCCCACGCTCACGGGCGTGGCGCTGTCGATCCGCATTGCCGACACGATCAACAAGGAAATCTGATGCGAGCGAACCTCACGTCACACTGGCTGGGCCGTGCGGCGGTGGCCCTGGCGGGTGCGCTGTCCCTCGGCGCACACGCCCAGGACAGCGATCTGGTCGCACGGGGCAAGGTCGTGGCCACGGCCGGTGACTGTGCCGCCTGCCACACCTCGAACCCGTCCCACCCATATGCCGGTGGCCGGGCCATCGGTTCGCCCATGGGCAATATCTATGCATCCAACATCACGCCGTCGGACGGGCATGGTATTGGCGGTTATACCGAGCAGCAGTTTGCCGTTGCGCTGCGCAAGGGCATCAATGCGAAGGGCCAGCACCTGTACCCGGCCATGCCATACACGGCGTACGCGGGGATGTCCGATGAGGATATGCATGCGCTGTATGCCTACTTCATGCAGGGCGTGAAGGCGGATGACAACGTCGTCCCCGAAACGAAGCTACCGTTCCCTTACAGTATGCGCTGGACCATGGCTGGCTGGAATCTCCTCTACCTAGGTGATGGCATCCATCCCGCCGCGGGCAACGAAGATGAGCGGGTGAAGCGCGGCCATTACCTCGTCGATACCCTTGGCCACTGCAGTTCGTGCCATTCACCGCGCACGTTCCTGATGGCCGAAGACAGCCACGCTTACCTCGCCGGTGCGAAGATTGATGGCTGGATTGCGCCCAACATCACCTCCGATTCGGTGAGCGGCATCGGCGCATGGTCCGAGGATGAGCTGGCCACGTACCTGAAGACCGGCCACGTGAAGGGCAAGGGGCAGGCAGGAGGCGGCATGGCTGAGGCAGTGGAGCAGAGCCTGAGCCACCTTTCCGATGAAGACCTGCACGCGATGGCGGCGTACCTGAAGACCGTGAAGCCGATTCGCGATCCGAACGATACGAAGGCTGCGTTTGAGTACGCCGGCGCCGCCGCCTTGCCGCCCCTGGGCGAGCGCGAGCCGGTGCGCCCCGATGGTGCCGCCGATCCAGAGGCCCTGCGCCTGGCCACCACCGCCGATGGCGCAACCCTGTACGCAGGGGCCTGCGCCAGCTGCCACCAACCCGACGGGCTAGGCACACAAGACCAATACTTCCCGTCGCTCAGCCATAACCGTGCCGTGGGTATGTCGGCCCCGGATAACCTGGTGATGGCGATCCTTCACGGTATTGACCGCAAAGGTGCCGATGCGCACGTGGCGATGCCCGCGTTCGGGCGTGACCTGACCGACGCGCAGGTGGCGGCCGTGGCGACCTACGTGGAGCAGCATTTCGGTAACCCCGACGTTAACGTAAGCGCGAATATCGTAGCCGACATGCGCTCGGGCGGCTCGAAGCCGCTGCTGCTGCGGCTTACGCCCTACCTGATGCTCGGCGGCGTGGTGGTTGCCGCTCTGGTGCTGTGGCTTCTCGCCGCGATGATTCGCCGCAGGGCTGCCACGACTGCGAGGCGTCGCCGGTAGGCTGGTCAGTCGCCACGGATGGCTTTGATGACATCGGCGGACAGCGGGTGGTTCGCTGCGCGAAGGAGTGCTTCAGTAAATGCGAGAACGGCGGCGAGCACAACGGAAAGAAAGGCACCAGCGGTCACCAAGAGCTGGACCTTTGTAGGGTGGCGTTCCAGAAGCTGGACGATGTGGTCGAATTTTGCAGATGACTTTGCGTCCGCCGCATCAAGTGCCCTGGAAAACTTTGTATCCATTGCATCGAACGCCGCGGAAAACTTTGCATCCATCGCATGGAGCGCGGCGGAAAACTTTGCATCCATTGCATCGAATCTCGCATCCATGGCGTCGAACCTGGTATCCACGGAATCGAACCTTGTATCCACGGAATCGAACTTTCCGCAATGGGATGCATCCACAGCAGTAAGCTTCGTATGGAAGACCTCGCGTGTGTGCGCCAGTTCAGTGGTCATATGGCGCTCGAAGGCACCTATCCGGGTATCCACGACCTGTTTCAGGCTGTCCACCTTGCCATTCAACGTGGTCAAGCCCGATGCCAGGCCGTCAACCCGCTGCCTGATATCACGGACGTCGTCGCTGACTTCATCGAGGCGTTGAGTGACGTGCTTGAGGCCCGCTTCTACATGACTGATTCGGTTTTCCATGTGGCGATGATCGGAGGGACCATCGGGTAAGACAACCTCCACGTTCGTCGAACGGTGCCGGCTGGTTTCAGCACCTTCTTTGGTTACGGTAATCATGAGTGCGTGTTCTCCATACGCAGCGCGGTCTGGCAATGCTAAACCGTCTCATCAAGGGCGATGCCCTCGTCCCTGCGTAGGGGTTTTCCGAATGTGCTCCGTGTTGGTCGATGTCCTGTGCGCGGGCACACCCATCGCACGATAAATCGGAGCCTTCCACGAGCATGCCAGCGTTCGAAAAAAAAACGCCACCAGTATCCTGGTGGCGAGGGGAGTTTGCTTACCCCTGTCCAAGGGGAAATTGTTCTTGAGTTCGGTCCGGCGCCCAGGCTAGGGCGCCGGCCGGGACAAGTGGCTATCAGAAGTCGTACGTCGCCGTGAGGCGGGCGTAGCGCGGCTGCTGGTAGAACTGGCCGAGGTCGTAGTTGTTCAACACAGTCAGCGGCGTATCGGATTCATACGTCGCGAAGCTGTTGAGTGGCTTACGCTCATTGCTCACGTTGAACACCTGCAGGCCAAACGACGCCTTGCCATCGAAGATCGCCGGGCGGTACGTGACCGCGAGGTCGAGCTGCTTGAACCAAGGGTTACGCTTGACGCCCGGGGGCGACGGCTTCCCGTTGCAGTTGTGGTACGACGAGCCATAACCGATCGGATCCGGATCGGCCAGGGCATCCTCGTAACCCAGGCACTCCTTCGGCGAACCGGAGGCCAGGCGCAGGTTGCCGGACACCATCCACTCATCGGTGAGCGAGTACGAGCCGTAAGCCTTCAGCTGGTGGGTGCGGTCGTTCGACAGCAGGCCGTTGGCGGAACGCATCAGCTCGGCCGAATCCCAGTCCTGGGTCTTCGAGATATCGGTCTGGCCGATATCCGACTTGGTCTGGCCTTCGGTGTTGCCGTACGAGCGCGAGAACGTGTAGTCGATGCGACCCTGCCACTTGCCGTCGTACGGATGGTCAAGGTAGAGATCGAGGGCGTAGTAAGCGCGCTTGGCCTTCTGCGAGAAGCCCCAGTCCTCCTGGTTCATCTTCACGTCGGTGCGGCCGCTGCCATCGAGGTTGGCGAGGCTGAACGTGTTGGTCGAACCCGGGTTGAAGATAACGCAGCCCGGGATGTTCACCGAATCCGGATCCAGGCCTTCGCGTACCATCTTGTCGGCGATCTTGCCGGTGTCGCAAACGTCATCGATCGCGGTGCGGAGCTTGCGCACCGTGACCTTGGCGCCCGTGACCCAGGCCGAGCCGAGCTGCTTGTCGAAGCCGAAGATGGCTTCATCCTGGTACTGGCTCTTCAGGTCGCGTGCGGCAACCGCCTGCGCGTCGACCGGCTGGCCGTACTCGCCATCGGGCGAGGCCGGGCCATTGGCGCTGAGCGAGGTCAGGCCGGTCGGGCGGCCGTATTGGTCGATGCCGGTGTAGTTGAAGTACTCGTAGGTGAGCGTCGAGGGCGAAGCACCACGCACGGCCACGTTGTTCGGCAGCGCCAGGTAGTAGCGACCGAGGTTGCCGTAGATCTTCAGGCTGGAGTCGCCGAACACGTCCCAGGTGGCGCCAAGGCGCGGAGCCCACTGCGCCTGGTTGTTCACGTAGGGCTTGTTCTTGTCGTTGAAGTTCTTGAAACCGTCGTTACGGATACCGACGCTCACCAGCACCTTGTCCGTGACCTGCCAGCGGTCCTCGAGGTACTGGGCGCGCTGGTCAAGCGACATGTTGGTGACCGACGAGAAAATGCGCTGGCTGACGTAGTAGCCATCGCCACCGGGTGCGCCTGCGCCCAGGGCGCCGCTGATCGGCTGGTCCGGGTGTGCGGAGTGGCCGTACTGCCAGTAGTAACCGGGGCCGCTCGTGGCGATACCTTCGTCGAGGCCGCGGTAGTGCATGTTATCGATACCACCAGCCAGGTGGTGGTCGCCGACCTGCCAGTCGAGATCGATGCGGAGACCGTGGGTACGGCTGCCCGCGCTCGGATCCTGCGTCTGGTTGGACGGGTTCAGGTTGGTGATCGGGGTGCCACCGTTGAGCGCCGGGTTCTGGTTTTCCGGGAAGTTGATGTACGGCTGGCTATCGATGTTCGGGGTCGGGTTGGCCAGGTAATCGTCGGTCCAGCCCTTTGCGTACGTCGCCGACAGGGTCAGGTCATCGGTGATGTACGAGGTGTACTTGGCGATCGCGAACTTCGAGGTGATCTTCGACGTGTTGGCATCGGCGCCGGTCAGGCCGGTGTGCGAGCGGGTGTCGTAGTCGTAGCCAGTGTAGACGCCACGCTGTTCATCGGTCGAGTGGATGCCGGTGAGCTCGAGGATGTTGGAATCGTTGATGTTCCAATCGAGCTTGGCGTAATACTTCGGCAGGTTGTACTTGTAGTGGTTGGTCGCCACCGGGTTTGCTTCAACCGAGGAGGTGCTGTCACCTTCGGACTTTTCCGCTTCCGCGGCAACGAAGAAGAACAGCTTGTCCTTGATCAGCGGGCCGCCGACATACGCGCTGTACGTCGTGGTCCACTTGGTGTTGTCCTTGTAATCGCGGTACGGCGTGCCGACCTTGCTCTCATCCTGGTAGCCGTAGCCTGCCGGGAGTGCGCGGGTACCGTAGTACTCCGTGCCCAGCGAGGAGGCGGCGAAACGCGGCTCCCACAGCACCTGCGCACCAAAGTGCCACTCATTGGTGCCGCGCTTACCGACCTGCGAAATCACGCCACCGTCGGAGCGGCCGTATTTTGCCGAATAACCGCCGGTATAGACTTCCTGCTGGTCGATCGCGCCGTAGGGCAGGCCAACACCGCCGAGCGACTTGTACGGGTCGGTCGTGTTGTAGCCGTTGATGTAGTAGGCGTTCTCAGAAGCGCCCGAACCACCGAACGAGACGGTGCGGTAGCGGCCATTGCCCAGCGTGCTGGAGCCCGGCACGGCGCCCGGCGCGAGCAGCGCGATGGCCTCGGCGTTACGGCCCAGCGGCAGGCGGGCGAGGGTTTCGGAGGTAACGACGGTGCGCGAGTCGACCTGCGAGGTATCGATCGGCGGGAGCGCATTGGCGGAGACGGTGACCGACTCCAGGGCCTGCGCATTGGCGGCGGTGGCGGCGGTGGTGAATGACACATCGGTGCTGCCACCGACCTTGATGTTGACGTTCTTGCGCGAATCAACGACGGCACCGTTGTTCTTCGCATTCACTGTGTAAGCGCCGAGCGGCAGGTTGCTGATGGTGTAGCGACCCTGCGCATCGACCGGTACTTCGCGGCTGAAGCCGGTGCTGCCGGTGACCTGCACCGTAGTGACGCTGCCTGGCTGGACCGTACCAGCAATAGCGCCCGTGGTGGCCTGGGCGTGTACGCCCCCCGTAAGTCCCAGGCCTGCCGCGAGGGCGAGCGCCAGCGTAGACCGACGCAGCATCTGCGCCTGTGCTTGGTTGCGTGACATTAAATTTGTCTCCCCAGATGGCCTTGCGGCCGTAGCATGCGGTCAAAGAATGCCCGCACAAATTTTCGCAATGCGTGCCACACGATCTTTCGATCAACGTCGCACGAAAGCAGCGCTACCCGTCGCTACCTTTCGCCGACGTTAAGATTGCGTGCGTAATCGTGTCTATCAGGTTTTTTCCTATGTCCGGCACCTATAGACATCGCAAGTACTTGCGATTTCACGTAAGGGTATGAAGTAGCAGTAGTAATTTCGCGTTCCAGGTCTTTGCGGGAATAAAAAGGACCTACGAAAGATCTTGGATTGCGGCGGGACCAACCCGGTGCCGCGAACCGAGGCAACAGCCATGTCCATGCCAGCCCAGGCGTTAAACGCCGTGTCCACCACACGGCCCGCTACGTACACCAAGGTCGCCATCGCCATGCACTGGTCGATCGCGCTCCTGATCTTCCTCAACGTCGCACTTGGCTTCTTCATGGAGACCTTCCCGAAGAAGGCCCCAGGCCACGACGAGGTGCTTTTCTACCATGCGTCGTTTGGCACCTTGATCTTCCTTCTCGCCGTGTTTCGCCTGTTCTGGCGTAGCACGCACAAGCCGCCAGCCTTGCCTTCCAGCATTCCCACCTGGCAGCGCGGCATGGCCCACACGCTGCATTGGATTTTGTATTCGCTGATGCTGCTCGTGCCGGTCACCGGGTACTTGCACCGCATTGCGGGCGGCCACGACGTGAGCTTTTTTGGGCTCGGCAACCTGCCGGTGTTGATCGGCAAGGACGAACCACTGCGCCTGCTCACCGATACCCTGCACGTCTCGCTGGTCTGGGTCCTTTGTATCCTCGTCGTCGGGCACATCGGTGCCGCGCTCAAGCACCGGTTCTTCGACCGGGATAGCGTAATCCAGCGTATGTTGCGGGTATGACCGGTCATCAGCCGCCGCCATGATGTCGACCCGTAGCCGAACCGTTGTGGATGAACTGGCGCTACGCCACCTGGATGCTGCCTATAACCTGGGCCGGTGGCTGCTGGGTAGCGAGCAGGATGCAGCGGATGCCGTGCACGATGCCTACCTGCGCGCGGCACGCGCTTGCGATACCTATGCCGGCGGCAACGCGCGGGCATGGTGGCTGGCGATCGTGCGCAATTGCTGCCTCGCACGGCTGGCCCTGCGCAACAAGGACACCCGGAATGTTGCCATTGATGACGACCCGGCGGCCGCCGAGCGCTGGCTTCCGCATACCGGTGCCGAAGAGATCGAGGAGAACCTCGACAGCTCAAAGCGCACGCAACAGATCGACGCACAGTTGCAGAAGCTGCCCGTGGTTTACCGTGAGGTGATCGTGCTGCGCGAACTCGAGGAGCTCTCGTATCGCGAGATCGCCGATGTGCTTGAAACACCCATCGGCACAGTTATGTCCCGCCTTGCACGGGGACGAGCGCTACTGCACAAGGCATTGACAGGCGACGGCACGACGGAGGCCCCCCATGGACTGTAAGACCGCGAGCGACCTGTTGCCGCTGTACTTCGATGGTGAGCTTGACCGGGCGACCAGCCGCGACTTCGAAGCGCATCTGGATGCGTGTGCAGCGTGCCGCAATGCGCTAGTCGAACTCGATACGGTGCGGCAGGCGCTGCGTAATGATGCCGCGCGCCACAGGGCGCCGGAAGCGCTTCGATCTCGCATCGAGAATGCCGCAACGGCCCCCGTAGTGACGCGTTTGCCTCGGCCACGCTCAACATGGATGGCGCTCGCCGCTTCCTGGGTGTTGGCCTTCGTCGCCGGGGGAATCACACTAGCCGCATGGAACCATGGTTCGGGTTCCGGCGGCGAGGAAACCCAGTTGACCCGCGACCTGTTCGCCAGTCACTGGCGCTCGCTGGCCGCGGCTTCACCCATCGACGTGGTCTCGACCGATCAGCACACGGTGAAACCATGGTTTGCAGGGAAAATCGCGGTATCGCCTACCGTGCGCGACTATACCGAGCAGGGATACGCCCTGATCGGTGGGCGCATCGACTATGTGGGCACGGAGCGCGTTCCCGTCCTCGTCTACCGGCACGGAAAACATCTGATCGATGTGTTCGTGCTGCCGGCGGCGCCTTCCACGAGCGGTATTCCTGTTCGTCGGCAAGGCTACGTGTTGGAGGGGGCATCCGTTGGTGGGCAGGCCGCAGCGATCGTTTCAGATATGGACGAGGCGGAACTGACGCGGTTCAGGGATCTTTTGAACGCCTCCGGGCGTGGCGACTAGGGCATGCGAGGCTCGCAACTCCTTGCGTCGGAGGATCGGCTAGAGTTTGTCTAAACCAGACGGCGGGAGTTTGATGGATGTGGCCCCATGGATTCGGACGGCGCCTATGAAGTGCTGCAAACTTGCTGGACTGATCGTCGTTGGTTGCGTGAGCCTTATGCCTTTGGCCGCGGCGGGCTCGGCCGCGTCCTTGAAGCCGCTGCTTGACGGCAAGGCAATCGCTGCCGAGGCACGCGGGCTCTGGCGGCTTCCGGCCTATGGGATGCTGATCGATCTGCGCGATGGCGTTCGCGTCTATAACGAAGCCGGCGGCCTCTGCTGGCCAGACCCGACGTATCCGGACGCGGCGGCGTTGGCAGAGCAGTTTCCGTATTTTGCTAAGACAGCCACCGGCGCATTGACCTTCGCTGCGTCGAAGGATGGAACGCGGTACGTTTCGACGGCTGTATCGACGCCCCCATCCGCATGTACGGCGGCCCTGGATCGTGAGTCGCCGGCGTTTATCTTCGCGGCTCTTACGGCATCGCTTGCCGAGTTTTACCCCTTTGAGAAGGAGCACGACGTTCGTTGGGCTGAGCGCGCCAAGGCACTGACGCCTAGGCTGGCAGGAGTCACTGGTGACGGCACGCTGGCTGCGCTCCTTGCGGATCTGTTCCAGGGTGTGGCCGATGCGCATACGAGTCTGTCGGGAACGGTAGACGGCAAAGCCCTTCGTTTGCGCACGTTCCGGGGAGACGCTTTCGCCGGCTTGCAGGGCATCTACGCGAAGCAGCACAAGTACACTTTGTTCCTGGACTGGATCGATGCCGTCTGGATGCCTGGTGAGCAAGCCGAGGCGATCAAGACACTACTGCCGGGCACGGCGCACACCGCCCTTGGCAACAAGATGTACTGGGGGAGGCTGCCGGGAAACGTGGGCTATCTCGCCGTGATCGGTATGGGTGGCTATACCGCGGCCGGCGGAATGGACACCGACCGCCGCCGCCTTAGCGCTGCGCTCAACAGGGCGTTCGGCGACCTTCGATCGTCAAAGGCTCTGGTCCTCGACATCTCGCATAACTTCGGCGGCGACGATGAAATCTCTGCCGACATCGCCGCGCGTTTCGTGGACAGGGTGACGCCGGCCTACAGCAAGCGCGCTTATAAGGGCGACCAAGTGCAGACGTTCACGACGACACCGTCCGCAGGCGCTCACTATCGCCATCCCGTTTACCTGCTAACCAGCGTCTTGACCTCCAGCGCGGCAGAAGTTTTCACCATGCGCATGCGTGAGATTCCGGGTGTGGTTCAGGTGGGTGAGGCTACGCAAGGCATCTTTTCTGATGCCACTGAGAAGGGGCTGCCCAACGGCTGGGTCCTGTCCATGTCGACGGAAGTCTACGTCGACGCCGAGGGCCGGAACCACGAGGGCATCGGCATGGTGCCATCGCAGGCATTCCCCGTCGTGATGCCCGCTGTGCCACATAGCTATGCGGCGGTCATCCGCCAGGTCGGAAAGCTGGCAGCGGACGGCACGCCTTAGGCTGACCCTTCGCGTAGTGCATGCAGCGCAAGTTCAACGTTCAATTTACTATTTTCGTATCGGCTGCTGGGCAGCACCACTGACGCCGACACCCATTGGCCATCGCGTTTCCCTAGGCTGATGCCAATAGCGCAGTGCCCCGGCGCATGCTCTTCGACGTCGTAAGCGAAGCCGCCAGCGCGAATGGCATCCAGCTCGACGATGAGCGCCTTGACCGTTGGCAGTGTGGCCGGCGTGAGCTGCTTCAGGTTGCCCTGGCCGTACATGGCGTAGATGTCTTCGTTCGGAAGGCACGCCAGCATCGCCTTGCCGTTGGCCATGCTGTAGGCGGGGTAGGTCATGCCCACCTCGGGCACCGCGCGTACTCCCTGGTCGGAGAGGAAGCGGTCCAGGAACAGCACTTCGTCGCCGGCCAGGGTCGATAGGTCCACGGTCTCATGGGTGGCCTCGAACAGCCGGTACAGCTGCGGCCGGAGCTCGCGGGCGATGCTTGGCCCGGCCAGTTCACCGAGGCGTCGCAGCCCCCAGCCGGGCCGGACCCCGCCAGCGCCTGCCTGGACCAGATGTTCGGCTTCCAGGGCATCCACGATCCGTTGGACAGTGGAACGGGCTAGGCCTGTCGCGGCCGCGAGCTGGCCGAGGCTGCGACCTTCGCCGTGGGCGGTGACCTCGCGCAGGACCGCCGCCGCACGGGAAATCACCTGAATGCCAGCAGGGTGGGATGGCGCCATGGGTTGCTCCTGTACCGTATCGCGGTACACTGTCTGTACCATCATACGATACAGCACCGGGCCTGCCCATGTCCTCCCGCGCCATTTCCACCGCCTCGCCCCTCTATGTCGTCATGCTGGGCCTGCTTTCCGCGCTTCCCCCGTTCGGCACCGATGCGGGCCTGCCTGGCTTGCCCGGGTTGCAGGCCGAGTTCGGCATCGGCATGGCCCAGGCAACGCAGACCCTCACGCTGTTTCTCCTTGGCTTCTCGATCGGGCCGGTGTTTTTCGGCCCGCTGTCCGATCGCTATGGGCGCAAGCCGGTCCTGTTGTTCGGCGTTGCGGTGTTCTCGCTGGCTGCGCTCGGCTGTGGGCTCTCGGGCTCAGTGCATTCGTTACTGCTGTTGCGCTTCATCGGGGGCGTAGGCGCGGGTGCTGCCGCGTCACTACCTGCCGCGATCGTGCGTGATGTCTATCGCGATGAACTGGCGCTCTCGCGGCAATCGTATGTGGCGCTGGTCAATGGCGTGGCGCCATTGGTGGCGCCCTTGCTAGGTGCTGCTGTGCTGGCCTTTGCCGGCTGGCGTGCTATCCACGAGACACTCGCCGCCCTTGGCGTCGTGTTGTTTGCGCTCGCGGCGCTCGGCTATGCGGAGACCGCACCGCTCGATGCGAACCGACAGAAGACAAGCGTCCTCGGCTCGGCGATAGCGTCGTACCGCACCGTGTTGGGGGATCGCACGTATCTGCTTTCCACCGGCCTACTTGCGGCGACGTTCGGGGTGATGTTCGCCTATATCACTGGCTCGTCCGCGGTATTCATGAATCTGTTGGGTGCGACGCCTTCGCTTTACGGCGTGATCTTTGCCTGCACGGCCGCAGGCACCATCACCGGTGCGGCATTCAATATGCGGCTGTCGGCCCGCTTCGGGCGGCACCGCGTCCTCGGCAGTGCGGTCGTGGCCAACCTTGTGATCTGCATGGTGCTTGCCGGCGTGGCCTGGCGTGGCGCAGGCTCTATTCCATTGTGCGCTGCCCTGGTGGTGCTGAGTAATGCGTGCGCGGGGATCATCATGCCGACGGCGACCCACACGGCGCTGGGCAACATGGGGCGCGCTGCTGGCAGTGCCGCTGCACTTTTGCGCGGTATCCAGATGATCGCGGGTTCGTCGGCGGGTGCGCTCGTGGGGTTTATCGGTGGCGATCCGCTGGTGGCGATGGCGTGGGCCATGTCGGTGGCAGCGGTGTTGGCGATCGCGCTGTTGGTCCTGTTGTTGAGGACTATGAAGGCGCCTGACGCCTTGGTAACAACTGCCTGAAGTCGTGGCTTGGCGCGAGAGCGTTGCCGAAATGGCGCCACTTTCCGTCGAGAACCGGTGCCACCATCCCCCGTACCGCGTCACGCCATCCTGACCTTTGGCACGCTTTCATGGTCGCGAGCGTGGCGATACGAGGGCATGGGCAATGGGTGTAAGTGGTCTGAGCGCGGATGTGGCGGAGCTTGTGCGCCTGGCGGGGCCGGGCAGGGAAGGCGAGGGAATCGTTATCACCGATGCCGCTGGCGACATGGTGTTTGCCAATGAGATGGCCACCGATATCCTCGAAACACCGCGCATCGGTGCGGGTGTTGAAGACTACAGCGCACTCCATGGTGTCTTTACCGAAGATGGCCGCCCGTACCCCTCCACCGATCTTCCCCTGGCCCGGGCCGTGCTCAACCAGAAGACGACCCGCGATGAGCGCCTGGTGATCAAGCGCTGTGATGGCGTGCGCCACCTCCTGAGGGTTTCCGCACGCCCGCTGTTCGATGCCGACCACCGACAGGTGGGCTCGGTGGTGTTCTTCAGCGTGATCGACTGAGCGCGCCTGGCCTTCATGGCCAGGGAACACGTTCCGGAGGCCATGGAGGCCATGGAGGCATGGATTCACACGCTTGCGAGCACCGGCTCTTGCCCGCGTTCACTGACGTGATCGCCGCCAAACCACCTCCCCATGCGCCCCCTCCGCTGCCCCACTCGAAGGCTTTGCCACCGTATACGTCAGCTCATCGTCCTTAAGCGTGTAGGCCGTATCGCCTCCCTTGCCATCCCAATTGGGAAATGATGCCCGCACAATCTGGCTGTGCATGGTGTGTCCATCCGCGCTCACATGGCCGAAGTGCGCATTGCTGTCCATCGAAGCGGCCTTGTATTCCTCAGGCGTACCTTTCGATTTGTCGTTCACCGCGAACGGCATCCGCTTCGCGCGGACGATCTGCATCATGTAGTCGCCCTGGGCATCGATGAGCCACATGCCTTCCGGCGAGGGGCCGTAGAGTTCCACCCGGTGCCCATCGGGGTAGACGTTGTCGCAGCGGACCAGCGTCCAGGCGCCGATCAGTTCCTTGGGGACCGGCATGGCATCGGAGGCGGCGGCGAAGGACGGGGCGGTGGCCAGGGCGAGCAGGGTGGCCAGCAGGGGGATGGGCAGGCGGGACATGGGGTGCTCCTTGGTTGGGGTGTCCGGATCATCCCGCTGCCGGGTGAATTTGATAATGAGCCTCGGTCTGAATTGACCTTCAAACGTAAGTTGAAGATGATTCGAGCCATCGCCCCCGCCAAGGCCCCTCCCATGAACCGCCTGAGCGACATGCAGCTCCTCGTCGATGCGGCGGACCTTGGCAGCCTGTCTTCCGCCGGCCGGCGTGCGGGGCTCTCGCCGGCGGCGGCCAGCGCCTGCGTCCAGCGCATCGAGGCCTCACTCGGTGCACGGCTGTTCGAGCGGACGACACGCCAGCTCCGGCTCACTGACGAAGGCCGTGCCTACATCGCTTCCTGCCGCATGGCGATCGAGACCATGCGCGAGGCGGAGCAGGCTGTGCGTACGGGCGTCAATCGCATCAGCGGCACGTTGCGCGTTTCGACGCCGTCGGATCTGGGTCGCAATGTCATCGTCCACATTCTCGATCGCTTCATGGTCCAGCATCCCGACGTGCGCATCGTGCTGACCCTGTCCGATTCGCTCTCGCGCTTCGTACCCGATGATGTCGATGTCGCCATTCGGGTCGGTCCCCTTGAGGACACCGATCTCGTCGCCCGCCATCTGGCCGATAGTTGGCGCGTGGTTTGTGCATCGCCCACGTGCGTAGCGACACAGGGCATGCCAACGCATCCCGAAGACCTGGCCGATCTACCCACGCTGGTCATTACCACCAACGCCGGCCCGCGCAACGAATGGCGTCTTGGCGACGCCGTGGTGCGGGTAAGGCGTTACCACGAAAGCACCGATAGCGAAGTCATCCGCACCTGGGCGGTACTCGGCCGCGGCTTCGCCTACCGCCAACTGTGGGCGGTAGCCAACGATGTTCGCGAAGGGCGCCTGGTGCTGGTCCATGCTCCGGCATGGTCGGCGCCATCGCCCATCCATGCGCTGTACCACGCCAATACCTTCCAGCCACCGCGCGTGCGCAGCTTCGTCGATTACCTGCAGAAAGAGATGGCGACGTTGATGCCGTCGGGTGCCAATAACGCGCTGGGCCTGCATTTCGGCTAACGCCTCCGTCCCCGTTAGGGCGAGGACGGAGGCACCCCTGTGCTTACTCGACGATATTCGCCGTCACGTGATACACGCGCCCGCCCCAACCATCGTTGGGGAAGGAATCGGAGACCTTCAGGTACACCGGCTTCGAACCGTCCGCACCCGTCGTGAGGTAGGGCGTGAGATCGATCGTGCGATCGGCCTTGTTCGATCCATCGGTGATCGGCCGCGTTTCCTGCAGCACGGTCGTCCAGGTCTGGTTATCCGAGCTCACCTGCACCAGGAACTCGGCATCGATGGTCAGGGTGACCTGTGCCGAGGTGGTGTCGCTCGGGAACGGGAACCGGTACGTGAAGTGCGCATTGCCATCGGCGAAGCGGTTCTGCACGCCATTGCTCTGTGAGTTGGCGGGATCGAACAGCCACGGGTTCTCATCGACGGTGCCGGTATCGAAGTTGATGCTGTGGGCGATCAACACATCGGCCTGGGTGCTGAAGCGCAAGCCGGCTGCCACGAGGTTCGCCGTGACGGTGTGGTGCCCATCGGTGGCCGTACCCGGTACCTTGATCGTCAGCGGCAACGTGCTGCTTACCGGCACGGCATTGCCGTGCGGCTGCAGGCGTACCAGTGACGAGCGCGGCGTAACGCTCCAGCCCGACGGTGCTTCGACAGAGGCCAGCGCGAACAGCGGGAAGAAGCCCGTTGCCGAGCTGCTCAGCTGCACCGGGATGGTCGTGGTGCCCGATGCCGAGGGCATCACCACCGGCTGCGCCGGCGACATGGTGGCGGCCAGTGAAGTGAGCGGGGTGAACACCGGTACGTTGCCGACCAGGGCGCTAAGCGCGCTGGCCTGCGTGCGCCAGTCGAACACGTTGGGGTGATCGTCGCTGGTGGCGCCGGTCCAGCGCGTACCGAGGCGTCCTGCCGCGTCGCGATCATCGTTCCAGATGCTATCGGCCTGGTTATCGAGGAAGGCGGCGTAACCACGGTCGTGGGTGGTATCGACCAGGTCAGTCCAGTAGCGCATGAAAATGCCCTTGAACTGCTTGCCGTTGTCGTCGCAGGTCTGGTCCGTGGCGTCGCAGATTTCGGTAAGGACGCCGTTCTTTACCAGCGCGTTCGGGCCGATCGCCGCATCCGCCAGCCGGCGCACGGAGGCCAGGATCTTCGGATCACGGGTGGCACGGAACAATTCCAGGCCGCCACCAATCGCCAGGCCCTGGTTATACGACCACACGTTCTGGCCGTTGTTGGTACAGGCGTTGGTGAGGCCATCGTTCACCTGGCCATCGGCATTGATCATGCCGCTGTTCTGGAACCAGGTCCACGCGGTTTTGGAACGGCCGAGCCACAGCGTATCGCCAGGGATGCGGTTATGCAGTTCGGCGGTGAGGCGGATCCACAAACCATTGGTAATGGCGTTCTTGTAGGTACGCTCGCCATCCCACCACACGCCACCACCGCAGGTGCTGGTGTCCCAGTAGCCGTACACGTAATTGGCGATGGTAATCGCCATGTTGAGGTACTTGGGATCGTGGGTCAGGTCGTAGGCTTGCAGCCAGGTGAGGCCCCACCATTCGGAATCATCGATGGCGCGGCTGGTGAAGTTGCCCAGCAGCGGATCGCCGGAGAGTACGCCGGCGGGGAATACACCCTTGTCCTTTTCGAAGGTGTTGTTCAACTGGCCGATGTAGCGCCGATCACCGGTGCGCTGCATGTAATCGCCAATGGTCTGCAGGGCCACGGCCGAGTTCCACCAGCTGGACGGAAACCAGGCCTTGTCCGGGTCGTACGAACTCATCAACACATCGGCTGCCACGCGTGCCCGCGCCATGGCAGTGGGGCCGTCACTTAACGAGCTGGCCGCTTGGGCCTGCTCCGCGGCGGGGGTGGGGAAGGCGACAGCCATGGCTGTCAGGCTGGCCGCGGCCAGCAGGGATTGTGCGCGAATGCGCCATGCACCGAGCTTCATAAGTAGAAGCGCTCCTCTGGAATACCCACTGTGGGGCTTGAGGCTGCGCCTCCCCCCGCCACTCCCCGGCCAGATCGTGGGCGATGATCCGGCCTGGCAAAGCGTGCGCACGAACCTATTTAAACGTCTAAATTTCCCCATTTAGATCGTGCGAATTGGCGGAGTGTCGCAGAGCTGGTTGCTCGAAATGTGAGAACCACGTCAACGCAGTGGACGGTGGCCGGAAATTCGCCGCGCATGGTTTTCCGGTCCGCGCCGTGGGCATACTTGGCGCCATGCCCGGCGTGTCCCGCACCACCGATAACTGGTTCCAGCTTCGCCGGGATGCGGAAACCGGCATCGAAAGCATGCAGGCGCATTTCCGCGGCCATGCCTACGATGCCCACGCGCACGACGAGGTGCTGATCGGGGTCACGCAGGATGGCGTACAGCGGTTTCGCTGTGGCCGCTCGGTGCACACGAGTACACGCGGCCGGATCATCCTGATCGAGCCTGGTGCAGTGCACGATGGGCATGCGCCGGAAGAGGCGGGTTTCACCTACGTCATGCTGTACCTACCGCAGCCGTGGTTACGCGAGGCGCTGGAGGGGCGTTCGCCTTCGGTGAGCGCAGGGCTGAGCACGCGGTTCCGCGAGACGCTCGCTGACGACGACGGCCTGCGTGATGCCATCGTTCGCTCGTTCGCGGCGATCCATGGTGGTGAAGGCAAGCTTGCGCGGGATCTGAGCCTGAACCGTCTGGTGGCCGGCCTGGCGGGGCATCTCGATAAGGTCGAGCCCGCACCCGAGGTCGCGCCTTCCACCGCTATGAACCGTGTTCGCGATTATCTGCACGAGCACCTGTCCGCAGATGTCAGCCTCAACGATCTGGTCGAGCAATCCGGCATCGACCGCTTCCGCCTGAATCGCCACTTCACCACGGCGTTTGGCCAGTCGCCCCACGCGTACCTGGTCAACCTGCGCCTCCGCGCCGCCCGCCAGCGTCTGGCGCTGGGCGATACGCCGGCCGATGTCGCGAGTGCCGTGGGCTTCGCAGACCAGAGCCATCTCGGCCGATGGTTCCGTCGCGCGTTTGGCATCACGCCGGGCGCGTACCAGCAGGCGTGCACAAACGTTCTATAGCCCGGGCAGGCTGAAGGCGGATCCTCAGGGCGGTAGCCCAATCGAGATCCTTCATGTTCGATACGAAAGTAGCCCTGGTCGTCCGCGAGGACCTGGCAACCTGGCAGAAACTGAATGTCGTGGCCTTTCTCGCCACGGGCATTGCTGCCTCCGCACCCGAGGCGATCGGTGAGCCGTACATCGATGCAGCCGACGTGCAGTACGGGCGCATGCTTATCCAGCCGATGATGATTTACGGCTCGGATGGCGATGCCTTGAGGAAGGTGAGGCACAAGGCGATCGAGCGCGAGATTACCGTTGTTCCCTACATCGAAGCGATGTTCAGTACCGGCAACGATGAGGAAAATCGTCGGGTGTTCCGCGAGGAGGGCGTCGAGACCATGAATCTCGTAGGCCTCGCGGTACGCGGGCCGCGCAATGCGGTCGACAAGGTAATCAAGGGTTTGTCACTGCACCTATGAGAGCGCCACGTCGAATCGTCGTCGGCTAACTCGTGGGCGAACGCACGGGGCGTTAGCAGCGTTGTTCGTCAAGGTGCGACGCGCGGCCCCATCGCGCCATACGGCAGGATCGCTTCTGAAGGGATAGCCTTCGCATGGCTGATCGCGCCGTAAGGAAGAATGGTGTCGCGGTCATTCGCGGCTTGGGTACTCATGGCGCCATAGGGCAGCACCGACGTGCCGGCGGCCGTCGCGTCGTGCCTCGCGGCGCCATAGGGAAGGATGGTGCCAACACCGCCCAGCGGCGTCGGCGCGGCCGAGTGCAGGTCAGTCGACATGGCCCAGGAGGCCGTCGCCACCAGCACCAGGGCCAGCGGCAGCCAGCGGGCTGGCGAGGAAATCGAAGCATTCATGGGGTAGGGCTCAAGGGCAGTGCGCCGTCATGGCGTCCCGTGGATGATGCGTTGCAACAGCCGGGCGATCCAATCGTTCCTTTTGATCAGGGCGATAGCGTCGGTGAATGTATGCCCGCCACGGGCTAGACCCTACGTATACGTGCCCGCGCGCACGGTCCAAGGCTAACCAACGCCGAGGTCAGCCATGGTCAGCAAAGCGAAGAGCGCGAAGGGAACGTCCGCCGATACCCGCGGAACCGGCGATGAGCTTCATCAGCAGGCAGGAGGTTCGCACCCGGCGCTGACCACCAACCAGGGTGTGCCGGTCAGTGACGATCAGAACTCCCTGAAGGTGGGCGAGCGCGGTCCGGTGCTTCTGGAAGACTTTATCCTGCGCGAGAAGATCACCCACTTTGATCACGAGCGGATTCCGGAGCGCATCGTTCATGCCCGCGGTACCGCCGCCCATGGATTCTTTGAACTCACGGCCTCGCTTTCGAAATACACGACCGCAAAGGTACTGACCGAGGTCGGGGAGAAGACCCCTGTATTCACCCGGTTCTCGACCGTGGCCGGTGGGGCGGGGTCGGTGGATACACCCCGCGATGTGCGTGGTTTCGCGGTGAAGCTCTATACCAAGGAGGGCAACTGGGATCTCGTTGGTAACAACATCCCGGTGTTCTTTATCCAGGATGCACTCAAGTTCCCCGACCTGGTCCACGCGGTGAAAATGGAGCCCGATCGTGGGTTCCCGCAGGCGGCGACGGCCCACGATACCTTTTGGGATTTCATCTCACTCACGCCCGAGTCCATCCACATGATCATGTGGGCGATGTCGGACCGGACCATCCCGCGCTCGCTGAGGATGATGGAAGGGTTCGGGGTCCACTCCTTCCGCCTGGTTAATGCGAAGGGCCAGAGCACCTTCGTCAAATTCCATTGGCGGCCCAGGCTCGGCCTGCAATCCACCGTGTGGGATGAAGCCGTAAAGCTTGCCGGTGCGGATCCCGATTTCCACCGGCGTGATTTGTTTGAAGCGATCCAGGCAGGGAACTACCCGGAATGGGACCTCGGCGTGCAGCTGTTCACGGAAGATCAGGCAGCACAGTTCCCGTTCGATCATCTGGATGCGACCAAGCTGATTCCGGAGGAACTGGTGCCACTGAAGATCATCGGGCGCATGGTGCTCGACCGCTGGCCCGATAACTTCTTCGCCGAGACCGAGCAGGTTGCATTTTGCCCCTCGCATCTCGTGCCGGGCCTGGATTTCAGCAACGACCCACTGCTGCAAGGGCGCTTGTTCTCTTACCTGGATACGCAGCTCTCGCGGCTGGGGTCGCCGAATTTCCATCAGCTACCGATCAACGCGCCCAAGTGCCCATTCGCGAATCACCAGCGCGATGGCCACATGCAGCAGCAGGTGCCCAAGGGGCGGGTGGCGTACGAGCCGAGCTCACTACAGAAAGATGCCCCTTACGAGGACGCAAGGCGCGGCTTTCGCTCGGCACCAGTAGAAGAAGCAGGTGGCCGGGGCAGGGTGCGGGCGGAAACCTTCGCCGACCACTACAGCCAGGCCCGCCTGTTTTACATCAGCCAGACACCGTTCGAGCAGGCTCACATGGCATCGGCACTGGTCTTTGAACTTTCAAAGGTCGAGACCGAACACGTACGCGAGGCGGTGGTCGGACATTTGCGCCATGTCGATGAAGACCTGGCCCGACGGGTGGCAAATGGGCTGGCTATGGACAAGCTGCCGGCAGCGGCCAAGGCCCGTGCGCCAGTCATCGAGATGAAAGCCTCTCCTGCCTTGCAGATCATCGGCAAGATGAAGCGGACCTTGCAGGGGCGCGTGGTCGGCATCCTCGTCAATGACGGCTCCCATGCCAAGACCGTGGCGGCACTAAGCAAAGCGGCGGAATCCGCGGGTGCCACCGTCAAGATTGTTGCCCCCAAGGTCGGGGGCGCCAAACTCTCAGGCGGAAAGACGCTCGTCGCGGATGGGCAACTGGCGGGGACGCCATCCATCAACTTCGATGCCGTGGCGGTGGTTTTGAGTGCCGAAGGTGCTGGACAACTGGGCAAGGAGGCCGCTGCCGTGGACTTTGTTCGTGACGCGTTCGGGCACCTTAAGGCGATTGCGCTGGATGACGGTGGCAAGGCGCTGTTCGACGCGGCGGGCCTGGAAACCGATAAGGGCGTCATAACGGCGAGCGATGCGGCCGCTTTCGTTGAGGCCGCCAAAGGGCGGTTCTTCGAGCGGGAAGCTGGGGTCCGTACCCTGGCGTGAGGCCAGGTGGTGAGGAGGCGGTAGCTATCGCCGCCTCCACCCCCTATCGTGGCGGCTCCCCACAGGCTCGCAGCCCGGACGCGCCATGCCCGATCAGAACAACCCCCGCGTCGTCGGGTTCGAAGTCCCCCCGCTCAAAGAGTCGGTCGATTCGGTGCGTGACGCGCCCATGGTGGCGCTGCTCGATCAGGTGCCCACGCGCGAATGGGTGGAGATGTTCGAGGCGGAAGTGGAGCGGCTGCGGGGTAAGGTCGGCTTTGCCCGCGTTTCGATTGAAGAGGACCGCGTGCTGTTCTTCGGCTCCAGAGGGGATGGTCGTGAACTCGCGGCAGATATCCGCGCCCTGGTGAACCAGACGAATACCTTTCGCCTCAATGAGCGCTTCTTTGCTCGAAGCGCGCCGGCGCCGTTTGAGCCGCCCGAAGCGCCGCAGGCAGAGGTGGTACTGGCATCGCCGCACGTGATGCCGGCTAGCGACGAGCCCCGGCACGTACTGGTCGTTGAAGATGACGAAGACCTGTGCGCAGTCGCCTGCGAGGTGCTGGAGCATGCCGGGTGGCAGGCGGTGGCCGCCCACAGCGCCGAAGAGGCACTCGCGCTCTTAAACGGCGGACTGAAGCCGAATGCCGTGCTTACTGACGTGGACATGCAGGGCCCGATGAACGGCGTGGAGCTTGCGCACCACATTCATGCACACTGGCTCACCATCGGGCTGATTATCGTTTCCGGTCGTTACAGCCTTACGCAAGCCCAGATTCCGGTGGGCAGCGTGTTCCTGTCAAAGCCCTATCAGCGCCGCCAACTCCTGGCCGTGCTCGATCTTGTAACGACGCTTCGCTCGACGACGTAATGCAGGCCAGCCGCCGCGTCGGTCGAGCGCCGCATTACGACGCGCTTAGCTAAAGCGCGGAAAGCGAACCTCAAAACGCGTGCCGCCCTCCTGGCTCGATTTCACCGAGATGGCGCCGCCGTGGCCACGCGCGATTTCCGAAGCGATGAACAGGCCGAGGCCGAGCCCTGGCCGTGGCGTTTGGGGATCGGGCCGCACGAAGGGATCGAAGAGGTGATCGATCATGTCCGGCGCGATGGGCTCGCCATCGTTATGCACGGAAATCGCCACTTCCTGCTCCGCTTCGGTCACCGTGAGGGTAATGGGCCGGGTCGGTTCGCCGTAGGTGATGGCGTTATTGAGCAGGTTGGCAAGCAGCTGGCGCATGCGGTCGCTATCGAACGACACCGGACGCTCCAGCGTGCCGCGCAACACGACGGGGCGACCAGGATGACCGCTTGCCACTTCATCGACCGCAAGGCGCAGCACGTCGAGGAAATCGTGGCGCTCCACGCGATCCATCGGTACACCGCCACCCAGGCGGCCGCGGGCGAAATCCATGATGTCGTCGATGAGCCGGGCCATGCGCTTGATGCTGTTGTCCAGATGCGTGACCAGCCGCTTCGCCCGGTCCGTCTGCTGCAATGGCGCAAGCTCGTCGGCAATCAGCCGTGCCCCCTGGAGCGGGCTGCGGAGGTCGTGCCCCACGATGGCCAGGAAGGTTTCGCGCATGGTCCCGGTATCGACCTCGGCTTGCAGGGCCGCTTCGGCATCCTGGGCACGCGTTTCCAGCGCGAGGTTGGAGGCGATCAGCGATGCGAACAGCGTCAGCGTGCTGACGATCGTCCCTTCATCGAAATCGCGCGGCTGCGAATCGATGGCGCACAGGGTGCCGAAGAAGCTGCCGTCGCGCGTAATGATTGGTACCGAAACGTAGCTCTCAAGGCCGTAGTGCCGGGGCGTGTGGTGCGTGGAAAACACCGGGTGCGCACTGGCATGGCCAAAGATCACCGGCTGGTGGTGCTGGCGGATCTCGTCGCAGATCGTGGATTCGAGCTTCAGGTCATCGCCGGGCTTAAGGCCGAAGTCGAGCCTGTCCAGCACGGAGCAGGCCGTCCAGCGTTTCTCGGTGACTCGCGCCACGGCGGCGAAGCGCATGCCGGTGAGCCGGCATACCGTGTCCAGCATGGTAGGAATGATATCGAGCTGCCTGATGGCCTCGACGGATTCTTCGATGCTGAGCGGGGTGTAGGGCAGTTCCGTCATGGCGCCGTATCAGGATTTGGGATGGGTGATGAGCCGCTCCAGGCCGCTGCGGACTACCTCGGCGAACTTCGCCGGCTCGCCGTAGGCCCGCGCCGTAAGCATCGCACCGTAAACGATCGACATAAATGCCTCCGCCTCGGTGCTGGCGGCGCCGCGTAGCTGGAATACGCCCACCTGGGCGCCTTTGGTCAGGATGGTCTCGAGCCAACGGGAAAGGTCGCGAAAATGCGCCCGTACGGCCTCGGCCAGGTTTTCCGGCAGCGATGGCAGCTCGGCCGCCAGCATGCCGGCGACGCAGAACGGCGCGGTCGCATCCGCGATGCACTTCTCCCAGTAACCCGTATAGAACAGCAGCTTCTGCGTCGGATCGAAGGTGCCATCGGCCAGCAGCCGGGTCTGCTCAACGATCCCCGAGCGCGATTCCTCCACCACCGCCAGCGCCAGGTCGGCCTTGGTGGGGAAGTGGTGGTGGATGCTCGCCTTGCGCACCTGCACCTCTTCCGCCACATCGGCATAGCTGAAGCCGTTATAGCCGCGGGTCTGGATCAGATAGCGCGCGGAGTCGATCAATTTCTGCTGGGTACTCATGCACTTAGCCTACCACTAGGTAGGCCCCCCAAACAACGCACGCCCCTGTAGGAGCGCGCTTGCGCGCGATCGGAGGCGCCGCCCAGCCACGGTTGACGGTCAATCTACCTACTAGTAGGCTGGCAATTCCTCCCCCGAAGAAAGCCCCAGGCCCCCATGACCTCCCTCCGCCACTTCTACTACCTCCGCGCCGGCGTCGCCTTCGCCTGGGTCGCCCTCGTCATCCTGCTCTCGCGCCTGGGCGTACCGGCGATCGTCGCCAACGCATTGCTCGTCGCCTATCCGCTGTGGGACGCCCTGGCCAACATCATTGACGTACGCCATAGCGGCGGCCTGCGCGCCAATCCCGGCCAGCAATTCAACGCCGCGGTCAGCATCGTGACCGCCATCGCCCTGGTGATCGCCCTCGTCGTGGCGGGCAATAAGGGCGCGTTATTCGTGTTTGGGATCTGGGCCCTGCTGTCGGGCGTGCTGCAGCTTGCCGTGGGCATCCAGCGGCGCAAGCTCGGCGGCCAGGTGTTCATGATGATCAGCGGTGCGCAGTCGGCGCTGGCCGGCGTGATCATGGGCCTGCGTGCCTTTGGCGAGCCGCGCAGCATCGCCGAACTGGCGCCTTACGCCGCGTTCGGTGGCCTGTATTTCCTGCTATCCGCCCTGCGGCTGACCTTCAGGAAGGCGCCGACCGTGGCGGGCGCCGTCAATCATTACGACTGAAGAACGAACATCTCGATGGCACGGGCGACGCCATCCTCCGCATTGGTCGCGGTTTCATAGCGCGCGGCCTGCTTCACCGCGGGGATGGCGTTGCCCATGGCCACGCTAGTGCCGGCAAACTCCAGCATGGCGATATCGTTCTCGTGATCGCCCAGCGCCATGATGCTCTCGCGATCAATGCCCAGCCGGTCGGCAAGGCGCTTCAGGCTGGGGCCTTTGCCCGCGCGGCCGTCGAAAATATCGAGAAAGCTGGCCGAGCTCTTCAGCGAAGTGAAGCGCTCCGCGAAGCCGGTCGGAAGGCGGGCGATCGCCGCGTCCAGGATCGCTGGCTGGTCGATCATCATCATTTTGGGGAAGCGCATGCCCTCGGGCATGTCGGCCACGGCCCGGTACGAGAGCGGCGTATGGGTCAGGAACGAGTCCGCGACCGTATACGGGCTGATGTCCAGATCGGGCGTGTACATCCGCTCGCCATCCAGGCCCTGGAAGTGCACGCCGAGCTCGCTGGCAATCGCCGCGCAGTAGCGGTAGTCCTCGATACCCAGGGTGAATTCCACCACGCGTTCGCCTGTGCCGATGTTCTGCACCACGGCCCCGTTGAAGGCGATGCAGTATTCATCGTTCCCGGCGATGCCTAATTCGGCGAGGTAAGGCAGCAGCCCGGCGACGGGCCGGCCGCTGGCCAGCACCACGCGCACGCCGCGGGCGATGGCGGTGTGGATGGCGTCCTTAACGCGGGGAGTGATCTTGTGGCCTGGATCGAGGAGCGTGCCGTCCATATCAATGGCGATGAGCTCAATGGGGCGGCGTCGTGCGGTATCCATCGGTGGTGCTTAACCCGGTTTACTTTTGGGTTGGAATTGTACGACATTTAGAAACTGTCACGTTCATCAATTCCTTACAGCCGCGCGGATACCCTTCGAACCGATGATCGATACCACGACCCGCGCACGGCTCGATGCACTCATGGCAGGCGGCGGCCGACGAATCCTGGGGATTGCGGGCTTGCCCGGCTCGGGCAAATCCACGCTTGCGGAGCAACTGCTCACCCGCCTTGGCGATCAGGCAGCGAACGTGCCGATGGATGGGTTCCACCTCGCCAACGCGGAGTTAAGGCGCCTTGGCCGCGCCGAACGCAAGGGCGCGCCCGATACGTTCGATACGGGAGGGTACGTGGCGTTGCTGAAGCGGCTGCGCGCGCCGGTCGAAGGTGAAATCGTCTACGCACCCAGGTTCCATCGGGAGATCGAGGAATCGATCGCGGGCGAGGTCGTCGTACCTGCGTCGGCGCGGCTGATCATTACCGAAGGCAATTACCTGCTGATGGAGGAGGGCGGGTGGGCGGCTGTGCGCCCGCTCCTGGATGAGGTCTGGTTCGTGGATGTCGATGACGAGCTGCGCCTTCAACGCCTGCTGGAACGCCACATGCAATTCGGGCGCTCACGCGAGGCAGCCCAGCACTGGATCGAAACCACCGACGAACCTAACGCCCGGCGCATTGCCGCCACGGCGCACCGCGCGGATTTCCGCGCCCGCACCCTTCCGATGGAGCCTGCATGAGCGCAATAACGTCCCCTGGTTCTTCCGTGACCGTGGAGGCCACGCCACGTACCGGCATCGTGGTGGGCATCGCGGTGATCGCCGCCCTTGGCGGCCTCCTGTTCGGTTACGACACCGGTGTGATCGGTGTGGCGTTGCTCGGTCTTGGGCGCCAGTTCGCGCTGGATGACACCACCAAGCAGTTGGTGACCGGCGCGATTATCTTCGGCGCACTATTCGGCTGCCTCGCGACGGGTCCCTTCTCCGATCGCCTCGGCCGCCGGCGCATGGTGATCTTCGTAGGCGTGCTGTTCGCCATTGGCTCCATCGCGTCGGCGTTTGCGCCGTCGGTAGGCTGGCTGATCGCCGCGCGTTTCGTGCTTGGCCTTTCCGCGGGCAGCTCCACGCAGATCATCCCGGTGTACATCGCCGAGGTCTCGCCTTCGAAGCACCGCGGCAAGATGGTCACCCTGTTCCAGTTCATGGTGGTGTTCGGCATCACCGTGGCGTATTTCACCGGCTTCGTGCTGGGCGAGCACTGGCGCTGGATGTTTGGCCTGGGCGTCGTCCCGGCGATCATCCTGCTGGGTGGCATGGCCTACCTGCCGGAAAGCCCGCGTTGGCTGGTGGCGGAGAAGCGCATCGATGAGGCCATGAAGGTGCTGGAACGCGTGCGCGGCAACGCCGCCGCGGCGCGTGCCGAGATCGAAGAGATCCAGACGGTCGCCGAGCAGGAGCCGTCGAGCAGCTGGAAGGACATCGCCAAGCCGTGGATCCGGCCTGCCGTGATCGTGGGCGCCGGTATTTCCATGTTCTCGCAGATCACCGGCAACAACGCGCTGATCTACTACGCGCCCACCATCCTTACCAAGGCCGGCTTCTCCGATGAGGCCGCCGTGCTCGGCACCGGTGCGAGCACCGTGCTGGTGGTGATCATGACGGTGATCGGTAGCTTCCTGGTCGACAAGATCGGCCGCCGTACCTACCTGTTGTGGATGATCCCGGGATCGATCGTCGCCCTGATCGTCATGGGCTTCATGTTCGAGGGCGCCGGTCCGCAGAACGATTTCAGCCGCTGGCTGGCGGTGGCCTGCCTGGGTGCCTACATGATGTTGAACTGTGGCAGCTTCGGTATCTGTATCTGGCTGATCAACTCCGAGGTGTACCCGCTGTTTGTCCGTGGCAAAGGCGCAAGCATCGGTGCCTTCAGCCACTGGACCTTCGATCTCATCGTGACGCTCACAACGCTGTCGCTGGTCACCTGGCTGGGTGCGACGCACACCTTCTGGCTGTACGCGGTGATCTCGGTCTTCGCGTTGGCCTTCGTGTACTACCTGGTGCCAGAAACCGCAGGCAAGAGCCTGGAAGAAATCGAGCACGAACTGCGCGAACACCGCTTCTATCCGTTCCAGAAGAAGCGGCTGAAAGGTTCACCGCACGCAGGCTAGCATCCAAGACTGCCCCTTATGGAAGGGGCAGTCGCGCTTTCGTGGTCGCAATTAAGAGTAGCGGCCGGGGTAAGGCGCGCTGGGCGCTGAGCTCTCGCCTTCAGTGGGCTTGCGTGTAGGGTAATGCCATCACGACACGTAGGAGAGAGCAATTTCCAGATCATTCTCATAGACGGCGCGTCAGTCATTTGGGAACGTTGCGGTCACGAAAGCAACGAGGGAATGACGTGGCAAAGAATCGGCATTGGCGATCCGACCCAAGCGTGCGGCTTACTGACCCGAGGCTTCAGGCCTCGCTTGACAAGAAACTGGAGACGCTAAAGAGCGACAAGGCACTCGGTCTGCGTTTTCTGCAGGAGATGGGGTTGTTGACACTCTCCGGTCGGCTGGCACGTCAGTATCGCTGACGCGGAACTTGAGTACAGGTGTCGGACATGTATTCGTCCCGTGGCGGGCTGATTCTCGGTTTTCATGGCTGCGACGCGACGGTCGGCGAGTCGATTCTCGCCGGTAAGACTTCCCTCCGGCCGAGCGACAATGACTACGACTGGCTGGGCCCAGGCATGTACTTTTGGGAGGGTTGCCCCAGGCGTGCTCTGCAGTTCGCTCACGAGGTAGCGTGTCTGAATCGTCACGTTTCACGCGGTGCAATACACAAGCCATTCGTTCTCGGAGCGGTCATTGATCCGGGACACTGTTGCGATCTGCAGTCCCGGGAGTCGCTGCAAGAAGTCGCGCGTGCCCATGGATTTCTTTCCGCGCTGCTGGGCGATCAGGCCATTATTGGTTCACTGAGCGCTAGGCTCGACTTCCAGGGTATCCACCACGGCGCTGCCTGCGGCTTGGCTGGAGCTCGCCGCGAATTGTTCGATGGGGCACGCTCGCTGTCCTCCGCATGCCGGCTGGACAAGTGTCTTCCGTACGATCGCGCCGGTGGGTGCCATATCACCGGAACGCAAAGCCGGGAGCGTGGGCATCGCGACCGACAGGCGCACGGCGGTTCCCTGGCGCGTTGGCACGAGGTCGTAGAGCAACGCTCCGCCCGGGGGGAAGTCGTCACCCTTCGTCACGTCATGCCAATCCAGTCCCAGCAGCCCGGCCTGCGCGGCCAGATCGGTATCGTGGCCGATCAACACGAGAACACGCGTGCCGGCGGGTGCGAGCGGGCTGGTCGTCCCTGGCTTACCCGCAGCGGCCAGCAACGTCGCGGTGATGTGGGCCAGCATGTTTCCGCCACGTCCACGCGACGCCTCCGGTGTTGCGTGCGCCAGGCGGAACGATGCGTTGTGCAACTGGATGATGCTTGCCACGCCGTCGGCATTCAGCCGTCCCCAGCCGTATTGGCTCGCAGGCATGCCCTGCGCGTAGGCCAGCATGATGTTCTCGGCCAGCGATCCGGCAGTCTTCAAGGCTTTTGCCAGGTCGCCACCCAGCAACACCTGCTTTCCACCATTCCTGGCCTTCGCCATGCAGGCATCGTCATGGCAACCAAGCAGTACCTGCTGCAACTGGGCCAATCGTTCGCGCGTTGTGCCATCCATCGCGGCAGCGTCAATGCCGCCCTTGTCGTCGTCATCGCCGCCACCCGTTCCGCGGAACAGCGGGTCATCCTGCCCGGCAGGGAACGCCAGATAGGCCGGGGCGCAACCTGGGGAAAGCCCTTCCAGCAGCGCCACGGCGCTCGCCCGGTTGCGCGGTGTGCTGTCGGCGATCACGCGCACCTCGCCCTTGCAGGCATCGCGTGGCAGCCCAGCCTGCGCCAGGTCCGCGTCCATGCGCTTGCCAAGCGAGTGCAGGGTGTCGATGCCGTGAGGCGTGAGCTGCCCCGGGGCCACCGGCCATGCAGGCCATGCGTCGGCCGCGTACCTGGCCAGATCTTCCGGTGCCTTCGTCGGCGATCGGATACCGTGGCGGATCAGGATGATCCGCTGCAGCACGCGCTCCTGTCCGCTGGTCTCGGCAGCGAAAGCCGCAGGTGCCGCAAAGCCAAGCGCGAGCAGCAGGAAAACGCTACGCATCGACATAGCCAACCCCTTACAGCTTCAACGAAAGGTCAAGGAACACGCCGCGGCCTGGCAGGCCCCAGTACAGCGCATCACCGCTTACGCTTTGGGTGCCGGCATAGCCGATGAGCTTGTGCACGTTGAACAGGTTGTTGACATCCATGCTCACCGACCAGCCCTTGCCCGTGGGGCCACCATCCGCACTGCGGTAGCCGAAGGCGGCATCGGTAGAGACATATCCAGCAAGACGGTTATCGTTGATGAACACCGTGTTGCCTGCATCGTCGGTCGTGTTATCGCTGCCGTACTGCTTGCCGATGAACTTGGTCATCAGCGAACCGTAGTAGCCCAGCGGGCTGCTGTAGAGCAGGCCAAGGGCAGCGGTGACCTTGGGCGTGCCGGCAATCTGCGTGCTGGTGTTCTTGTAGGTGGCCTTGTTGTACGTGGCGTTGCCGTACAGGCTCAGTGTCCGGGTCAGGGCCCAGGTCCCTTCCACCTCGGCACCCTTGTAGATGGCGCCGCCGGTGTTCAGGTACGTGGATTCCTGGCCTTCATCGGTATTGACGAGCGTGGTGGCGAGGTAGTTCTTGAAGTCGATGTAGTAGACATCAGCGCCGAAGGTGAGACCACGATCCGCAAAGGCTGTGCCGAGTTGGTAGTTGGTCGTGGTCTCCGGGTCCAGCTTCTTGGAACCGACCAGTTCGATCACATCGATGGGCGGGGCGAGGAAGCCCTTGGCGACCTGCGCATAGCCCGTCCACTGGTCACTGAAGCTGTCGTGCAGGCTCAGTGAGGGCAGGGCGGCGTTGTAGTTGGCGGAGTTGTACTGCGATGCCTGCGCATTGGTCTTGCTGATCGGTGCATTCATCTGGCGCGTCACGGTGCTATAGCGCACGCCCGGGCTCAGGGTCAGGGCATCGGTGAGCGACCAGTCATACTGCACGTAGGGCTGGAACGTATCGGTGCGGTCGCGCAGGATGTAGTTGTACTTCGAGCCGTACTTCGTGCCGGTCTCGGCACCGGTGGTCAGGTCCAGTGGGTACTGGTATCGGACATCCTGGTTACGCTCGATCCATGCACCGGTCTGGAGCTGGCCCGGGCCCAGTTCGCGTTCGAAGCGCAGCACGTCGCCGAACGAATGGAAGCCGGAATCGGCCAGCTTGCCAGGCACGTCATTCTTCAGCGTTGAGACTTTCTTACCCGCCGCGTTATACAGCGTTACGCCGTTATCGGCCGGGTTGTTGTCCGACGCATCGGTGGTCTTGCGCGCCCAGTGGTCGAAGCTGTTGTAGTAAGCCTTGTTATCCACGCTCCACTCGCCGAGCTGCGTGGATAGGCCCACGTAGGTAAAGCTCGAGTAGTAAGCGGCGTTGTTATAGCCCTTGTAGCTCTGCAGCGCCGGATCGTTGCCCAGGCCATACCGCCAGCCGAACTCATCCATTTCCTGCTTGGTTGCGCCCTGCACGGTGTTCTGGTGTTCGCGGTTGTAGCTGCTGACGAACGTGAGCGTGGTGTTCGGCGATAGCGTGGTGATCGTCTTGATGAACGCGTGTTCGCGCTTATCGTCGGTACCCTTAAGGTAGGTATCGCTCTTTTCCTTCGAGAGATCGGCGAAGACGAGGGTGTTGCCCAGGGTTTCATCGGCGCTCACGCCACCGGCCACGGTGTTCCAGCTACCCACGGTGGTGTACAGGGTCACGCCGTTCACGGCGCTTGGGTCGCGCGAGCGCAGGCCTACGGTGCCGCCGAACGTGGCATTGCCCACGGTCGCGCCGCCGCCCGGGCCACGGTCGATCTCCGCCTGGCCGAGTACGTGGTTATTGAAGTAGGCCGACGTGGTGTGGTGCAGGTCGCTCGCATCGCCGAAGGGGATGCCATCAAACGTGATGTTGAACTGGCCATCCTGGAAGCCACGGATGCTGATGCCTTCGTTCTTGCCCATGCCCGGACCTTCGGGTGAGGTCACGGTAACGCTTGGGGCGTACTTGATGATGTCATCGAAGTTGGAGTTGAAGCGCAGGCCATCGCGGATAAAGCGCTCGTCGATCACCGAGGTGGGCTGCGTCGCTTCGAGCGGCGGTGCGCTGGGGGCGAGCGTATCCACCGTGTTCGCCTGCACGCTTACCGGGGCAAGGTCGCGCGGGTTGCCGTCGGCTTCGTTGATGGGCGGGAGGGTGCTCGCGCGGCTGGATGCCGCGGTGCTTTTGTCGTCCCTGGTCGCCGGTACCAGCGTGATGGTGCTTGCGGTGACGAACGTGTAGTCGAGCCCGGTGCCTTGCAGCAAGGTGTGCAGCTGGCCCCTGGCATCCATGCCAGCGGGAACGGCTTTGCTATGCAATGCATGCACGGCGTCGGGCGTGTACACCACCTGCAAGCCGGTCTGGCGGGCAAACGTGTCGAGCGCCTGGTCCAGCGGCATCGCGGCGATGGGGGCTTCGGTGGCGGCCTGCGCGGCAATCGCGGACAGGGGCAGGGTGCCGAGCAGCAGGGCGAGGTGGAAGGCGAGCTTGTTGCGCATGCGATGGGACTCGTCAAGGGAGATGGCGCGCAGCTGTTGCGCATGTCATCTACGAGTCGGCGGCACCGCAGTCGGGTACCGCTATTTCTGTGAATTTTTTCTTACAGCCTGGCCGTGTTGGTGTCGCGGGAGTGGCGGAGCACATGCACGCCTTCCGCATCGCGGCGGACGTGAACCCCTGGCAGTGTCTGCAGATAGGCGACAAAGCCGGCAGGATCGCGGGCATGGAAGCGGCCGCTGATGCGCGTTGTGGCCACGATATCGTCTTCAATCAGCAGGGGTGCCTGTCCATAAGCGTTGAAGCGGCGCGCCACTTCCGCGACGGGCGCGTTGTGGAAATCGATCTCGGCGGGGAGCCACGCGAGATCCTGCGAGAGATCGGTGTTGGGTGCGAGGTGGGTCACGCCGCCGTCGCTGCCCAATGTTGCGCGCTGGCCGCCTTGCAGGTGGGCGACGACGTTCTGCGACTGGGCGGTGTTTGCTTGCCAAGGCCACCTATCGCGCGGCGCCAACACGTCAACGCGACCACTGAGCACGGTGATGTCCCCACCCGTGGCGCGAGTACTGACCTGGAATACGGTGCCAATGTCACGGAGTACCGTGCGCCCCAGCGTCACGCTGAGCGGCGCAGGCGAATCATGTCCCACGTCGATCAGCATAGTTCCAGCGATGACGGCGATATCGCGCTTGCCGTCTTCGAACTGCACGCGGACGGAACTGTTGCGGTCGAGTTGAATGCGGCTGCCATCAGGCAGGTCGATGCTGCGCGTTGCAGCGGCGCCTGCGTTGTAAACAATGCCGGCAGGTGACGGTGGCGTGGGCCACGTGACAACCGCCGCGACGGCAATGGCGGCCGCCGCGGCCGTCGCGGTGGCGATCCACGGCCAACGACGGCGGCGCGACCCCGCGTGGACTTGCGTCTCAGCCGTGCGCGGGCTTGCGACGCGGCCCGGGCGCAACGGCACAACCGCGGGCTCGTCGGCAGCCTCTTTTACAAGCGTGGACGTCGCCAAGGGCTCGTGTGCGGCGGCGTCTTTCATTTCCTGGTCCAGCTGCACTATGGCCATGTACTCGGCCACATGCGCCGGCGAATGGCGCAACCAGTTCACGAACGCAACCCGCGAGGGCTCATCCAGTCCCGCGCGGCTGGCCATCAGCCACTGTGCGGCTTCCTCGGAAATGCGTCGTGCCGCCGCCTGGCCCATGTCGTCACGCATAGCGTCCCATCCCTTGCCGGCACGCGGCCAGTCCCTTGACGATGTACTTTTTCACCATGTGCACCGAGATTTCCAGCTGATCGGCAATATCCCGGTAGCTCAGGTCGTCCCGGTAATGCAGCACCAGCACCGCGCGACACTTCGGCGAGAGACGTGCCATCAACTCATGAAGCCGCTTGCTGCGGACCTCCTGGTCGACGCCCGCGTCCGCCTCGCAAGGCGTTGCCAGGCGGTCGAGTACTTCTTCCAGCCCGCCATCCTCGCGACCGCCAGTTTGCCGGCCACCGGCGCGCTGGCGGAGCAGGTTCGTGGCTACGGTAAAGAGGTACGCCTCGGGGTTCCGGATGGAATCCGGGTCCGCCGAAAGCAGGCGCAAGTAGGTCTCCTGGACCAGATCCTGCGCATCCCAGGCATGCCCGGCACGGCGATGGATATAGCGCTGCAGTGGCCCATCCTGCTCAAGCAGGACGTCGGCCAGGCCAGAGGAGGGATCTGACATCTGTGTCCCTTGGGGCGTTGCGGGCGCGGCGGTCGTGCCGAAAGGGAGGGAGGCTAAGTGGGGTCCATGACGGACGTGTTACATAGGGATGCCTCGCGCCCGTGCTGGAAGTCCAGTTCGTTCGGTACACGCTGGACGAGATACTTGCCGTTCCGAGGCGGGCGCTCGCATTTACGATGACTGGTCGGTTGGGAAAGCCGAGCGCGCGCCACGAGCGGTGATCGTGCGACCGCTAACGGAGCATTCCGAGCGATCGCATCCACTTTTCGGCGAGGTTAGGCCACGCTCCGATCGGCCAGTCTGGATGCTTAAGCCCGAACGCGTGCCCACCCTGCGCGTAAAGGTGCATTTCCACCGGCACGCCTGCCTGTTTGAGAGCAACATAGTAGGAAAGCGAGTGTCGGATGTTGTCGACGGGGTCGTCTTCGGCCTGAACGATGAAGGTGGGTGGCGTGTTTGTCGTGACATGCAGTGTCGGGTTCAGGACGAGGCCCTTGCCCTCCCACAGGTGCCCTGGGTAGGCAGCGATGGCGAAGTTCGGGCGAACGCTTTCCCTGTCGGCTTCATCGACCGGAGCGTAGATCGGGCCTTTGGCGTTACTGACGTCGGCAACGATATGTCCGCCGGCGGAAAAGCCGATGATCCCGACTTTGTTTGGGTCGATCCCGAGGCTACCGGCCTGGTGTCGCACCAACGCTATAGCGCGCTGGGCATCCTGCGTTGCCATGTGAACCGCGGGCTCGTGACGGCAACGGCATGCCCCGTCCCATTGAGGACCTGAGGTCGGCACCCGGTACTTCAGCAGTACGCATGTCACGCCTTTTGACGTGAGCCAATCGCAGATGTCGGTGCCTTCGCCCTTGATCGCGAGAACCATGAAGCCCCCGCCCGGCGCAACAACGACGGCCGACCCATTTCCCTTGGCCCTCGGCGGATAGATGGTCATGGTGGGGCGCGTGACATTCGTGATAGCGCCATCCTTGAATGTCTCAGGTCCATCGACAGGCGGCTGGGCAATCGTGAGCCCTTCCGGCCAAAGGGATAGTTGCTTTGTGGGTGTTTCCGGTTGCCAACGTGGTGGTTCGCCCGGCGTTGGCGTCGCCTCTGGCGAGGCGGCGACCGCCCCGGCCACGGTCAAGAGGAATCCTGCGGTAACGACGATCCGATGAAGGGTCATCTCTTGCGGCCCCCTTTTTTTATGGAAGGCCATAGGGATAGTCCAGTGTGCTGGCAATTTCGTGGCGGTTCGCGGGCATTCCCTACATGCTTGTGGCCGGGCTCCTTCTCAGCACGAAGTCAGCGCCGGACGTGAGCGGCTCCCCATCACCGATTAGCGCAAGGTTCGCCACTTGCTAGCCTATTACATTGGAGTAATATGACGGGCATGTAATGTATGGACAGGGGGAAGCACGAACGCCTCCACGAATTTCTGCGACGCCTTCATTCCGCCGCCCCCGCGGGTAGCCACGACGACGCGTATAGGTTGCTCTGCGCAGCTCTCAACGGCGTCGAAGATGAAATGACCTCGATTCCATACAATCCGGATCTCTACCGATCGGACGGGCGGATGTATCCGCCTCAAGCGGACAGTGCCAGGTCGGTGGGCGAACTCGAGGGCGTTATCAGGTACAGGAGTGTGCGCCATAACACTCGTATTCACCATGAGGGTGGCATACGCATCGATGAGGTAGGTGGAGCATGTTTGCTAAGCAAGCCGGGAAAGTCGGGAAAAACAATCGACCTGCCATGAGGCGTGAAGACATGGATGTGTTCGTGGAAGCGTTGCGTGATGAAGGCTTCACCGTCTCCGTCGATGCAAGCGAAAGGCATGGGGGACCTTGGTTCATCGATGTGGCGACGGGCCAATTTCAGACCACTGCGATGTGGTCAAGTGCGGACGGCTTTGGCCTGTTCGCTGGTGAGGTAGGTTATGGAGACCGGCCGAGCGAGACGTTCCTTGACGTTTCCCGGGCGGTTACCAGGATCAAGCAGATGCATAACCAGTGGTTGGCGAAGGGATATTTTTTGTCCCCCTCACTGGCGGACCTCAGGCAGCTATTGAATACATCACAAGAAGAACTCGGGCGTCTTGCTCACCTGAAGCAATCTGCCGTGTCCCGATTTGAAGGACGAGACGACGTGAAGTTGAGCTCGCTGGTCGCCTACGTCAGTGCGCTGGGCGGGCGCGTTGAACTCAGGGTTCATTTCGATGATATGCATCTATCGTTGGCTATTCCTGGTGCGTAATCGCGCTTACCCGTCGTCATTGCGCGTGCAGCCGTCTCGTAAACACGTTGGCATGGCCGCTCACCCACAGTGCGATGTCCTTGAGTAAGTGCTGTGACGGAAACACACGCCCGTAGAACATGAACCAGATGGCGACCGCGCCCGCGGCGAGCAGTAGTGGGTGCCACACGGGCAGTTCGGGTGAGCGCCGCAGGCCGTGAATGAACCACGCGCCGATGGCCGCGCCGAGTGTCGCGCCCATGATGACTTCGGACAGGCTGTGCACCTCAAGCGCAAGGCGCGAGACGCCCACGGCGAGACCGATGAGAAGACCGACGGCAATGGCCAGGCCGGCAAGCGGCTTTCGAACACCGCGCGTAAGGATCGCGGCAAGGCACGGCCACGTCAGTACGGAGAGCGCCGTATGCCCGCTGATGCCGGTGTAGTCCAGGCCGGGTGGTCCGATGCCCCAGGCCATGAACAACAGCTTTGAAAGCGCCACGGTGCCGCCCGTTGCCACGGCGGCGACGATCCAGCGCAGGGCATCGCGTCGCTGCGGTGGTATCACCAGCACGATGGCCATCCACGTGATGAGTGGTAGCAGCAGTGCACTGTCGCCGTAACTGGTTATCGCGTGCCACATCACAAGGCGTCTGCGATCGTGGCTATCATGGGGTTCGTTCGCATGGTGCCTTCGTTGGTTGTTCGGGAGTAGCCCGTTACATGTTCCAGCAGATCCTCGTTACCTGTATCGGCAATATCTGCCGCAGCCCTACCGCCGAGTACCTGTTTCGCCACCGGCTGGGTGCGGATAGCACGGTGCAGGTATCCAGCGCCGGGCTTGGCGCGCTCGTGGGGCACGGCATCGATGCCACCGCGCTGGATCTGTTGCGCGAGCATGGCATGGATGGCAGTGCACACCGCGCACGCCAACTGGACCGTTCACTCCTGCGCAGCGCCGATCTGGTGCTGGCGATGGAGCGGGACCATGTCGTTTCCATTACGAGGATGGCGCCGGAGGCCAGCGGGAAGGTGTTCCTGCTGGATCGATGGCTGGAGGGCCAGGATATCCCGGATCCTTTCCGGCAAAGCCGGCCCGCCTTTGAACATGTCTACACGCTTATCGATAACAGCGTAAACAGCTGGCTCAAGTATCTCTAGTCGTAAGACGAGACGCCAGTCAGTTTTCAGTCCGGTTAGCTCGTGTACTGTCGGTAGGACGTGCCGAGTGCGAGGGAGGCCATCGTCTCCTTCAGTCAGTGCAGTCCAATGCGGGCCTTCCGTTTCATGACGTTGACAGGCCTTCCATTTCCACTTGCCGGACCAACGCTGATTTTGTCTTGGCCTGAAGCCCGACAACGCGCGCTGTGCGCGCTACGCCTTGTTGCCCTTGGTGGCCTCGTCCTGGCGCTCGCTGCGCTGGCCGCGTGCTCGCCCGTGTCCAGCGGCAGCGTCGAAGCCGTCCGTCTCGCGGTGCACGGAGAAACCGTGCACCCCACGCCGGAATCGGTGGCTGCATCCCCTTATTTCCAGCTCCAGGCAAATGGCCCCGATGGCGAGGCGATCCTCGTTCTCGGCAAAGTGGAAGACGGGCGGTTGGGCTGGTACGGGCAGGGCGATGACATCGTCTTCACGCGTGATGGCCAGCTGATCAAGACGGTCGGCCTTCCGCAAAATCTTGACGGCTTGTCGATAACGGGTGGTAAAAATCCCTTTGAAACCGGCCTCCAACACGTAACGTCGCCCATCACGTACACCCGTACGATGGATTGGTCGCCGGGCTATCGCTATGGCAATGCCATGCAGGCGACATTGACCCCAGGTGGCATGGATACCGTCGAGATTCTTGGCACGCGGCGCAGCCTGCGCCGTTACGACGAGCATCTGAGCGGCCCCGCTGGGAGCTTCACTAATCGCTATTGGGTAGACCCTGCTGATGGCTTTATCTGGAAAAGCCGCCAATACGTGGCGCCAGGGTTTCCGCTCGAGCTGATCCAGCTCCGGCCTTATACGGGGAAGGCTTCGTGAGGCGGGTGGTATGGCACCTGGCGGCGCTCGGGGTGATATTCACCATGGCCGGCAGCGCTGCCGCACAGGATAGCGCGCTGAAGGCCAGTGCCTCTGGCGAGGTGCGCCACCCCGGTTCAGCCGTCTATCCGTCCGGGGCCCGGCTCTCGGACCTGGCGTTGGGGGCACGGGTCGATCCCGATGCCTATATGGCCGGGGCCGCGTGGCTTCGCCCTTCATTGCATGACGCGCAGGTACGGTTGAAAGCCGGCGTGGTCTTCGAGCTCGGTGCGATCCGCATGGATGCGCTGAGTCATGGCAAGGACGAACTAGGGCTCGCCGCCGCCGGGTTCCAGGCATGGATCACGGCGCTACCGGTCACCGGTCGACGCACCAGCGTGGTGCTAGACCCGGATCGTCTCGAAGTCTCCGCTGCCGATAACTGGCCGATCGAACATGGCGATGCACTGTTCTACCCGCGGCGTCCGTCGACGGTGCGCATCGTAGGTGCCGTGGCGAAGGCTTGCAGCGTCCCGCAGGTTGCCCTGCAGGACGCGCGGGTCTACCTCGCCCAGTGCCCACCGTCCGTTGCCGCGGATCCAGACATGATCTTCGTCATTCAACCGGATGGCACCGTTTTCCCGCAGAACACTGCCTTGTGGAATCGCGACCCACCGCGTGCGCTTGCGCCGGGTGCCTGGATCTACGTGCCGTTCAACCGCAAGGCCATCGCCGCGACTACCGATGGCCAGTTCAATGAGGATGCCGCCGCCTTCATTTCCACCCAGTTGATCAGCACGGAGGGCACGCCTTGAGGCGGCGCCGGTTCCGCCCGGTGCGCCGTCCGGATTTCCGCCGCATGGCGTGGCGTGGCTGCTGCGCCGGCGTGGTGTTGTGGGCAGGTGGCGTTGCCACCGTGCATGCGCAGGAGTACTACACCCAAAGCGACTTTGGTGGCGTAGGCCTGCTGCAGACGCCCACGGCGCGCATGGCCCAGGAGGGCGAATTCAGCTTCGTGTTGAGCCGGACCACGCCGTATACGAACTACAACGTCTCCATGCAGCCGATCCCCTGGCTGGAGGGCAGCTTTCGCTACACCAACGTCAGCAACCGTCTGTACGGCGCCCGCTCGCTCAGTGGCAGCCAGACCTACAAAGACAAGTCGATTGACGTGAAGGCGCGCCTGTTCCAGGAAACGCGCTGGACGCCCGCCGTGGCCTTTGGCGTGCGTGACGTGGGCGGTACCGGTCTGTTCTCCAGTGAGTACCTGGTGGCCAGCAAGCGCGCCGGGCGGTTCGATTTCAGCCTCGGCCTGGGTTGGGGCTACATCGGCAACCGTGGCGATATCAGCAACCCGTTGAGCTTCATCAGCGATCGCTTCAATACGCGCCCTGCCAGCGGCACGGGTGCCACGGGTGCCCTTAGCATCAACAAATTCCTTCGTGGCCGCCCAGGCTTCTTTGGCGGCGTGGAATATCACTCGCCGTGGGACTGGCTCGTACTGAAAGCGGAGCTGGACGGCAACGACTACAAGCACCAGCCGCAGAGCAACAACCAGCCGCAGCGGTCGCCGATCAACCTGGGCGCGGTGTTCCGGCTGAATGGCAACGCTGACCTGACCCTGGGCTACGAGCGTGGCAATGTCGCCACGGCGGCGCTAAACCTGCACGCCAACCTGGCCACCCATGTGGGCCCGCAGAAATCGTTTGATCCGCCACCGGAGCCGGTGTCGTTCACCAGCACGCCGGTGACGAGCATGCCGACCGGGCCCACGCAGGGCGCGGGCAGCACACCCAGCGACCTGGCATCCAGCGAACCTGGTCCTACGCAGGCGGCGACGTCAGTACCTGACCGGAGGGCGCCGGAACAGGTTGATTGGGCGCAGGTCGCGAAAACCTTGCAGGCCAATGCCGGCATCAATGTGAGCAGCATCCGCCGCCGCGGTTCCGAGCTGGTCATCCATGGCGAGCAGGAGCGCTTCTTCTACACGGCTGAAGCTGCCGGTCGCGCTACGCGCATTGTCGATAACCGCGTCGATAGCAGTATCGATTGGGTGACGGTATCCAGTGAAACGAACGGTCTCAGCACCGTCGATACGAGCGTGCACCGGCCGCGCTTCATTGAGTTATTGAACCACCAGATCGATCTGCCGACCTTCCGCCGTAGCGTGGAACAGGATCCGGTCACCTCGCGTGATGAGGAGGTGCTTTACAACGCCCCCTTGAAACGTTTCACAGGTGGTACATCGATTGGTTACCAACAGAACCTGGGTGGCCCCGATGCGTTCGTGCTGTACCAGGTGTATGGCGCTGGCTACGGCACATTCAACTTCAACCGGCACCTGTGGCTCGATGGCGTGCTGTCGGTCAACATCGCCAACAACTACGACAAGTTCAAGTACGACGCGCCGAGTAATCTGCCGCGCGTGCGTACCAACGTGCGCCAGTACCTGACCAGTTCGGATATCACCATGCCGAACTTCCAGCTTACCGGTACCCGCAAGTTGGGGCAGGACCTGTACGGCATGGCCTATGCCGGCATGCTCGAGAGCATGTATGCAGGCGCGGGTGGCGAAGTGTTGTATCGCCCATTCGGAGAACACTGGGCCGTCGGTGGCGATATCAACTGGGTGAAGGCACGTGGCTTCGACCAGGATTTCTCGCTGCGCAAGTATCACGTTATTACGGGGCAGGCCACGGGATACCTCGATACCGGCTTCCACAACGTCACCCTGGCCGTGAGCGTGGGCCGTTACCTGGCCGGTGACTGGGGTACGACGGTGGATGTGTCCCGCCAGTTCGCCAACGGCACGCGCATGGGCGCGTACTTCACTGTTACCGATAAGTCGGGTAGCTCAGGTTACGGCGAAGGCAGCTTCGACAAGGGCATTTACGTGTCCATCCCGTTCGATGCACTTCTGCCCAACTCGTCGCGCAACCGCGCCACGCTGATGTGGCAGCCGCTGGTGCGCGATGGCGGTGCCCGCCTCAACAAGCGCTATACGCTGTACACGATGACGAACGACCTTGATTCGGACCTGTTCGACAAGAACCTGGGCAAGATCTCGCAGTAACCCGATTCCGATAACACTGCACGAGCGCGCTTGCGCGCGATGGGTGCTTGTCGCGAGCACCCCATCGCGCGCAAGCGCGCTCCTACATGGGTTTCATTTCATGAGCGAGCGGCCGCGGCCGATGCCGTAGTAGGCCAGGCCGGCGTCTTCCACGACCTGCGGATCGTACAGGTTGCGACCATCGAAGATGGCCGGCTCCTTCAAGGCCGTCTTGATCCTTGCGAAGTCGGGGCTGCGGAAAGCCTTCCACTCTGTGATCAGGGCCAGTGCGTCGGCGCCCTCAAGCGCCTCATAGGGCTTTGTACACAGCACCAGGTCGTCACGTTCGCCGTAGATACGCGCCGTTTCCTCGCGGGCTTCCGGGTCGTACGCGCGCACCTTTGCGCCTGCCTCCCACAATGCCTCGATCAGCTTGCGGCTGGGGGCTTCACGCATATCGTCGGTATTTGGCTTGAACGCCAGGCCCCACAACGCGATGGTCTTGCCGGCGATATCGCCGTTGAAGTGGCGGAGGATCTGCGCGAAGACGCGGGTCTTCTGTGCGTGATTCACCGCCTCGACAGTGGCAAGTAGACGCGCATCGTAGTCGTGCGCGCGCGCGATGCGTTCGAGGGCCTGCACGTCCTTCGGGAAACAGGAGCCGCCGTAACCGGCACCGGGGTAGATGAAGTGGTACCCGATACGAGGATCCGAGCCGATGCCCTGGCGAACGAGTTCCACATCGGCGCCGACGCGCTCGGCGATGTTCGCGATCTCGTTCATGAAGCTGATCTTGGTCGCCAGCATCGCGTTGGCAGCGTACTTTGTCAGCTCGGCGGAACGCTCATCCATCACCACCATGCGATCGTGGTTGCGGTTGAAAGGGGCGTACAGTTTGCGCAGACGGCCCACGGCACGCGTGCTGGAGGAGCCGACCACAATACGATCGGGACGCAGGCAATCTTCGACGGCATCGCCTTCCTTCAGGAATTCGGGGTTAGAGACGACATCGAACTCGATCCCGGCATCCCGAGCCTTCAATACATCGCCAATGGCATCGCGAACCTTGTCGGCAGTACCGACGGGAACGGTCGATTTGTTGACGACAACGGCGTAACGATCGAGATGTTCGCCGATGGTTCGTGCGACGCTCAGCACGTATTTCAGGTCGGCACTGCCGTCCTCGTCCGGGGGTGTGCCGACGGCGATGAAAATGATCTCGCCGTGTGCGATGGCGGAGGCCGGGTCGGTGGTGAAATCCAGCAGGCCGGCGGCGTAGTTGTTGGTGACGATCGGCTCGAGGCCCGGCTCATAAATGGGAATGACGCCATTTTTCAGGCCTTCGACCTTGGCGTTGTCGATATCCACGCAGACTACGTGGTTTCCCATTTCCGCGAGACAGGCGCCCGTAACCAAACCGACATAACCGGTTCCAAAAATTGTGACTTTCATTTATTTCGCCTGTAGTGCGGAAAAAACGTCGCTGCTACCTCCGTTACAGCTGGCGATCGCGATCCAGGTTGTACTGGGCGTTGGCCGCATTGCTGATCAAGCCAGAGAGGGGAAGCAGCTGGCTGATGAAGCGATTCCAGCGGGTGATGCCGGCCGGGCCCACGTAGATGACATCGCCGGGTTCGACGGGGAACTGGGCAGCTATCGCAAAGGCCGAGGGCGACCGGTTATCGAGCTGGTAGATCGTTGCGGGTGCCTTTTCCATATTCTCCACGCCGCGTATCACGTACACGGATTTGCCGCTGGAGCTGGTCTGGTTAAGGCCGCCCGACCGGCCCAGGGCCTGTGTCAGGCTGAGATCGGTGGTCTTGAAGGAGATGGCTTGTGGGCGAAGTACCTCGCCAAGCACGTACACTTCGTGATTGTCGTTATAGGGCAGGTATACATTGTCACCGCCCTTGAGATAGATGTCCTGGCCGCCTTGCAGCGTATGCGACAGGGCATCCAGGTTCAGGTGGTACTCGCGGTTATCGCGTCGAAGCACGACGTTTGACAGGTCTGCCAGTTGCGCATTGACGCCCGCGGAACCTACGGCTTGCGACAGCGTGAGCGGCGCGACCGTGATGTTCTGCGGTGAAGTATTCGTGAAAGCACCACCCATGGTGACTCGCTGGCTTGCAAAGCCCACGATGCTGATATCGACCTGCGGCTTGGCGATGTACTTGGTCAGCCGGTTGGATATCTCGGTTCGCAGCTGTTCGATCGTTAACCCATCGGCCTTGATCTGGCCCACATAGGGGTAGAACAGTGTGCCATCGGGCCGCACGAGTCGGCCATTAGCGGCCGTTTGCTGCTGTGAGCCCGCAGGTGAGGTGAGTTCTGGGTGCTCCCATACGGTGATGTAGAGCGAATCGCCCGGCCCGATGTGGTAATCGTCGGGCTTGTAGGCGGTAAGTGCGGGATCCAGGCTGGTCGGCGATGCCGAGGCCTTATCCATGGCGATAAGCTTTGGGGTAATGGGGACGAGCTGATAACGCGCGCCCGTGGCGCTCTCCTTGTCGTTCAGCTCGCCGGTATTCATGTGCTGGCCGGGTGCCAGGACGCAGGCATGCAGGAGCAGGCAGCATCCGGCCAGACCCAGGGTCGGCAGGAACTTCATCGTGCGCGGATTCCTTGGATAGAACGACTGCCCGGAATCGGACGGCCCACTACTAAAACCGACCCAGCATTAACCGATCGGGAACATGTTGGACGTTTGGACGTCCATTCGCTTGGGTATGGCAAATCAGTGCGTACCGCCCGTGCCGCCGGTACCGCCTGTCCCACCGGTTCCGCCCGTTCCACCGGTTCCGCCTGTTCCGTCGTTACCGGTGCCGGTTGCCGAATTCGCCGTTGCACCCGTTGCCGCGGCCATGGCTGCGGTACCTGCACCGACCCGAGTTGGTGCAACTGCACCTTGTGATGCTGAACGAGCCTGGTTAGGCGTCGCGACGCGCGCGCCCTGAGATGGCGTATTGGCGCCATTTGCGGGCTGCGGAGCGGTTTCGCTCGAAGCGCGCTGAGTCTGTGCCCACAACGGTGCGGCAACAGCCAGGATGGTGCATGCGATGAGCAGACGCTTCATGGCCTGGTCTCCTGTGATGAATGAATGGAACAAACTGGGAGGGTGCGCGTCATACATGAACAACATCGAACGAGTATTCATGAACGCATGCGCGTCGAAACACGCGCGAACCATTCACCGCTATTGATGTGTCAACAAGCAAGTCATTCTGCTGAACGACAAAATTCAGCGAGTGTTTCTGTGAAACGTGTCAGGTTTTAAGGCACACACGATTGCTGCGGATTTCGTGGCGATGCAGCATCATCACATCGTCTCCGTGTTGCGAGCGTAGTGAGCTAACTGAATCCGGTGCTCCGCGGATTCGGGTAAGAGCGTGTTGGGCCGATACGGGCTTCTGGATGAAGCAACGCCGGCTCTACAGGGGGCACGTACCTTGGCACGACGGCCTGGCCGGCCGTGCTTCTTGGCAGAAGGTACTTGTCATGCAACTGAAAAAAATCAACGCGTTAGTTGATCTGGAGCTTCGCGTCGGTGACTTGATGAGTGCTGTCACCGCGGCCCATGTGGCCTACCTGGCTCGCTTTAACGGCGAAGCCATGGACAAGACCTACGCTGCGGCGATGGTCATGCTTGTGATGCTCACCCTCGTGCTTTCCATGGGGTTGCGGGTCTACGAGCAGCCACTTGGTGAACGCCCGGTCAGTCAATATTTGCGCATCGCAGCATCATGGGCTGGTTCATTTATCGCGCTCATGGTGATGGGATACCTGCTGAAAGTCGGCGATGTTTACTCGCGTGGATGGGTGTTACTCACACTTCCACTCGGTCTCGTCGGCTTTGCGCTGGTGAGACTCATTGCGCTTGTTGCGTTGCGTCGCCTGCGCAAACGCGGCGAAGGCATCGCGCGCTGCCTGCTTGTCGGTGCCACGGACTCGGGTTTGCATATGCTCGAGCAGGCTCGTGCGAACCCCGCGCTCGGCATGGATATCACCGCGTACGTAAAGACCAGCTATGACCACGGCGTTCCCGAAGGCGTGCCGTTGGTGGGTTCCCTGCTGGAGCTGGAAGACATTCTCCTGCGTGGTGAGTGGGATGAGGTACTGCTCGCGCTGCCGGTAAGCGCGAATCGCGCCATTACCTATGCCATGGATCGCATGGAGCAGCATGTCGTCACGGTGAAGTTCGTACCGGATCTGCTCGGTCGCCAGCTGATTAACCACCAGATGGAAGATTGCGGCGGTGTGCCTATCGTGACATTGCGTTCCAGCCCCCTCGAGGGCCATGCATGGCTGGTCAAGAACATCGAAGACCGGCTGCTCGCCGCCGGCATCCTGCTCATGATTTCTCCCATCATGGCGTTGCTCGCCATTGGCGTGAAGCTTTCCAGCCCCGGGCCCGTGCTTTACCGCCAGCCGCGTGTCGGCCTGGATGGCAAAGAGTTCGAAATGCTGAAGTTCCGCTCCATGCCTGTAGACATGGAGAAGAGCGGAAAGGTCGCCTGGGGTGGTGCGCAGAATAAAACGACCACCCGATTCGGCAAATTCATTCGCCAGACCAGTCTCGACGAGCTACCGCAGTTCCTGAACGTCCTGCGTGGCGATATGTCGATCGTCGGTCCACGACCTGAGCGGCCTATGTTCGTCGAGCAGTTCAAGGGCGAGATCGATGGCTACATGCACAAACACCTGGTGAAAGCCGGCATTACCGGCTGGGCTCAAGTGAACGGTTGGCGCGGTGATACCGACCTGACCCGGCGCATCGAGCACGATCTGTACTACATCAACCACTGGTCGCTTGCGTTCGATCTGCGGATCATCTTCCTGACGATCTTCAAGGGATTCGTCCACAGCGAGAAGCAGACGTCGGCGCGGACGGGTGTCGTGGCTTCGGTCGCCAAGCCCTCGGAGCAGGTGGTGGAGGAGGCTCGGTAGTTATTCGCTTGGCTGGGCGCGCCCACAGGGCGCGATCGCGCGCGAGCGCGCTCCTACAGACATAGGTTGTGGCTTGAAGATTCTCATTTGCGGAGGTGCGGGCTATGTTGGCTCGCATATGGTGCGGTATGTGCTTGAGCACGGGCACGAGGCCGTCGTGTACGACAACCTTTCGACGGGGCACCGGAAGTCGGTGCCTGCCGGAACAACGTTCGTTCACGGCGATATCGGCGATGCGGGAAAGCTTGGCCGGACGTTCGCCGGGCATCAGTTCGACGCGGTGATGCACTTCTGCGCACGGTCACTCGTTGGCGAATCGGTTGTCGATCCCTATGCGTACTACGAGAACAACGTGGGCAACACGATCGTACTGCTCGATGCCATGCGCCACGCCGGGGTTGCCCGGCTCGTGTTCTCGTCCACGGCAGCCGTGTTTGGTCATCCCGTTTCCGAAACGATCGACGAGAGCCACCCCACGGCACCCATTAACCCTTACGGGCAAAGCAAGCTCATGATCGAGCAGGTGCTCGCCGACGCGGCGAAGGCCTATGGGCTGCGCTCGGTCGCGCTTCGCTATTTCAACGCAGCGGGTGCATCGAGTTGCGGCACCATTGGCGAAGCGCACGACCCGGAAACCCACCTAATTCCCAACGTGCTAAAGGCCGTGCTGGGGCAGGGCAGCGGGTTGAAGGTGTTCGGTACCGATTACGAGACCCGTGACGGCACGTGCGTACGTGACTATGTGCACGTGAACGACCTGGCCTCGGCTCACCTGCTGGCAATCGAGTACATGGCCACCCATGAAGGTGCCTTTACCTTTAACCTTGGCAATGGCGAGGGCTTTACCGTGCGCGAGGTGATCGCCGCGGCGGAGAAGGTGACGGGGCGTCCCGTGCCGCACGAATTTGCCGACAGAAGGCCAGGCGATCCGGCCGTGCTGGTGGCCTCGAGCCAGCAGGCGCGCGAACAGCTCGGCTGGCGGCCGGCCATGGCCCGCATGGAGGATATCCTCGCGAGCGCGTGGAACTGGCACCTGGAGCCACGGTTCTGATGCAGGCGAAACCGCGCCTGCAGCTCGACTTCATCGATGCGCTGCGTGGCCTTGCGATCATCGCCGTGCTGGTGAGCCACGCCCAGCGTAACGTGGAGATCTACCAGGCGATGGGCCACCCAGCCACGATGTCGCCCTGGCTGAGCCGCTATGCGGAGCAGGGTGCCCGCGGCGTCCAGCTGTTCTTCGTGGTGAGCGCCCTTACGCTGTTCCTTTCGGCTGGAAAGCGCCTGGGTGAGTCGGGCGAGTGGCTGAACTTCTACATCCGGCGCGTGTTTCGCATTGCGCCTATGTTCTACGTCGCCTTCGGGGTCTACTGCCTGGCGCCGTTTGTCCTGAAGGGCCATGATCTCCCGCAGCCTGGAACGATCCTCAGTACATTGACCTTCACCAACGGCTGGAGTCCGGCATGGCTGCTGGGCGCGAACGACGTGGTGCCGGGCGGCTGGTCGATCGGCGTGGAGATGTCGTTCTACATTGTCTTCCCGCTGGTGTTCCTGCTGGTGAGGGACCTGCCGCGCGCCTGGATCGCGTTGCTGCTGTTCCTTCTGCTCGATATCTTCCTGGGGCCGGTGCTGATCGCCAACCCGCCCATTGCCGATGCGGACTTGTGGGAACGCTTCATGTTCGTGTGGCTGCCCAACCAGCTACCGATCTTCCTGTTCGGCATCTGCGCCTACTTCATTCTGTTCGGAGAATCAGGCGCGTTAACGCGGTTCTTCCACGCGGGGGACCGTCGGGTCAACGCGACGCTGTTTACAGCGGCGGGCACCGTGTTGTTCGTGGTTCCCCAGATCGTCGCTGACAGCCGGGCGGTTTATCTGTACGGCGCCGCGTTCGCGCTGGTTGCGCTTTGCCTGAACCGGCAGCCATACCGCTGGCTGGTGAACCCGCTGGTCTGCCACGTGGGCAAGATCAGCTTCAGTGGGTACCTGGTGCATTTCTTCATGCTGCAGGTGGCGCGCAAGCTGCTGGATAAGGTGCACGCAGCGTCGCGCCTGGGCCCGGATGCATACTTCGTCGCCACGGTGCTGGTCGCGCTGGCGGGAACCGTGATCGTTGCTTCCATCACGTACCGCCTGGTCGAAGTGCCGGGGCAGGCGTTGGGGAAGCGCCTCATCCAGCGCCTGGCCGCGCGGCGGCACGCTGGTCGCCGAGCCCTGGAGAGTGAAGCCGGCTGATATCACCCGGTGGTCAGCTGGCCGATCAGGTCCATGGCGTTCGCCACGGGCTTACCGTTGGCGAAGCAGGCCTTCACAAGGGCATTGACCTGGGCCAGCGTTGGCCGGTGGCTGCGGAAGCGGTCAAGCATGGCGTGATCCGCGGTTGCCGCGGTTGCGCCGCTCGCCGCCTTCGCTGCAGCGGCCGTCGCAACCATGCGGTTCTCGCTGAGCTGTGTGGCCTGCGCCACCTGCATGTCGATACCCGCCGACTGTGGTGATACCACGATGTTGTCGTGGATATCGGTGCTGCTGGGGACACCCTTCCAGCTCGTGGCCTTGAACACCGTGACCTCGGCGCCAGCGATCGGTTTCTCGGGAATGATAATGATGTTGTTGTAGATCTGGCTGCCGTTCACCGGGCCGGAGATGCGCAGGCTGGCACTATCGCTCTTGCGCAGGGCATCGTTGATGCTGACGTTGAAGCGCACGATGGTGCCGGTATTGCCGATATCACCGCCGCTGCGCCCATCGTTGCACACCAGCGCCATGCCGCCCACGTTGTCATGGCTGTAGTTGTACTGGATCACGGTATTGCGGCAGCGGAAATCCGAATCGTAGGCCTGGCCATCGGCGTAGGCCTTGTGGCCGCTTACTTCGTTGTATTGCACCGTGGTGTTGTCGCAGTCGAACGGCCAGATACCCGCGGCGGCTTCGCCGCGCGGCAGCGGCCCGCACTTGCTCACCGTATTTCGCTCGACCACCGCGCCGTCGCAGCCTTTCACCAGGATACAGTCGCCCGGGACGCCGGTGATCTGGTTGCCGCGCACGACCACGCCTTTTGCCAGGCCGCCCTGGCGGCTACCTGCGCCGAGGAACAGGATGCCATCGCGCTGGGTGTTGTCCAGGTGGTTGTCAACAATGGACAGGCCCTCGTAGCGCGTGGGTTTTGTCTTGCCTTTGGCCTCGACCAGGATGCCGCTGCCGCCGCCGTCCTTCTTGACTGGCACGCCGTTCACATCCCTTACGTAAAGGCCTTTCAGGGTGATGCCGCGCGCGACGCCAAAATCCTGGTGGAACAGGTGCACGCCCGTGCGCCGCGGCGCGGGCTGCGGGCCCTGGTTGGAGATCTCCAGGTTCTGCACCGTCCAGTACTCGACATTCTGCAGGCGTACCGTCGAGGGTGCCTGGCCGTCGGCATGAAGGTGTGGCAGCGCGCCCTGTCCGTAGGCATCGACCACGATAGGTGCCTCGACGCTACCTGAGCCCTTGGGGAGAAAAGCGCCTGGGTAGTCGCCGCCGCGCTTGAACAGGATGCGATCGCCCGGCCCGAAGCTTTCCTTGTTCAGACGATCCAGGCTGCGGAAGGCTTGTGCCTCGCTGCCACCGTTGTGCGCATCGTTCCCGCCGCCGCTATCGACGTACCACGTGTGGCCCCCGTTGGCGGCGTGTGCGCGGCCCAGGGGCAGCACCGAAAAGGTGGCAAGGGCCAGCGTGGTGTGGCGCAGGAACGTACGGCGATGCATGGGGTGCCTCCGTCAGGGATCAGCGGCGCTCGCTCAGGGAATAACGGTAGACGCCGCCGTGCTTCTTCAGCATATAGGCGAAGCCAGCGAGGTGCTTGATGGTTAGCCTGGAAAACTTCCGGGTGCGCCGCTTGTAGTCGTGGACGATGGAGATTCGCCGCGAGTAATAGTTACGCAAGCCCATCTTGCGGGTGCGCACGCAGAACTCCGCGTCTTCGGGCCCGAAGAAGATCCGGTCGTCATAGCCCATGAGCAGCGCTGCGGTTTTTTTGGTAAACGTCTGGTTGGCGCCCAGCACGTAGTCCACTTCCATCGGATCGGCTTCGTTATCGAACACCGTATCGGTCATAAGGTGCCGATCGAGTTCCCGCTGCACGAAACCCAGCTTGCGGGTGGCGGCAATGCGCGCGGCAATGGGTTGATAGAAGCGTGGGAAGCGGCGCGTGGAATCCTGGCGGCTACGGTCCACGTTGAGCAGTTCGAAGCCGACCACGCCGGCGTCGGGGTGCGCCTGGAAGAATTCCTCCACCACCGTGCCCGGGTCGTTGGTGAGGAAGATGGTGTCGTTATCCAGGGTCATGCAGTATTTGCCGCGGGCCAGGAACAGGCCGCGGTTGCGCGCCGGGCCGACGCCCAGGTTGGCCTCCAGCGGGAAGTAACGCACCTGCGGCAGGGTCGCAACGAACTCCGCGCTGCCGTCGCGGGAACCGTTATCCACCACGATCACCTCATCCCGGCTGAAATCCACCTTGTCCACCAGCGAAAGCAGGCAGCGCTCCAGGTTGGCCAGTTCATTCCAGGTGATGATGATGATCGATAAGCGCTTCTCTGCCTCGCTCATGACGCTGCTCCTAAGGGATCGTGGTTTTTAGGGGAAGAAGCGGGGGCACTGTCGCGCAAGGTCGACGGGGTGATGACGGCGTTGGCTTTCACCACATAGTTATCGGGTATGACCACGGGGCCGAAGATGCACGCGCCCGTGCCGATGGTGACGTTATCGCCGATGGTTGGCGTGCCGTCGCCCGGGAAGCGGTTGCCGATGCACACGCGGGCATACAGCGTGCAGTTCTTGCCGATGGTCGTCTTGCCGTTGATGATCACGCCGAACGCGTGGAAGATGACAAGCCCTGGGCCGATCGTGGCCGTGGTGGGCAGGTAGCTCTTGAAGACGAATTCGGCGATCTTCTCCAGGATGCGCAGCGGCGTATGTAGCACCGTACCGCGCGCGCTGGCGATCATCCGGTAGGTCAGGATCACCCAGAACGACTGGTCCAGCATCCACCAGATCATGCCGCGCCACCCGGGAAGCGACTTCAGGCGGCGCGCATCGGCGCGGAAATCATTGAGCATGAGCGACCTCCGGGCGGTGTAGCGGGGCTTTGCTCCGTATGAGCTCTCGCCGTGCCCTGGCATGCTCACGGTTCTCGGCGGCCACGCGTTGCTGGCGGACCTGCTGCCGCGCATAGAACATGCCGACGAAGAACCAGAAATACGCCTCGTATCCGCTGAATTCGATGAAGGCGAGCATCAGGTAGAGGAGCAGGAACATCTTCACATTGCTGTTCTGGCCTTCGGTCTTCGAGAACAGGATGTGCGCGCACATGACCAGGAACAGCAGTGCTGACTGGAGGCCGCCCTCGAGGAAGAACTGCAGGTAGATGTTGTGGACGTTGTTTTCCACGAACTTCAGCCCCGAGATCTGCTCCATGATCGGTACGCCGTTGCCTACCCCGTAGCCAAGCATGTTCTGCTTCAGGGCAATGCCGGCGTTGCTCCACAGAGCCAGGCGGCCCACGTTCTTGTGTTCGAGCTGGGTTTCCGCCTGCAGGTTGAAGCGATCCAGGACGGGCACATCGATGACCTGGGACAGGACCAGGCCAATGACCAGCACCACCATCGCGATGCAGAAGAATGTGTAGAAGTAGTAGTGGCGGGTTTTGCGCATGCGCCACGCCGCAATGAAGATGGAGACGGCGGCGCCGATCAGGCCAGCTCGCGAGAGCATGGTGGCGCTGGTCAGGAAGGCAATGCCGGCGGCGATGGGGTACGCGCGGGTGCCGATCAGCAGGATGGAAAGCAGGGCCAGCAGGCTCGCTTCGATATTGCGCCCGCCCGTGGACATGTACAGCACGCTCGACGCCGTTTCGCTGCGTGTGTAGATCGAGCCGAGCGCGTTGGCGTAGGCAATATCGCGCAGGATGATAAAGGTGATGCAGCAGCCGAGCATCCAGATGAAGATGCGACGCAGCTCCATTTCCGCGAGCTTGTGGCCAAATACCAGGCCAAGGAAGTACGAGGCGGCAACGAACACGATCAGGGTGGAGCGAAGGCCGCCGCCGTACGTAGCCGCCGCGGCCAGCGAGGTTGCAGTCAGGACGCCGATAAACGCCGTGGCCGGGTTGAGCTTCAGGTAGCGGGCGGCAGGCAGGTACAGCACCGGCATCATGAGCAGCAGCAGGTGGTACACGTTCACATGAGTCTTGCTGGCCGAGCTGTGGCCAAGCGGGATCTGGACGAAGATCATCGCCATCAAGGTGATCGCCATCGCCCGGGTTCTGTTGATCACCATCAGCCGAGTGCCACCCCGAAGAACTTGTGGATCAGCACCTTCACCGTCGATTTGTAGCCGCCGAGCGAGACATTGCGCGCGATCTCGCCGAGCGGCGGGCGCTCGCGGTTCATGACGAACTGGATGTTGCGGTGGTTGCGCTGCTGGTCCGCGCTCATGAGGCTGGCGTGCTTAGCAATGAACCGCTCGCTGCCCTCGGCGCGCTTGGATGAGTTACGGATCCGCGCGCGGCTGCGATCATCGTCCACGAAGGACAGCAGGTGCCGGGATCGCACGGCGGTGCCGTACCGCGCCGCCAGGCGGATCCACATGTCGTAGTCCTGCCAGCTTGGCATGGCTTCGTCGAAGCCGCCGAGCTCGCGCATGCGCGAGAGCTCGGTGAGAACCTGGTTACCGGCGTGGTTGGCATACAGCTGCGCGGGCAGGGTGAGTTTGTCGGCTTTCGCCAGTTCGGCTGGCGAGTACGTCCGGTCGCGCAGCATCGCTACCTGGTCCTCGTTCTGGAAGTAGCGAAAGCGCGTGCAGGCAAACGATGGCGCATGCGTTTCATACAGATTGACCAGACATTCCACCCGCTGTGGGTGGAAGAAGTCGTCATCGTCCAGGCCCGTCACATAGGTGCCGCTGGCGTGCTCGATGCAACGGTTGCGGGCGCGGCAGGCGCCTTGCGGCGTATCGTTGCGCAGGTAGGTGAATTTGCCGGGGAATCGCTCGATGTAAGCGGCCATTACCTCGGGGGTATCGTCCTCGGAGGCCTCGTCGCACACCAGGACCTCAATGTCCGCATAGCTCTGGGCCAGCACGGAATCGATGGCCCGGCGCAGGAGGGCAGAGCGGTTACGCGTGGGGATATAGACACTTACCAGCGCCATGGCGTGTTCGCTCCTCGGGTGGGTGGGGTGCGCAGGCGCATGTCAGGCTCCAACCGGCGTGGCGTGTCGCGACAGCAGCAGGCCGCGGTGGCGCCAGGCCACCCAGCACAGCGGCGGCACGGCGAGCGCAAAGCGGATGGCGCACGCCTTCCAGTCGTCAGCGGGATAGATCGCCACCGCGATCATCAGGAAGGCATAGGGCACCACGGTTTCGAGGGTCCACGCGCTGAAGAAGTCGCGCGGCGTGATGTCGATGATCTTTGACGAGAAGAAGTAGTACGACAGCACCGTGGAAAGCACCTGGCTGAAGGCCAGTGCCACCGCCATGGTCTCCAGGGAACGCGACATGGCGCCGGCAACGCTCACCGCCAGGGTGATACCGCAGATTTTCAGGTTCCAGCCGAACTCGATATCCGAGCGGCCCAGGCTCTGGCTTAGCGCGCCAATCAGCGAGCCCAGCGGGCGCAGCATGCCGAACAGCAGCATCAGCGGGATTAGCGCGGCGACACCGTCATAGCGGTGGCCATACAGGATGGTGACGGCAAGCGGGGCAGCTACAGCCAGCATGATGAATACGGCCGCGCTGAACAGGGATACGCCGCGCAGGCCCACCAGGTAAATGCGGCGCAGCGCGGCCGGGTCCCCTTGCAACGTTGCCAGGCGAGGGAGTGCAAGGCGCTGGGCGACCGGCATGATCAACTTCGTGGGCTGTAGCACCAGCTCCTTCGCCAGCGAGTAGACGCCCAGGGAGGCCAGGCCAAGGAACTTGCCCAGGACGATCTGATCCGCCTGGCTGCGCAGCTGGTTGATGACCTGGGAGCCAAGCTGGAATGCGCCGTAGCGCAGCGCCTCGCGGATGATCGGCCGGTCGAACTCGCGGCCCGGGTGCCAGTCACGATCGGCGGCGATCACGAACAACGCCAGGCGCACGAAGCTGTTGACGATCATGGCGTACACGGCCGCCTCAATGGACGCGCCGAACGCGAGGACCATCACCACGACCGTGGCCAGGCCCGACAGGCGCCCAACCACCTCGATGCGCGCCAGGCGCGGAATCTGGAATGCCTTGATCAGGCTGGCCTGGTATTGCGCGGCCAGGCCAAGCATCAGGAAGTTCAGGGTGGACAGCCGCAGCAAGTGGCCCAGCACATCGGAATGGTAAAAATCCGCGATGAGGTACGACGAGCCGAACAGGACGGCCGCCGAGAAGACGCCCAGGCCCACGCTGATCAGGAACAGCGAGGTGCGCTCGGGTTTGCTGATGTCCTGGCGATGGATCAGGTAGCTGGAGAGCCCCATATCCTGCAGCAGGGTAGCGATGGCGTTCACGACGTTCACGATCGCCAGCGCGCCGAGCAGGTGGGCGTCCACATGGTGGGCCAGCAGCGCGATCTGCAGCAGCTGGCTCAGGGCGCTGATCACCGTGGAGCCGGCGGTCCAGATCGCGTCGCGGCGGACGGAAGCCATCATGCGGCTCCGTCAGGCCAGCTGCGCCGCCAGCTGATCGTGCAGCTGGCGTTGGTTGAAGCGGGCTTCGACGGTCTCGCGTGCACAGCGCGCGACATGAAGCAGATCGTAGGTGCCACGCTGGATGGCAGCCAGCTTCTGGGCCAGCGCTTCGGCATCCCGCTCGGGCACCAGCCAGCCGCTGCGGCCATCCTCGATCAGCTCAGGGATGCCGCTGTGCAGGGTGGACAGGCACGGAACGCCGGCGGCCATGGCCTCCATCAGCGAGACGGGAATGCCTTCCTGGTCGCCATCGGCGGCGGTGACGCTGGGCAGGGCAAAGACATCCGCGGCGCGCAGGGCCGCCTGGACATAGGCCTTGTCGCGGCGCCCGCTGAGCTGGATGCGCCCGGCGAGGTCGCGCGATGCGACGAAAGATTCCAGCTCCGCTTGCAGCGGACCATCACCGATGATCTCAAGGTCCACCGGCACGCCATGCGCCGCGGCGAGCGCGACGGCTTCGCACAGGTAGCGGACGCCCTTCTTTTCCACGAGGCGAGCCACGGTTACCACGCGCAGCGTGCGTTCGGGCGACGAACTCGTGCGTGTGCGCGGAAGGAAGGGGAAGCTATCCAGATCGACGCCCATGCGATGTACCTGGATTTTCTCTGGCGCGCAGCCCAGCGCTTCCAGCTTGTGTTGCCAGCGCTGGCTGATCGGCAGCATGCGCTCCCCGGATGCGAACAGCTTGGGGTAGTCGTTGACGTGGCGGGCCAGGACGCTGTGCTGGGAGAGGTCGTAGCCGTGGAAGACGGTGTAGATCGGGCCCTCGATAAGGCCAAGCGAGCGCAGGTGGATGGCCAGCACGCCGGTGGGGCCGAAGTGCGCGATGATCGCGTCGGCCTTGATCGGGTGCTTGATCTTGCGCACGGCGCCGGCCAGGGTAAGGCTGCGGGCCACGTGGCCGTAGCGCTGCACTGACAACGCCCGCCGCACGCGGCTCTGGCCAAGGGCCGGCCCCACCTGCTTCAAGCGATCCATCAGTACCTTCCAGCCACTGGCCGAGCTCGCGGCGCGTTCAAAGATAAACGTGGCACGGTCCATCAGCCCATGCCGCGCCACCACGTCACCTGGCGTGGGCTCAGGGCCCCGGCTTACTGCCAGGATGCGCACATCAAACCCGCGTTCCAGCAGCCCGACGATCTGATCGATGACGAAGGTCTCCGAGTATTTGGGGAACTCGGGGAGCACGAACAGCACCGTCATGGTCAGGCCCCGATCCCCAGCGTGGCCAGCACGGATTCCCGTGCGAACGCCTTTTCCCGGGCCACGGCCGCGGCGATGCGCGGGCGAAGGGTTTCATCCTGCAAGAGGGTGAGGACCTTGGTCTTCAGTGTGCCATCGAGCAGGGAATTCACTGGCATGGAGAGCTCCGGCGTGCCCAGGCGCTTCATGACGCCTTCGCTCTTGTGTTCGTAAGCGAGGGCCACGGCGGGTGTGCCGAAGTTCATGGACATGATGGCGCTATGCAGCCGCGTGCCAATGGTGAGGGCGCTGCGCGCGAAGCGGTTCCCGAGCTCCACATCGTTGAGTTCATCCATCTCGACGTCCATGGCATCGGCGCGGCGCATGCGGTTGCGCACGCGCAGGGCGATCATGCGGTCGTCCTTGGGATAGCCATCGATGGCGGTGCACGTCGATAGCGCCTGGAGCCGGTAGCCTGCATCGGCCACGGCATCGAGCAATTCGGCGAACGCCGTTTCGTAGGTGTCCTGGCTGATACCGAGGCGTTTGTCGAATGGCGCGAGCTCTCGGAAGGTCACAGCCACGCTGGGGTGGCCGGTCGGGTTCGCCTGCTCGCCGGTGGAAACCAGCCAGGCCGTATCGGCGGCGGTACGCACCTTCGCCTGCGACACCTGGCCGTCCGCCATGTGCTTCAGGCTGACCTCTTCGCGTAGCGCCAGTGCGTCGACGCGGGTCATGACATCCTGCGAGATCTTGCGGAACAGCGGGTGCTGGAACGGCCCCACACTGTGGCCGATGAGGAAGATGGGTTTGGCCGCAAGCAGTGCACACACCGTGTGGTCGTACTGGGTCGGTCCGTACAGGTCCACGAAGAACGATCCGCCTACCTGGATAACGAGATCGTAGGCTTCGAGCGAGGCAATGTAGTCCGCGTGCCGGCGGGGCAGGCTGATAAATCGCGACCACCATATACCGGTCAAGTGCCCATGCAGCAGCCAGGGGATGAAGCGGCGGAGCACTTTGGCCCGGAGGGAGCCAAGCCGTTGCTTCCCAGCCTCGTTGTAGTACGCGTTGAGCGTATCCGGCCTGAGCGTGCGCCCAAGCAGCCATGCGGAACTGGTCGGGAACCGGCTGGTGATATCGATCTTGCTGCCGGGGATGGCCTCTTCCAGGCATTCCAGCAGGCCGCGCAGGATGGCGGCGTCGCCACGGTTGCCGCAGGTGTGGTTCCCGACGATAAGAATGCGCGTCATGGTTACGTCGGCTCGGTCTGGTACTTGTAGTAGGCGTATGCGGAGTAGCCGGCAGTGCGGCGTTCCACGGCATTGAAGATGGCGCCCTTGAGCTCCACGCCGTTTTGCTCGAAGCGCTGCTGTGCAAGTGCCAGCTCACGCGCCTTGTTCAGGCCGAAGCGCGCCACGAGCAGGCTGGTGCCAGCGTGGTGGCCGATCACGGCGGCATCGGTCACGGCCAGGATGGGCGGTGTATCGATGATGACCAGATCGTAGAGCGGCACCACGGCGTTAATGAAGTCCGTGAAGTGCTCATGCATGAGCAGCTCTGATGGGTTGGGCGGTACGCGGCCGCGGGTGATGAAATCCACGTTCGGCACGATCTCTTTCTGTACCACGGCGCTGATTTCATGCGTGCCGACCAGCACATCCGAAAGACCTTCGCCAGCACGGATGCCCATGTGTTGATGGAGTGTGCCGCGGCGCATGTCGCCATCCACCAGCAACACCTTCTGCCCGGCCTGGGCGATCACCGCGGCGAGATTGGCCGAGACGAAGGTCTTGCCGGCGAACGGGCTCGCACCGGTGATCATCAGGATGTTGTTCTTCGCCTCCAGCCGGGCGAAATGCAGGCTGGTGCGAAGGCTGCGGAATGCCTCGACCGCGAGGTCAGCCGGATCGGAGATCGCCAGCAGCTTCTTCTTCGCGGGGCGCTTTGAGCCTGAGATGACGGCGGATTGGCCGCGGCTCAGCGGTACCGAGGCGTAAACCGGCAAGCCAAGGTCTTCGATCACGGCGGGATCTTCGACGCCACGGTTCAGGATCTGCTTCAGGAAGACAAAGGCGAGGGCGAGGAATCCGCCCAGGAAGGTGGCGATGGCGACGACAAGAAGCTTGCGCGGTTGCACCGGCTGGTTGATATCGACCAGCGAGGAATCGACGATGCGCACGTTGCCGACCGTGCCGGCGCGGGCAATATCCAGCTGCTGTGCCTGGTTAAGCAGGCTGGTGTAGGTGTTGGAACTGACCTGGACATCGCGGCTAAGCTTAAGCAGCTCCTGCTGCGTGTCCGGGAGGTCGCCGACCTGCTTCTCCATCGCGGCCTTCTGCGCCTGCAGCGTACCCATCTGCTGCTCAAGCGCCTGGTAGGCGGGGTGATCGTGCGTGAACCGGCGGTCGATATCCGCCTGCTGCATATGCAGCTGCTGGATGCTGTTCTCCACGCCCACGATCTGGTCCAGCAGGCCCTTGGTCTGCATGCTGATATCCACGGCATGCGACTTGGTCTGGAAGGCGTTCATGGCCGCCTGGGCGCGGTCGAGCTCGTTACGCACCTTGGGCAGCTGGTCCTTGACGAATTGCAGCTGGCTGGCCGCTTCCGCCGAGTTGCGCTCCACGTTCTGGCGTACGTACGCCTTCGTGATGTGCTCCATGGTCTGCTGGGCGAGCACGGGGTCGGCATTGTTATACGTGAGATCGATGATGCCCGAGTCCGTGCCCTGCTCAAGAGCGGTCACATCGGTCTGCAGCTTGTTGATCGTGGTGAGGGCGGGCTGTTCCACCACATCGAAGCGGGTGCCTGGGTTGGCCGCGAGCTGCCGGATCTGCACGGTGACATCGCCGGCCTTGACCAGCTGGCCCACCGATCCCTGCGCGATCGTCTTGCCGTTGTCATCCAGCAGCGTGAACTGGTGGTTCTCGCCTGCACGCAGTTCGAGCTTGTGGTTCATCAGCCGATCGGGGAGGTCGAGCTTGAAGATATCCACCAGCTCGCCGCCCCAGCCGTATCGGCTCAGGCCGAAGCGTACCGGGCCTGGCTCACCCGGCTTGTGGCCTCGCGATAGGTAATCGCCTACGACAGGCAGGCGCTGCGGATCAACCTGCACGTTCAGGCGAAGCTCGTCCACCGCCTGGCCAATGACGAGACGCGATGTGAGGAGCGCGATCTCGGTCGTGGCCTGCGATGCCGTGGTACCCAGCGACTGGGTCAGGTCGCTGAGGCCTGGTAAGGATGGCGTCTTCTGCTCTACCTGCACCACCGAGGTGGATTGGTAGATGGGCGTGGCAAAGACCGTATAAAGCACGCCTATCGCGAAGAAGGCGCCCGTGACGATAACTATCACCCATTTGTGGTCCAGAAGCGTGCCGAACAGCGCGTTTAGGTCCAGGGTATCGTTGTCACGCGCCTGATCAGTTGAATTCATCATGCGTGGGCAGTTTGTCCCAAGGTGAAATGGCCGTCTGAACGGTTATAACTTGGTTTTGATGAATGACTCACTAAGCGCGCTTGTCTCACGCATGCGTTCGACACGAAATCGCAATATCCATCATGCATCGCGGCGATGCACCGCAATGGGGAAAACCGCTAAAAGCAGCACTTTGGGGATGCGAGAGGATGTTGTAGGACAAATATCATCCCAACCATGCCACTCACCGTGCCGCGCTTCCGAGCTTAGTTGCGACGTACTCGCGACGGGTAGATGCAGGCGCACGTTATGCGACGCACATCAATAAAATACATATCCGTTGTCGGATATAAGCGGAATTCGTGAGGATGTCGTGAATGGCGCGGCGATATTCTGTCGACATTCACATAACGTATGAATGCGAGCGGTCGCGTGTGCGTTGCGACGCACATCGGCGTGAGGCGCGTCACAGCGTGGATGGGTTTCGCCGGTTGTCGCAGTGCGCAAAGAGACTTGCAGGCCGTCAGCGTGCTTTGCCGGCGTAGTATTCCGCGGCGTCATGCATCTCTTTATCGGTCAAGTTCTTCGCCACGTTGCGCATCTGTCCGTTGATGTCGTTCCGGCGCTGGGCGTGGGCAAAGGCGGCAAGTTGCGTCTGCAGGTACACGACCGACTGGCCGTCGAGCCATGGCGCACCGATCTTGCTGGTCATCGCCCCATGGCATGAACCGCAGGGAGCGATATTGCGCATGGGCGCGCCCACGGCGACGATATCCGGCGCGCTACCAAGGTCCTGGGCCGGCGCGCGCGGGAGCGACGCGTAGAACGCGGCAAGGTCGCGGAAATCCTGGTCGCTGAGGTCCAGCACCAGCGGGCGCATCACTGCGCTGGTGCGCGCACCGCTCTGGAAATCCTTCAGTTGCTTGTAGACCGAGGAGGCCTGCTCGCCCGCCAGGCTCGGGATTTCTGCCGAGGTCACCCCACGGGTGCCGTGGCACATGGTGCATTTGAGGGCCAACGTGCCGCCACGGCCCACGGCGCCGTAGGCCGCGCGGAGGTCAAGGTCGGGTGTGAGCACGACGGCTGAGGTGGGTTGCGTTGAGGTGACGGGCGGTGCGGCCGGGATCAACCAGCCCTTCGGCACGCCCGCTGCGCCACACATCGCGTTCCACAGGCCTTTGAAGAGGTTGTCGCTCTGCGCGGATGGTAGCCAGATAAATCCGACGACGAACGAAAAAACAAACACGGCGAACGTGCCGCCGACACTCGCGGCGAACCAGCGGTCGCGTACGAAGGCGAAGCGCGAGCGCTGGCCGTTCATGGTTTGCCCCCCACGTACACCGCGGGGACCTGCGCCTCATGCAGCCGGATCAGCTGGGCGATGGGAAACCCGTAATTGGTGAGGGTGAGGGCGATCATCAGGCCTACCCACAGGCCCAGGCCATTCAGTGCCCAAGGCAGGTTCACCGGTTCATGCACGGGTTTGCTGAAGGTGTACGGGGCTGGCTCGATGCGTTCAGCCCGATGGTTGCGAACCAGTACGGCGATGAAAAGGCCTGCCGAAACGACCAGGATGGCGCCCCCGATGACCGACATGATGACGGTGAGCGCCTGCGTATCGCCACCCGGCGCGCTGTAGTCGTAGAAGGCCATGCGCCGCGGCATACCCAGCAACCCGGCGTAATGCCAGGGGAACGTGAGGGTGATCATCCCGATGAACCATAGCCACAACTGAGTGCGGATCATGCGGAAATCGGCCATAACACGGCCGGTAAGGTGCGGCCACAAGTCATAGGCGATCGCGAAATACATGATCACGATCGCTCCCGCGAAGATCAGGTGGAAGTGTGCGGTAACCCACTGCGTGTTATGGATAGTGGAGTTGAGCTGGTAGCTCATGTTGATCAGGCCGCCGGCGCCACCGAAACCCAGCATCACGAACGACAGTGCGAGGGCAAGCATCTGTGGGTTATCCCACGGCAGTGCCTTCACCCAGCCAAAGGCACCCGTGCCGCCACGTAGGCGCGACGCGATCTCCACGGAAGCGCAAATCGTGAATACCGTGAGCAGCGTCGGCACCGAGACCATCGCGGTGAACACCGAATGCAGGAACTTGAAACCCGCGCCGACCTGCGGATCGGCAAACAGGTGGTGGATGCCGATAGGCATCGCGAACACGAGGAACAGGGCGAACGAGATGCGCGCCATGGTATCGCTGTACAGGCGGCCACCGATGGCGCGCGGCACGATGGTGTAGAACGCGATGTACGCTGGCATCAGCCAGAAGTAAACGATGGCGTGCAGGGTCCATGAAAAAAGTACGCGCGCCAGGCCCGCGTTGATGGTGGTGGACCAGCCCATCGCCACGGGAATGATCTGGAAAAGTAACTCGAGGGCGGCGCCGACCGCGGTCCACGCCCACAGGTAGGCGCCGGCGACGGTCGCGAACATCGCCAGCGGTACGGGCGCGCCCGGGTTCGCACGCTTCCATGCGTACAGGTTGATCCCCATCAGCGCGACCCAGATCCACGAGCCGACCACCACCAGTACCACGCCGATGTAATAGGAGGCGTGGCCGACCATGGGCGGATAGAAGGTGTAGAGCACGGAATCAAGGCCAAGTCCGACGGGTACCACCGCGCCGATCGAACCGATGATGATCAGGTAGAAGCCTGCCCACGCCCAGCGCAGGCCGATGAGCGGCTGCTTCAATGCGAGTTCGCTGAACGCGTAGCCGAAACCCATGGCGACCAGGGTGGGGAACACATAGCCCATGACCGTGCCGTGCGCGGTCACCGAGCGGTAATACAGGTCCGCGTTGTGCAGCCACGGATGCAGCGGGCTGCGGATGAACATCTGCCACTCACCCAGAAGGATGGCCAGGCCGAATCCCGCGAAGGCCAGCCAGAAATGCGCAAGGACAAGGCGCTTGTTATAGATCACAGGTCGCCCTCCGCGCGTGGTCGCTCAGCTGGGTAAAGGCATTCTTGTCGACCACTTTCACGTTCGCCCACATGCCTTCGTGACCGGTACCGCAGAACTCGTGGCATGGCATCAGATGATCACCGGGTGCATCGAAGGACGTCTTGAAGGTGGAGATGAAGCCCGGCTCGACCATGGAGTTGATGTTGGTTCCCGTGATCAGCATGCCGTGGATCACATCGGCGCTGGTGACGCGGAAAGTAATGGGTGTGCCTGCGGGCACCACGATGCACTGAGGGGTGAATGAGTATTGCTGGCCGATGATGCGAACGGTGACCGATCCGTCCGGTTCACTGGCGCTGCCGAGGTTTGCCTCCGCGAACTCACCCGAGACATGCAGGGTGGTGGGGTCGACCGTCTCGACGCGCGATGGCGGCATCATGGCGCTTTCCAGGCCCGTGAAGATGGTGATCGCGACGAGCACGCTGACGATTCCCACCATGGCAAACGCCCAGCGGCGCTCGACGCGCGCGGCGACGTCGGAGGAATCATGCATCTCGGATGCCGGTTGAACCATGACAAGCCCTTAGTGGATGACGCCGCGTGGCAGGAAAGCGAAGAAGTAGAAGAGGAACCACATGGCGATGACGATGGCGACGGCGATGCCGGCCACGGCAAGTGCGCCGCGCGGGCCGCTGCGGATGATGTCGTCAACGCGCTTGTCTTCGTCGGTGGCATGGGGTGTTTCGTGCTCAGTCATCGCGCGTAGCCCTCAGTCCAGTGGTGCCGAGCGGAGCTTGTTCACGTCGCGCTCCGTGACGGGTGCGCCGCGGTTGTCCCACGCGGTGCGGATATACGTGACGACGGCGGCAACCTCCACGTCTGACAGCTCCTGGGCAAACGGTGGCATGCCATAAGGGCGTGGGTTGCGCAGGGTGCCTGGGGGGTAGCCGCCGTTGAGCACCATGCGAATGGGGTTGACCGGCGAATCCATGGAGATGGATTGATTTCCCGCCAGTGGCGGAAAGTCGCTGGCCCGGCCTTCACCATGGGCGCCGTGGCAAACAGCGCACTGCTCCGTGTAGATTTTCTTGCCGAGCGGGGCGAGGCGCAGCGTCACCGCATCCTGCGCATGCGAGGGGGCCTTGGCCGCATCTTTTGTCGATGAGGTTGACGGCAGGTCCTTCAAGTAGACTGCCATGGCCCGGATATCGGCATCGGAGAGGTACTGCAGGCTGTTATGGACAACCTCGGCCATGGGGCCATACACCGCGCCGCGCACGGAAACGCCCGATTGCAGCAAGTCCGATATGTCCTGCAGGCTCCACTCGCCGAGCCCGGCCTCGCGGTTTGAGGTGAGCGATGGGGCGTACCAATCCTGCATGGGGATCAGCCCGCCGGAATAGGCGGCATCCTTCGAACTGCCGCCCAGCGAGTTGATGGGCGTGTGGCATAGCGAACAGTGGCCGGGGCCTTCCACCAGGTAGCCGCCGCGGTTCCACTCTGCGGATTTCGCCGGATTCGGCGTGTACTCGCCCTCATCGAAGTACAGCGTGCGCCAGCCGAGAAGCAGCTTGCGGTCGTTGTAGGGGAAACGCAGCTCTTGCGCGTGGCTGGGCTTGCGCACGGGTGGTACGGAACGCAGATAGGCGAAGATCGCGTCGACATCGGCGCGCGTCATGCGCGTGTAGGCGGCAAACGGCATGGCCGGGTAGAGCAGTTCGCCAGAGCGGGAGCGCCCGGTGTGCATCATTTTGTAGAAGTCATCAGCGCTCCACGCGCCGATGCCGGTATCGCGGTCCGGCGAGATGTTCGGCGAATAGAGCGTACCGAACGGCGTTGGCATCGGGCGCCCACCTGCGAACGGCTTATCGCCGGGGTTGGTGTGGCAGGCGATGCAATCCGAGGCGCGGGCAAGGTATTCGCCGCGGGCGATGGTCGCCGGATCCTGCGCGTGGCTTTCAGGTGCGAGCACAAGCAAGGCGATGGCAAGCACGGTGTGTAAGGCGATGAAGGGCATCCTCATTTCGGCGCACCCTGTTCGCACGTGAGCGCCAGGGGCAGTGACCCTTCGGTGGCGGGGGCGGGATTCAGTGGAGCGGGCTGCGCCGAAAGCCAGGCGGCCACCGCAGCGATATCCGCATCGTTCAACCTGACCGTGATGCGCTGCATGCAATTGGGGTTGTCGGTGACGCGTGCGCCATACCGCGAGGCGCCGAGCTGTGCACTGACATACTTGGCGTGCAGGCCGAGCAGGCCCGGGATATCGGGTGATACACCGGTCAGCGAGGCGCCATGGCACGCGGTGCAGGCGGGGATGCGCCGGGCATTGTCGCCTTTAAGGGCAAGCTGCTCGCCCAGCGCCATGGCCTGTGGGGTCGCGTTGGGCCGGGGCAGCACGGGGAACGGCGTTTGCTGGGTCGCAAAGTATTGCGCCATCTCCTGCAGGTACGAGTCGGGCAGGTACTCAAGCAGGTAGTTCATGGGCGCGTACTTGCGCTTGCCGTCGCGAAACGCGACAAGCTGGTTATAGAGGTATCCGGCCGGCTTGCCCGCCAGTCTCGGAAAATAATCGTCCTTGCTTCCTTCGCCCTGTTTGCCGTGGCAACTGCTGCACGCGAGGACGCGTGATGCGGTGGAATCGGGCAAGGTCACGGTGCTGGCCGCCTGCGCATGCGCCCCCATGGCCAGGGCGCAGAGCGCCACGGCGAAGGCGAAGGCAGTGACCCGGCGGCCTGCGTGTTGCAGGCCCATGGCACGGCAGCTCAGTTTCATTTGTAAGATCACGTCGTCCAGACAGCCAGAACGAGCGAACGCTCGTCCTCCCCGTGGCGTGGCAGACGGCCGTCAGCTCGCCATGCACACCGCACCTGATTTGTACGGTCCGATACCACGATGGTCTTGTGTGGAACCGTCGTGACGATCGCAAACCACAGCGCCGGCGCTCCCCTTGCTTAAGTAGAACTACCCTTGCAAGTGCGCAGGCAGCATTCACTCGGCTGCGCTGGTTTGATGGTGCCCCTGTGGTCACCACGTGCGCTACGGTTTGAAGCGAAGGGAAACCTGCGCATGATCAAAATAACGCGTGCTCTCGTGGGAACGATGGCGCTGCCATCTCTGGCGCGCGCCTCATCGCATTCCCCGATACGAGCCACGCGCCGCCGATGCAGGACCCCGATACCTTCCACCGGAAGCTACTCGAGGCGCTGCAGGGCGCCAGGCGTTAAGCGGGGATTGCCCGGCGCTCAACGCCAGCCGAGCGCGGGTGCCACGTGCTTGAGGATCGATTCCAGCAGATGCACGTTGTAATCGACGCCAAGCTGGTTAGGCACCGCAAGCAGCAGCGTATCGGCTTCGGCGATGGCCTGGTCGTCGGCGAGTTCGGCGACCAGGGTTTCCGGTTCGGCCGCATAGGTGCGTCCAAAGACGGCTTGCATGTTGTCGATGAAGCCGATCTGGTCGCTGCTCTTGCTGCGCCCGAAGTAGGCGCGGTCGGTGTCGTTCATCAGCGGGAAGATGGAGCGCAGCACGGAAACCCGCGGTTCACGCGTATGCCCGGCTTCGGCCCACGCGGCGCGGTAAGCCCGCATCTGCTTCGCCTGCTGCACATGCAGGGGCTCGTTGGTTTCGTTCGCCTTGAGTGTGGAACTCTGCAGGTTCATGCCCATCTTCGCGGCCCACACCGCGGTGGCGTTCGAGGCGGAGCCCCACCAGATCCGGTCACGCAGGCCAGCCGGGTGCGGTTCCACCCGGAGCAGGCCGGGCGGGTTGGGGAACATGGGGTTGGGGTTAGGCTGGGCGAAGCCCTTGCCTTCAAGCAGTTGCAGGAATACCTCGGCATGCCGGCGGCCCATGTCGGCGTCGGTTTCGCCCTCGGCAGGCGCGTAGCCAAAATGCCGCCACCCTTCGATGACCTGTTCGGGCGAACCGCGGCTGATGCCGAGCTGCAGGCGGCCGCCGCTGATAATGTCGGCGGCGCCAGCGGTTTCCAGCATGTAGTGCGGGTTCTCGTAGCGCATATCGATCACGCCCGTCCCGATCTCGATGCGCCTGGTCAGCGCACCGATGGCCGAAAGAAGCGGAAAGGGCGAGGCCAGCTGGTTGGCGAAGTGGTGCACGCGGAAGTACGCACCATCGGCACCGATGTCCTCTGCGGCTACCGCAAGGTCAATCGACTGCCGGAGCACATCTTCCGCTGAACGCGTCGCCGAATGCGGCGAGTTGGTCCAGTGGCCGAACGAAAGGAAGCCGATGCGCTTCATGGGAAAACCTCTGTGCGGTCACGTGGAAGGCGTGACTTCAACAGTTGAGATCATAACGCTCCGGGTCAAGCGGGTGGCGTGGCGTGGGCATGCCGGGTTTCGAACACGGTGTTCTCCAGGAGATCACAGCCGTTGGGTACCGTGAAGCCGGGTACATGGCGGTGGCCGATGTCGACAAGGCCGGTGCCCGCGGCGAGCAGGGGCTTCTTGCGCACGACCTCGGCCAGCGCGGCCTGGAACGCGGCAGGGAAGCCGTCCCGGGGATACAGCTGCAACGTGTCATCAATGAGTTGCGGCGTGACTTCATCGTAATGGAAGCCCAGCACATCAAGGTGGGCACCCATGTGGACGAGCGCGATCTCCGGCTCCTTGTACTCAGCGATGCCGATGCTGGAGTGGAAGGCGATGGCATCCCATACGGTTTGCGCCTTTCGTTCGTCATAGCCATCGGCGATGAGCAGGCGACGGGCGGCATGCGCGCCATCGACTTCAAAGCGTTTGTCGGCGGCGTGCGCTTCCGTCAGGCCAAGGTCGTGCAGGATGGCGGCAAGGTACACCAGTTCGCGATCGTACTTCAGGCCACGCTTACGGCCGAGGAATTCAGCGAACCACCATGAGCGATGTACGTGGTTGAGCATCTCGCGGTTATGGACGCGAGCGACCAGGTCGGCTGCGTTGCGGGCAAGCGCCGAATCAGGTGCGCTGATGCCGGCGATAGTTACGGGGGCTTGCATGGGGTACTCCGGGTAGGGTCATGGGTGGTGCCACCGTTCGGTGTCCGCATCCACCGGCGCCATGCATTCAATGCGTAGCTCCTGTGGGCCTGGGGCGCGGGGGGTACCTACGGTGGTCACCAGCGAGAAGTAGCTGAGCCGGTGGTTCGCATCGGCGAGTGTGAGTGGGATGACGGGCAATTCGGCGGAGCGATCGTTGGCAGCCAGTGCGCGCGTATCGGCACTGACATCGAGCGACGCCAGCAGCTCGTGCATGGCGCTGTCGACGGCGCCGCCCACGGCCTCACGACGGACGCGTTGCAGCAGCGATGCCGAGAAACGCTCCCAGTCTTCGACAAAGGGACGAAGGCCGGCCGGGTCAAAGATCATCCGCAGGAGGTTGCGCGGTTTGGGATAGCGCTCCAGATCGATGAACGACCCAAGCATCCTGCGCAGCGCGTCATTGGCCATGACGACGTTCCAGTGGCGATCCATGACCAGGGCGGGGAATGGTTCGTGCTGCGACAGCATGCGCTCGAGTGCGCGGCGGACGATGGCGAACGATGCGGCATCCCAGGCGTCATCCACGTATTGCGGCGCGTAGCCTGCCGCCAGCAGGAGCTGGTTGCGCTCCCGGAAGGGCACATCCAGCCCTTCGGCCACCACCATGAGCGTGTGCCGGCTCGGTGCGCTGCGTCCGCTCTCAATGAAGCTCAGGTGCCTCTGCGAGACGCCTGTTTCCAGGGAGAGCTCGATCTGGCTCATGCCGCGTGTGCCGCGCCATGCTTTCAGCAGCCGGCCCAGCTCATGGGTGGTTGGGTTTGCCTGGGTTGCCATATCTTGTCCTCGCCGGCCTGCCATGTGCCGAGTCCTGAGCGTATGGGCCGGCCGGCGAGACGGCAATTACGCGACACGTAATAGCCATGCCGCGATCTGCCCGGCAACCTCGGTGGGCGCCTCAAGCGGCAGCAAGTGGCCGTGGCCGGGCAGCACCTTGAGTTCGGCACCGGCAAGCAGCGGCAGTAGCTTGGCTTTCAGGGTGTCGGTGGGGTCAACCTTGTCACCGCTTCCCGATAGCACCAGGGCCGGCACGTTGATCTGGGTGACCTCGCCGCTGATATCTTCCTGGCTGATCGATAGCGGCCAGGCGGCCTTCGCCGCCGGTGCGCCGCCCAGGCTATCGGCCACAACCTGCTCGTGCAGGTGGGTGGGCAGCGGTTGGGCCACCAGCATGTTCTGCAGCGCACCCTCGATGCTCTCACGGCTGTCGTACACCGTGGCAAAGCCGGCCAGTACCTCCGGCGGCAGCGCGAGCGGCGTGGGCGTAGCGGGGGCGACCAGCACCAACCCGCGCAGGCCGGTGGGCCGGCGTGATGCCATCAGCTGGGCCACCTTGCCGCCCATGGAGTGGCCGACCAATACGAAATCCGTAATGCCCCTGGCGGCCATCACGGCCTCGACATCATCGGCATAGCCCTGCAACGTATGGCCGTCGCCAGGGCGATCGGACTGGCCCCAGCCGCGAAAGTCCACGGCGAGGGTGCGCTGCCCCTCTGGCAGGCCAGCGATCACCGGTGCCCACGTACGCGATGATCCGCCGAAGTAGTGCAGAAACACGAGTGTGGGGCCACGCGAGCCTGTCTCGACGGCGTGGAGTGGGAGGCGTTGGGTGGTCTGGCTGTACATGGGAACACCGGTCGGTGGGGAAGGTTCTCCTATGCTATGGACAGCATGCCGCTACGATTAGGGGCAGCACGGGACCGACACCCGGTCAGGAAAGGACGGAATGGACCGCTTGACTTGCATGGGCGTATTTGAAGCCGCGGCGCGCACGGGCAGCATCGCGGGCGCCGCACGGCTGTTCGACATGACGCCGTCGCGGGCGAGCAAGTACCTGGCTGCGCTGGAGGCGGAGCTTGGGGTATCGCTGCTCCGGCGCTCGACCCGCCAGCTTGCCCTTACTCCCGAAGGCGAGCGGTACCTGGCGCGCTGTCGTCGCATTCTTGCCGAGGTGCGTGAGGCGGATGATGAAGCACGGGTTCAGACCGATGCGATCTCCGGCACGTTGCGCGTCACGGCCCCCGCCACTTTCGGTGCCCTCCATCTGGGGCCCGTGGTGGCCTCGTTCCTCGGCCAGCACCCGGGCGTGGCACTGCAAATCCAACTGGACGACCGCTACCGGGACCTGCGCAGCGATGCGGTCGATGTCGCGATCCGCATTGGCCGGCTCGCCAGTTCATCGTTGGTGGCGAGGCGGCTCGGCGCGTGCCACATGGTGCTTTGCGCCGCGCCTGCGTTCCTTGCGCAGCACGGTACGGTGCGCGCGCCGGCCGACCTTGCAGGCTTGCCCTTGCTGGCGTTTAGCGAGGCGGTTTCCCCGGCCGACTGGACGCTACGTGACCCAGCCGGAGCGATGCACCGTATCGAGGGCACCATGCGCCTCGCGGCAGACAACGTGCAGATGCTTGCCGCCGCCGCGGTGGCCGGCGCGGGGGTGGTGTTTGGCCCAACCTTCATCCTCGGCCCGCACATTCAGCGCGGTGAGCTGGTCCGTGTGCTGCCCGGCTACGGCGCCGATAGCCTGGATATCAGCGTGGTGTATTCCACCCGCGCCTTCTTGCCCAGGACGGTGCGCGCGTTTGTGGACCACCTGGCAGCGGCGTTGATCGAGCCTTTCCCTTGGGACGGCGGTGGCGTACAAGCCGCCGCGACCTGAATTGGCGAAGATCGGGCGATCACCCCCGTTCGCGAGGAAAAGGCCATGGCAGTCGGTGCGGAGAAGGCAGCATGAAGGCGGCATGGATCGCGGATGCGCAGCATGGTGATCTCTCGATCGTGGTGGGCGACACGGCCGACCCGGATGCAGATTTGCGCGGCCTGATCGTCGCGGTCGAAGCGGTAGGGCTGACCTTTGGTGAGCCGCATTGGGTGACCAACGGCGCCGGTCCGTTGCCTGATGGGCGGCCGCGGCCGCTGCCGGTCATCATCGGCCACGAGTTCGCGGGCCGCATCGTGGATGCCGCGGCAGGCGATCATGACTTCACCGTGGGCGATCGCGTCTTTGGGCTCATCGATTTCTGGCGCAACGGCGCCGCCGCGGAGCTGGCTTGCGTACTGGCCAGCGAAATCGCGAGGGTGCCCGAGGGCATCAGCGCGGTGGATGCGGCGACGCTGCCGATCGGCGCGCTCACCGCGTGGCAAGGCCTGTTTGACCACGGTCACTTACGTGCCGGGCAGACCGTGCTCATCCATGGCGGTGCCGGTGCGGTAGGCACGTTTGCCATCCAGATCGCCAAGGGCGCCAAGGCTCGCGTAATCGCTACGGCGCGAGGCGAAGAGGCTGTCGCGCTCTGCACGTCGCTCGGCGCGGATGTGGTGGTCGATACGGCGACACAGCGCTTTGAAAACGTGGTGGGCGGTATCGACCTGGTTTTCGATACGGTAGGGCGCGATCTGCTGGAGCGCAGTTGGGCCATCGTGCCCCGGGGCGGCACGCTGGTGACGATCTCGGGGGAAGCAGAGGATGCGCCGTCACCCGAGCGTGCGCGCGACCTGGGTATTGAAGCCGCGTGGTTCATTGTCAGCCCGAACCCCGGCCAGCTTTCGCAACTGGCCTCTTGGGTGCTCGACGGCCGGATCAAGGTCAAGATCGATGCCGTTCATCCGCTGGATGATGCACCACGCGTTTTCCGCGAGGCAGCGGGCAGGGCGCATGCGGGAAAAACGGTACTCAAGATCTAGCGAGCGCCGGCCCGAACATCTCCACCAGGCTTCCCGGCGTGGCAGGCCCAAACAGCGTGGCCAGAAGCGCGACGGCATCGACGGCGGCGGCTGACGCCCGGCGGAACATGGTTTGTTCGAATGCCGCGAGTGCCTGTTCCTTGTCGTGGGGACGCGCAGCGAGCGCCTGTCCAAGTTCGGCGCCATCGATCATGGCGAGGTTGGCTCCCTCTCCGGACGGCGGCATCAGGTGGGCGGCATCGCCGATCAAGGTCACGCCGGGTACGCGATGCCATGTGTGATTCGCGGGCAAGGTATGGATGCGGCGCAGGATGGGCGCCGGTTCGCCGTCGGTAATCAGGGCGCGAAGCGCGGGGTCCCAGCCTTCGAACTCCGCGGCGATCGTGGCGCGGGTGCCTGGCGCGTCCGTGAAATCGATAGCACTGAACCACGCATCGGGCTGGGTGAGCGCGATGTACGCGTGCAACACGGCGCCCGGTTCACGGTGCGCCATGATGCCCTTGCCGGGGGCGAGCGCGAACATGCCGCCGGCCCCGACAGCCGTGGCGCTGGGTGTGTGCGTGCGGTCGGCGTCGTGCAGGTAGGTCTCCACGAAAGAGAGCCCGGCGTAGACGGGGTTTGCCGAGGAAAGCAGGGGCCGCACTTTCGACCACGCGCCGTCGGCGCCGATCAGCAGATCGACGACCGTGCTTGCTCCGTCAGCGAATGCGATGCGGTGGCGACCGTCACCGAGCGGAGTGACGCCTGCCATCTTCATGCCCCAGTGGATCGTGCCGGCCGGTAAGGAGTCGATAAGCATCTGGCGCAGTGCCCCACGGGGGACCTCGGGACGCCCACCGGTGCCATCGTCATCGTTGTGGAAGAGCAGATTGCCTGCGGGGTCGAAGACGCGGGTGGCCTCGCCGCCGGGATGAATGAGTTTGACAAACTCGCCGTAGAGCCCGGCGGCCTTAAGGGCGAGCTGGCCGTCGCGTTCGTGGATATCCAGCATGCCGCCCTGCGCACGTGCCGTGGGCGAGGCTTCGGCTTCATAAATGGTGGCCTGGATGCCGTGTACGTGGAGGACGCGGGCGAGCACCAGGCCGCCGAGGCCGGCGCCGATGATGGCGATGTGATCGGTCATGGCGGTCCTTTGTGGAATGCTGTTCCAGTCATCTTGGAACGATGTTCCATTTGTGTCAAGATCGTCGTATGCCTACCAAGCCGAAACCGTCCGCGCGCCGCGGGGAATCCTTGTCCCGCGAGCGCATCATCGAAGCATCGATCGAGCTGCTGGATAGCCTGGGTGATGCCGGGCTGACCTTCCGCGCGCTGTCCGAGCGCCTGGCTACCGGTGCCGGTGCCATCTACTGGCACGTGGCCGACAAAGGCGATCTTCTGCTGGCGGCCAGCGATTCGGTGGTGGCGGCCGTGCTCGAGGTGGGTGTCGCTGGCAAGACGCCCGAGGCAAGGATCCGCGCTATCGCGCTGGGCCTGTTTGATGAGATCGACCGCCGCCCGTGGGTTGGCTCAGCCCTGGCCAGGGCGCCGGGACAACTTCCCGTGGTGCGCATCATGGAGCGCCTTGGCCAGCAGGTGGTCGCGATGGGCGTTCCGCCGAAATCGCAGTGGGCTACGACCAACGCATTGCTGAGTTACATCCTCGGCGTCGGTGGCCAGAACGCGGCGAATACCGCCTTCGCCACGACGCGCGAGATCGACCGGCAGGCGTTCCTCGGTGAGATGGCACAGGCATGGGCTGGGCTGGATGCGCAGGCGTTCCCGTTCACCGTCAGCGTGGCCGCGCAGCTCCCGCTGCACGACGACCGCGCGGATTTCCTCGCGGGGATTAATCTCCTGCTCTCCGGCATCAGCGGCCAACGGCGCCCGTAAGCCCGGGTGGCCTAGCGTAAGCGCGGTTACCACGGCATGCTTCCGCCCCGGGGAAGCGAGAGCCGGAGTGCAGCATGTCAGATCATGGGGTGCCCACGGAGGGTTCCGGCTGCGGCCCATCGCCGTCGCACGAGCCGCAGGAACTTGCGTTGCGTGATCGCCTGGCCGCCAGCGAGGATTTCCTTGATCGCATCGGCCAGGTGGCCGGGGTGGGTGGCTGGAAGCTCGACCTCGATAGCGGGACGTTAACCTGGACAGCACAGACCTGCCGGATCCACGACCTGCCGCCAGATCACCAGCCCACGCTGGATGAAGCCATCAGCTATTACGCACCAGGCGCCCGAGCGGTCCTCGAGGCCGCGGTCATGCGCGGCATTGAGCATGGCGAGGGCTGGGACATCGAGCTACCGCTGACGACGGCCGCCGGCCGGCCGATCTGGGTGCGTGCCCAGGGCACCGTGGAACAACGTGCCGGCAAGGCCTCGCGCCTGGTGGGCGCGTTGCAGGACATTACCGAGAGGCGGCGCGACATCGATGCGCTGATCGCCAGTGAGCGCCGGTTCCGGAGCTTGTTTACCTACAGCCTGGGGCTTATCTGCACCCACGATCTCATGGGCCAGCTTTTGACCGTGAATCCGGCGGCATGCCGCTCGCTGGGTTTTGCTGAGTCGGAGCTCATCGGGCGCGCCATCGCCGAGCTGATGCCGGTTGACGACGCGCCGCGCGTGCCTGCGTATCTCGCGCGCATTCGCGCGCGCGGCGTTGACGCGGGCCGCCTGCGTTTCATTGCCGCCGACGGTTCGCACCGGGTGTGGCAGTACCACAACGTCACCGACACGCTCGATGGCGAACTGCAGGTGTTGGGCCATGCCCAGGACATTACTGACCAGGTCCGGCAGGAGGCACGGCTGCGTGAATGGTCGCTGCGTGATGCCCTCACGGGATGTCACAACCGGCGTTATCTCGCTGCGTTCATGGATGAAGGTGGCCGGGAAGGCGTGTGGTCGTGCGTCACGCTCGATCTGGATAAGTTCAAGCTGATCAATGACACGCTCGGCCACCAGCGCGGTGATGAAGTGCTGATCGGCATGGCGGCGTTTTTCCGCGCGCACGCTCGGGCAGCCGATATCGTGGTGCGCCTTGGTGGTGACGAGTTCCTGATCCTGCAGCCAGGCGGCCGCATGGCTGATGCGCAACGCATGGCAAGCCGGCTCGAGGCGGCAGCAGAGGCTGCACCGTGCGGATTCACAACGGGCATTGCCGAGCACCTGCCGGGCCGTACCGTCGAAGCGACGCTGGCCGAGGCGGATAAAGCGCTTTACACAACCCGGCGGGAGCGTCGCGGGCTCGCGTAGCCGGCGCAACCTGCAAGGAAAATGCACGCCATAAATCGGGAATTTCCCGATATGGCCCATCTCACGTTGTCGCGATAGTGCCCTTCAAGGGGGCGCTACGCGTACCCGTATCCGTTCATTGGGAAGGTGGCCGCAAGGGGCAGGACACCCAGTGGACTCATGTCACACAACGTGAGGATTCCTATGAGTATCGCTGACTATATTTCCGGCCTTTCCTACGACCCCAGGGTGCTCTTGAGCGTGGTGGCGGATGGGGCCACGCAGGCCGTGCCGTTGAAGGAGCGCACCACGCAATCGAATGCCGTGGTGATCTGCACCAAGACAAAGACCAACCTGCGCAAGAACCTCTCCGAAGTCGCCATCCTTAGCCCGGCCGCTGGCGTCATCTTCCCGGGTGCGCTGGTATTGGCCGACGAAGACCTGATGGAAGGCCACCCGACCCCGCTGGCGCTGGCGCGTAGTGAGTGCGTGCTTTCGATCGACTTGCCGGGCTTGCCGGACGCGCACAAGTCCGTCGTCCCGACCGGTTCCGCAGTGCAGGATTACGTGACCTCGGCACTGGAGGCGTGGAACCAGATCGCGAGCCGCGATGGCTACGTGAACGCCGCGCGCTCGTTCATGCAGGTAACCCAGTCGCATTCCACCGAGCAGACCGCCCTGGATCTCGGCTTCCACGCCAAGTGGGCAGGCGGCAACGTGTCATCCCAGCTCAGCACGACGAGCAACACCGAGCGCTCCGTCGTCGTCGCGTATTTCAAGCAGGTGTTCTACACCGTCACGATGGATGTGCCGGGCTCGGCCGCAGGCGTGTTCGCCAGCTCCGTGACGGAGGACGAAGCCCGTGCGGCCTTCAACGGCAGCCACCCGCCGGCTTACGTGCGCAGTGTCGATTACGGCCGCTTGCTGATGGTGAAGATGGAGACCAGCGCCGTCGATACAACAGCCAATCTGAAGGGAGCTTTCGAGCAGGCAACCTCAAGTGGCGTCACCGCGGGTGGCAACCTCGAGAGCAAGTACAGCCAGATCATCAAGAACTCGACCTTCAGTGTCGTAGCTATCGGTGGCGGCGCCGAAACGACCCTGGAAGTGTTCAAGGGCGATGCCGACCAGGCGATGAAGGGCCTGCGTGAGTACATCCAGAAGGGCGCGACGTACCGCCGTGACAACCCCGGCCTGCCCGTGGCGTACCAGGTGGCGTTCCTGAAGGACAACCGCTTCGCGACGATGGGTTTCCCCACGGACTACACCGAAACCCAGTGCATTCGTTATCCCAATGGTTTCGTCAAGTTCGAGCACGGTGGCGCGTATGTGGCGAAGGCGGAAGTGACGTGGCGGGAGGGTGATGAGCACGGAAACATGGTCGAGAAGAAATGGGAGTCAGGCCAGCAAACCGCGGGCTGGTCGCTCACCAAGGATATCCCCGGCGATGCGCAGAACCTGCGCCTGAAGGCCTGGGCGAAGACCGGCCTGGTATGGGCGCCATGGGGCGAGATCCTGAATGTCGCCCTCGAAGGCCCGAACAACAAGTGCTACCGCTTCGGTGGCACCACCCTCAACCGCAAGTTCGAAGTGAAGTAAGGGAGACCGCGCCATGACCACCACCATCAAGCGACTCATTATTTTTGGCGATAGCCTTTCGGATATCGGCGTGAAGCGAAATACACTGCTGGGCGCGTTTGCCGCGTTGTTGGGCAAGATGCGCACGAACCAGGTGAACCGCTTCAGTGATAACCGCAACTGGACCGATTTCATCTGGGAGTGGGCCGGCGGGCAGCCGCTGATCATCACCAACAAGGCCACGTCCGATGCGGCCGCGCTGCCGCATCTCACCTGGTCGCAGAACAGCAGCGCCGGCTCGGCGCAGGGCAACCCCGTGTTTTACGCGAACTATGCCGAAGGCGGCGCGATGGGTGGCTCCGATCGCTACGGCGTTGGCCTGGGTACGTTCCGCGAGCAGTTCGAGCGCTACAAGAAGGACCTGAAAAAGTACGGCCCCGCGCCTGGCGCTGGCCTGTACCTGATCTGGTTTGGCCTGAACGATCTGGTCACGAATAACCGCTCGCCGGTCGACATGAAGCCGGTGGCGGACCAGATGAGCCAGATCTGCCAGGAAATCATTGCGCTGGATCCCAATGCGGCGTTCCTGTTCGGCAACCTGCCCGATCCCAACAGTGCCGTGCGCTACATCGGCCAGGAAGCGGCTGCCAAGGTCGTGGGTTACTCGAATGGGTCCCTGGAGTTTGGCCACGAACTGGCGAAGGAGATCAAGGACCATTTCCCGAAAACCACACCCGCCGGCATCGTGGATATCTACACACCGATGTTCCACGTCTGCCAGAACCTGGATTCGTACGGGTTCACCAAGGGTGCCCAGCCTCCGGGTATCGAAGTGCGCTACGGCGCACCGCCGAAGGATCAGCTCGCCGCTTACAAAACCACCACGAGTGATGAAGCGCATCCGACCGAGGAGGTCTACAAGGTGATTGCCCAGATCTGGGCCAGCGAGATCCGTAAGCACTTCGAACTGGGCACGCTAAGCCAGAAAGCGGAAGCAGCGTTCACGGTACGTGGCAACAAGTAGGCCGCCAGCCATGCACGCATGACAGCGAACGGCCCGCCAGTGATGGCGGGCCGTTTTGCTTCAGGCGTTGGTACCGCCATCTACCGTCAGGCTGGTGCCCGTGACATAGCCGGCTTCCGGGCCGGCCACGAAGGCCACCATGGCGGCGATATCGTCGACGTGGCCATAACGCTTCAGGGCCGTGTTGGCGATCTGCGGAGCGGCCCATTCGTCGTTCGCCGGGTTCAGGTCGGTATCGATCGGGCCGGGCTGCACGTTGTTTACCGTGATGCCGCGCGGGCCAAGTTCACGGGCCAGGCCCTGCGTGAACATCTTCACCGCGCCCTTCGTGGCGGCATAGGCCACCAGGCCGGGCGTACCCATGCGTTCGCCGACGCAGGAGCCGATCGTGATGATGCGGCCGTTATCGGGGATGTGCTTGAGCGCCGCCTGGGTGGCGATGAACACGCCGCGCAGGTTGATGTCGATGACACGGTCCATTTCCTCGAGCGTGGACTCGACGAACGGCTTGGGGATCGCGGTGCCGGCGTTGTTAACCAGGATATCGAGCCCACCGAAGGTGGCGACCGTTTTTTCGACGGCAGCCGCCACGGCGTTTGCATCTGCCGCATCGGCCTGGATCGCGATGGCCTTGCCGCCTGCCTGCTGGATGTCCTTCACCACCTGGGCGGCCGCTTCGGCGCCCCGGGTATAGGTGATGGCGACGTTGGCACCATCCGCCGCGAGGCGCTTGGCGATGGCGGCACCGATACCGCGAGAGGCGCCGGTTACAAGCGAGGTTTTGTTGATGAGATGGGACATGAGGGGTTTCCTTCAAGCAGGGAGAGGGATCTACAGGTACCCGGACGTCTCGCCTCAGGTATTCCCCAGAGTTATGGGTGGTTCCCGGTGCTTCGTCCTTGGAGCGCAATCTACGCCTTGACTTTCGCTATGAAAAAGACTTTGTTTGTAGTCCAGACATACCTGACAGGCATGGATCCATGGAACTGCGCCACCTGCGTTATTTCATCGCCGTCGCCGAAGAGGGCAGCCTCACCGTCGCCGCGGAAAAGCGCCTGCATACCGCGCAGCCTTCATTGAGCCGGCAACTGCGCGACCTAGAATACGAAGTAGGAACGCCGTTGTTTTCGCGTGGGGCCCGGGGCGTCGAGCTGACGCCAGCGGGGAAGGCGTTCCTTGATCACGCCCGTCTTGCCGTAGGCCAGGCGGCCGAGGCCATACAGGCAGCCCGTCGTGCCGCGCGGCCGCCCCGGGAGACGTTCTCCGTGGGTTTCCTCACCGGCCAGGAGGTTGACTGGTTGCCGCACGTCACGCGCGTGTTGCGTGCACACCTGCCGACGATCGAGTTCAAGGTGGTGAGCCTGTATTCGCCTGATGTCGGTGATGCATTGCAGAGTGGCGAGATTGACCTGGGCTTCCTGCGCGTGGAGCCGCGGCCCGATGTGACGTATCAGGTCATCGCCAAGGAGCCGCTCGTCGCCATCCTGCCAAGCAGCCATCGCCTGGCACGTCGTAAGAGCGTGGCCCCCGCCGATCTGGAGGGAGAGATTTTCGTCGGCTTCTCCGATGTGCCGCACGTGTTGCGTGATGTCGTCGATGACTACCTCAAGCGCAACGGGGTGGACGTGACCCCCAGCCACCACATCGATAACTTCGCCATGGGTATGTCGCTGGTTGCGTCTACCGGTGGCGTGGCGTTGCTCCCTGCCTATGTGGAGCCGCTGCTGCCATGGTCGGTGGTGAGCCGGCCGCTGGTGGGCAAGCCGCCGACCATCGACCTCGTGGTGGGCTACCGCAAGGACAACCCATCGCCCATCCTTCAAGCCTTCCTGGCGTGTATCGATCAGGTCATCAAGGCCGGTCCGGCGGGGCAGCGCAGCAAGGCCTGATGCCGGGCTTGCCCGGGCCATGCTTTGAAAGCATCGGACCGCTGCAAACAAAGTCTTTCCGCCGCCCATGCTGCGCGGCGTAGCCTTTCATCAACTTCCTTGTTGCAGGCGATTCCCATGACTTCCCTTTCCGGTAAGACCGCCCTCGTAACCGGTGGCTCCCGCGGCATTGGCCGCGCGATCGCCCTGACGCTGGCCAAGGCGGGCGCACAGGTGCTCGTCCACTACAGCGCCTCGCCGAAAGAGGCGAATGCCGTGGTGGCTGAGATTACCCAGGCCGGCGGTCGGGCCAGCGCTGTCGGTGCAGATCTTGGCACGGCGGACGGTCCGCATAAGCTCGCGGCGGCCGTGCGCAGCATCGTCGGTGACCGGCTGGATATCCTCGTCAATAACGCTGGCGTATCAACGGCCGCCACGATCGAGGACCAGACCATCGCCGAGTTCGACACCATGTTCGATGTGAACGTGCGCGGGCCGTATTTCCTGGTACAGCAGCTACTCCCGATCCTGTGTAAGGGCAGTTCGGTCATCTTCACCACGTCGCTTGCCGCCCGCTCGGCCGTGGGCAACCTCTCCGCCTATGCGGCGACCAAGGGCGCGACCGAAACGCTGGTGAAGCACTTTGCCGCCGCCCTTGGTCCGCGCGACATCCGGGTGAACGCGATCGCCCCGGGCGTGGTCGAGACCGATATGTCGAAGTTTGCGCGTACCGACGAGGGGCGACAGTTCACCCTTGGCATGCAGGCGCTGAAGCGGGTGGCCCAGCCCGACGACATCACCGGCGCGGTGCTTTTCCTGGCATCGGACGACTCGCACTGGGTGACCGGGGCAAGCCTGGCGGTGGATGGCGGTTCGAAACTCTGAGGCGTGGCGTGGCCGGGGTGCATTCGATTGCCCCCGGCCGCATGGTAGATTGAGGAGTTGCCCCCACCGCCCGAGTCTCCATGACGCTCCAGCCCAAGTCCCGACGTCCCTCGAAGCGCGCCGGGGCTGATGCCCGGATGCTCCTGGCCCTCTTGCTGGTCATCGTGTTCTTCGTCTGCAGCGGCCTCATCGCCGGCGCGAATATCCGGACCATCCGTAGCGACAATGCGCTGGTTATCCGTTCGCAAGAAACGGTGGCCGGCCTTGGTGAAGTCCTTTCCAGCATCCAGGATGCCGAGACCGGCCAGCGTGGTTACCTGTTGACCGGCAGCGACGGCTACCTCGAGCCGTACCGCGCCGCCCTGGCCATGATCCCGGCCCGGCTCGAGGCCATCCGCGTGGCGCTGGATGGCGATGCCGGCCAGCAGACCCGCCTGCGTGAGCTGGGCGTGCGCATCAACGACAAGCTGACCGAGCTGCGTGAGACGATTGAACTCCGCCGCGACCGTGGCCTGGAGGCTGCCCTGCCGGTGGTCAATTCCGATCGCGGCAAGGCCGCCATGGATGACATTCGCGCGCGGCTCACAGCCATGCGCGCCGTCGAATACGATCTGCGTGCCAAGCGCCTTGCCGAGATGGAGAGCGCCTACAGCACCGCCATTACCAGTGGCGCGGCCAGTGCGTTCCTTGGCGTGGGCCTGACGATCTTTATCGCCGTGCTGATCCGGCGTAATTCACTGGCTCGTGAGCGTGATGCGTGGTTGCAACGTGGCCAGATCGAGCTGGCCACCGTCATGGCCGGCGACAAGGATGCCAGTGAACTGGGTGGCGGCATCCTCTCGTTCCTGGCCGGCTTTCTCGGTGCTGAGGCGGGCGCGTTGTTTACCGCCAGCCATGGGCGATTTGTTCGCGCCGGCGCGGTGGGCCTGGCACCCGATGGCCAGGGCGATACCGCCCGGCCGGCCGGCAGCCTGCTTAGCCGTGCGGTGGACGAGAACCGCGTCATCGTCGTGAACGACGTCCCCGATGGTTATTTCACCGTGGGTTCGGGTCTCGGCCAGGCCAAGCCGCGGCACCTGGTCGTGGCGCCGGGTGTTTCCGATGGCATGGTGCAGGGCGTGCTGGAGCTCGGCTTTTTCCAGCCCGTGGATGACGATGCGGTCACGCTGCTCGAGCAAGCCTCGCCAGCCATCGCCATCGCACTGCGCTCGGCGGCGTACCGCGCCGAGCTCAACCGCCTGCTTGAAGAGACCCGCCGCCAGTCCGAGGCGCTGCAGGCCCAGCAGGAAGAGTTGCGGGTTTCCAATGAAGAACTGGAAGAGCAGAGCCGCGCCCTGCGGGAATCCCAGCATGAGCTGGAGGAACAGCAGGCGGAGCTGGAACAGACCAACGCCCATCTCTCTGGGCAATCCGAGCAGCTCGAACAGCAGCGTGATGCGCTGCGTGCCGCGAACCAGGCGACCGAGCTGAAGGCGCGCGAAGTGGAGCGGGCCAGCAAGTACAAGTCCGAGTTCCTGGCCAATATGTCGCACGAGTTGCGCACGCCGCTCAATTCCGCGCTCATCCTCTCGAAACTGCTGGCCGATAACACGACCGGCAACCTCTCTGAAGAACAGGTTAAGTTCGCGCGCACCATCCATACCTCGGGCACCGATCTGCTGACGCTGATCAACGATATCCTTGACCTGTCGAAGATCGAGGCGGGCCACGTGGATGTGCGCAGCGAACCGGTGAAAACCGAGGCACTGCTCGATGACCTGTCAGCCTTGTTGTCGCCCATTGCGACGGAGAAAGGCCTGACGTTCACGGTGGCGGCCGAACCGGGCACACCGCCGATCATCGAGACGGATCGCCAGCGCCTGGAGCAAGTTCTCAAGAATCTCCTCTCCAACGCGCTGAAGTTCACCGAGGCCGGCGGCGTCACGCTGGGTGTGCGCGCTGAACGCGGCGGGCGGGTGGCCTTCACCGTGGGCGATACCGGCATCGGCATCGCACCCGATCAGCAGGCGCGCATCTTCGAGGCGTTCCAGCAGGCGGATGGCTCGATCAGCCGCCGCTACGGTGGCACGGGCCTGGGCCTCTCTATCTCCCTTGAGCTGGCCCGGCGCCTCGGTGGCGAAATCACGGTGCAAAGCGAGCCGGGCAAGGGCAGCACATTCACGCTCACCATCGCCACGAAGCTCGAAGGCGCGCAGGCTGCGCCGCACGCGCACGCGCACGCGCACGCACCCGCGCCCGCGCCCGCGCCCGCGCCGCCCGCGGCGGCTCCGGCCGTAACGCGCGCCGCGCCTGGGCTTACGGCGCCATCGCCGGCGTCGCTGCCGCCCCTGGGCGCGGAGAAGGGTCGCCTCATCCTCGTCATTGAGGATGATCACACCTTCGCTGAGATCGTCAGCGGCCTGGCGACCGACATGGGCTTCCGCGCCATCGTCGCGCGCACGGCGAACGACGCCCTCACGATGGCTCGCGAATACCTTCCGCACGCGATCATCCTGGATATCGGCCTGCCGGACCAATCGGGCCTGTATGTGCTCGATATTCTTAAGCACGATGTGCGCACCCGGCATATCCCCATCCACGTGGTATCGGCATCCGATCATTCACGCACGGCGCTTTCGCTGGGCGCGATGGGCTACCTCACCAAGCCGGTCACCCGCGATGCGCTGACGGGCGCGCTGGATTCGCTCGAGGCGCGCTTGTCGCAGCGCCCGCGTCGCGTGCTTGTGGTGGAAGACGATGCCGTGCAGCTCGATGCGATCCGCCATCTGCTCGCCACGGCCGATGTGGAGACCGTGGGCGCACGGACCGCGGCGGAGTGCATTACCGCGTTGCAGGCGCAGGCGTTCGACTGCATGGTGCTGGACCTGTCACTGCCGGATACCTCGGGCTTCGAATTGCTTGAAACGCTGAGTGCGAACGAGGGCCATGCCTTCCCGCCGGTCATCGTTTACACCGGCCGCGTGCTCTCGCCCATGGAGGAAGAGCGGCTGCGCCGTTATTCGAGCTCGATCATCATCAAGGGTGCGAAGTCACCGGAGCGCCTGCTCGATGAAGTGTCGCTGTTCCTGCACCAGGTGGTCAGCGAGCTGCCGGAGCCGCAGCAAGGCATGATCCGCGCGGCGCTGCATCGCGATGCGGTGCTGGAGGGCCGGCGCATTCTTCTGGTCGAAGACGATGTGCGCAATGTATTCGCGCTCATGAACGTGCTCGAGCCGCACGGTTGCCTCGTCACCATCGCGCGTAACGGCCAGGAAGCGCTCGATATGCTCGCGAGCGCGAGCGAGCCGGGGCAGGGTGCGTACGAACTGGTCCTCATGGATATCATGATGCCGGTGATGGATGGCCTGACTGCCATGCAACGGATCCGCCAGGAACGTCGCTGGGACAAGCTGCCGATCATCGCGCTTACCGCCAAGGCCATGCCGGATGACCAGCAGCAGGCCTTGCAGGCGGGTGCCAGCGATTACGTCGCCAAGCCGCTGGATGTGGACAAGCTGCTTTCGCTGATCCGCGTGTGGTTGACCGATAAGGGCTGATTGGGATGGCGCGGCGCTTTTCCTGCACCATGTGCGGCCGTTGCTGCCACGGGCTGCGCCTGCCCCTGAGCGTGGCGGAAGCGCTGGCGTGGATCGACGACGGTGGTGAGGTCGAAGTGTTCTGCGAGGCCGTGCCGTGGCCCGAGGAGCCGGCGCCTGATAACGGCCCGGCGTGGCATAAGCGCAAGCGCTCCTTCCAGGCCATGAGTGGGCACCTTCCGGTGCGCGTCATCGTGACCCTGGTCGCCACGTTCGATGGCGCCTGCCCGAACCTGCGCGCCGACATGGGGTGCGGCATCTACGAGCGCCGGCCGACGGCGTGCCGTGTATATCCGGCCGAAGTGAACCCGTTCATCGCCCTCGAACCGGCCAACAAGCTATGCCCGCCCGACGCATGGGAAACCGGTGGTCTGTTCCAGGATGACGACGGGCACTGGACCGACCCGGAGGTCGCGGCCGCGGTGCTGCGTCGCCGTACCGATGACTACGCGGAAGCCGGGACGCGCGAGGTCCTGTGCGCACGGCTGGGTATCCGCGAAGCGGGCCTCTCGAACGAAGGGGTGATCGTCTACACGCCATCCCGCGATCATCTGCGTGAGGTGCTCAAAGGCACGGCGGAAACGTACAAGACGCCGCCCCGCGATGACGACTGGATGCTGGTATCGCACCGCCTGCGTACGATGTGGTTGCTCGAATCGGCGGGTGCGCGCGCCACGCAAGCAGTGGAACTGGCGGGCATGGGGCGGCGATTCGTGAGCTTCGTGCAGGACGAATAGCCACAGAGCACTTGCCACGGCCCGGGCCGTGACGGATCCTCTTCACTCGTGAGACGAAGGAGCAGGTTCGTGGCAAATGTAGTTCCGCAGCCCGTGGTAGCGACCCTGTCGCGATCGGCCATGTTCCTGGTGCTGACGGTGAACCCGGGTACCGCATCGGTTGACGCTGTTCGCTCGCTATGTGGCGACCTGGCCGGCTTGTTGCGCGCGGTAGGCTTCCGCGACCTCGAGGGCCAGCTTTCGTGTGTCATGGCATTTGGTTCCACCGTGTGGGACCGCCTGTTCGCCGGTCCGCGACCGGCCAGCCTACACCCGTTCGCCGAGATCAATGGGGTGCACCGCGCGCCGTCCACGCCGGGCGACATCCTCCTGCACATTCGTGCGAAACGCATGGACCTGTGCTTCGAACTGGCCACCCAGATCCTGTCCCGCCTGGATGGATCGGTCAGCGTGGTTGATGAGGTGCACGGCTTCAAGTATTTCGATGATCGCGACCTCATCGGTTTTGTCGACGGCACCGAAAACCCCACCGGTATCGAAGCGGTGGAAGCCGCCGTGGTTGCCGATGAGGATCCCGACTTCACCGGTGGCAGCTACGTCATCGTGCAAAAGTACCTGCACGACCTGAAGCGCTGGAACGACGTGCCGATCGAAGCACAGGAAAAGATCATTGGCCGGCACAAGCTCTCGGATATCGAGCTGGATGACGCCGCGAAGCCATCTTACGCCCACAACGTGCTTACCAGCATCGAGGAAAATGGCGAAGAGCTGGATATCGTCCGCGACAACATGCCGTTCGGTGACGTGGGCAAGGGCGAGTTCGGTACGTACTTCATCGGGTATGCGCGCTCGCCCTCGCGCACCGAGAAAATGTTGAACAACATGTTCGTGGGCAACCCGCCAGGCAACTACGATCGCTTGCTGGATTTCAGCGTGGCCGTTACCGGCTGCCTGTTCTTCGTGCCTGCCGCCAGCTTCCTTAATGCCATTCCCGATGCGCCCGGTGCCACCGGCGCACGCCCGGTTTCCGAACCCGATGACGATGCGCCTGCCGGTGACGGCTCGCTCGGCATCGGCTCGCTCAAGATGGAGAACACCCATGGGTAACCTGTTTCGCGAACTCGCCCCCGTCAGTGGCGGCGCCTGGAAGCAGATCGAAGACGAAGCGACGCGCACGCTGAAGGAGTACATGGCCGCACGTCGCCTGGTTGATGTGGTCGGCCCGCGTGGGTATGACTACGGCGGCGTAGCTACGGGCCATGTGCGTGAAATCGCGGCACCAGGCGAGGGCATCCGCTCGCTCCAGCGCCAGGTGGCGTCATTGGTGGAACTGCGCGTGCCGTTTGTGCTCTCGCGCGAAGAGATCGATGGCGTTGCGCGTGGCTCGAACGATCCCGACCTGCAGCCACTGAAGGATGCGGCGCGCAAGCTGGCGTTCGCCGAGGACCGCGCGGTGTTCGAAGGCTATGCCGAAGCGGGCATCACCGGCATCCGCCAGACCACCGATAACAAGAAGGTGGCACTGCCTGCGGATATCGCGGCGTACCCGCGGGCGGTGGCCAAGGCCCTCAGCGAGTTGCGCCTTTCCGGCGTTAACGGACCCTACCGCCTTGCCCTTGGTGCGAAGGCGTATGCCGCGATGAACGGCGCAACGGACGAAGGCTACCCGGTCTACCGCGAGCTGCATGGCATGCTCAATGGTGGCATCGTGTGGGCGCCAGCCATCGAAGGCGGCGTGCTGCTATCCGCGCGCGGTGGCGACTACGAGCTGCACCTGGGCCAGGATGTCTCGATCGGCTACGATTCGCACGATGCGGCATCGGTGACGCTCTACCTGCAGGAGACCTTCACGTTCCTGGCGCTGACGGCCGAAGCGTCGGTGGACCTCGTCGCCGGCTGACGGCACGTCAGGACGCGAACTCGGTTTCGATCTCGTCATCGGCGGCATCCCTGTCGCCCGCCATGCGTGCGCCCCGTCGTAGCGACAGGGGCGTAACGCCATAGCCCCGCACGAACGCCTCACGCAGGTGTTTGCGGTCGCGGAAGCCTGTTTCCCGGGCAATCACTTCAAGCGAGTGGCGCCCGCGCTCGATCATGTTGCGGGCTTCCTCGATGCGCAGTCGCTCGATAGCCTTGGCCGGCGAGTGGCCGGTTTCGGCCTGGAAGACCCGGCTGAACTGCCGTGGGCTGAGGTGCGCCGCGTCGGCCAGGTCGTCGACTGAAAGGGCCTTGCCCAGGTTTTTTCGGGCGTATTCCAGTGCTGTCTGGATGCGGTCGGATTTTGGCGCCATCTTCAACAGCTCGGAATGCTGGGACTGGCCGCCAGTGCGCCTGTGATGCATGACAAGCACGTGCGCTACCGAACTGGCCAGCTCGGGGCCCAGATCTTTATCGACCAAACCCAGCGCAAGGTCCATGGCGGCGGTGAGTCCCGCAGAGGTCCAGATGGGGCCATCGACAATGAAGATCCTGTCCGCTTCCACCTGGGTGCCCTGGCAGCGTTTGCGCAGTTCATCCGCATAGGCCCAGTGGGTCGTGACGCGCCGCCCCTCCAGCAGCCCGGCCTCGGCCAGCACGAAGGTGCCCGTGCAGAGTCCGACGGTTCGTCGCGCGCGCATGGATGCCTGGCTAATGAACGCCAGCTCCGCCGCAGGTGTCGGGTGAACCAGCGGGTTCACGATGCCGCTGATCATCCAGGTATCGGCGATGACTTGCGGCGATGCCTTTTCCGTGGTGACGGAAACCCCGACGGACGAACGAACTTCGCCACCCGCGAGCGAGTAGTTCGTGATCTCGTACACCTTTTCGCGGGCCACGATATTGGCCATTTCGAATACGGTCTGGGTGCCGATCGCCATGACCTGGAAGCCGTGCGTGAGGAAATAAGCCATTCGATGCATTGCGAATACCTGGTGCCGTGTCCGAAAAACTAGCCAACTTCGTCATTGGCGCTCGCCCGGTGCCGATGCAGCATGGGCACCTCAACGCACCGTATGGAAAGGAACCAGGATGCCCTCGGCGTTTCGCACAGCGGTGATCACGGATGCGGCTTCTGCGCTGGGCATGGCATGCGCGGACCATCTGGCGAGCGAAGGGTACGGGCTGATCCTGGTCGATTCCGATCGCGGTGTCTTGAACACTTTAGCCGAGACAATCACCACGCGCACACGTTGTCCCGTGGAGGTGGTATCCGCCGAGGCAGGCTGCCCGTGGGACCTTCCTGCGCTGGCAGAGCACCTTCGCCAGGATGCCAGCGTCACCGTCATCGTGTGTATCACGCGCTTTCCAGAGCGGGTTCTGGACGACACATAAGGAGATTCATCCATGAAAGCCATTGTCTACGATCGGGCAGGCGTGCCCGCCGATGATCCGGCCTCCCTGTATGAGATGGAGGTACCCACACCGAAGCCGGGCAGTCATGACCTGCTGGTGAAGATCCAGGCGATTGCCGTGAACCCGGTCGACGCCAAACTCCGCGCAGCCGTTCCCCCTGCTGCTCCGCGGGTGTTGGGCTGGGACGCTGTCGGCGTGGTGGAGCAGGTAGGTGACGCCGTGACGTTATTCAGGGCTGGCGACATCGTATGGTTCGCTGGCGACATTACGCGCCCGGGAACTTACGCGGAGTACACGCTCGTTGACGAGCGCATTGCGAGCCTCGCGCCGTCCACCATCTCACCCGCAGAGGCTGCGGCGCTCCCGCTTACGGCCATCACGGCGTGGGAGCTTCTCTTTGACAGGCTGCGTATCGCCGAGGGCGGCGGGGATGGGCAGAGCGTGCTTGTGATCGGCGCGGGCGGCGGCGTTGGCTCCATTCTCGTGCAGCTCGCGGCGAAGCTCACGGCGCTTACCGTGGTTGGTACCGCGTCGCGGCAGGAAACGCAGGATTGGGTGCGCGGCCTTGGCGCACACCATGTGATCGATCATTCATTGCCGCTCCAGCCCCAGCTAAATAGCGCCGGGCTAACGCACATCGACCACGTCATTAGCCTTACCCACACCGAGGCGTATTACGCCCAGATTATCGAACTGCTGAAGCCGCAAGGCCAGTTTGCGCTGATCGATGATCCCGCCAGCCTGGATGTGCTGCCGTTGAAGCGGAAATCCGTTTCGCTGCACTGGGAGTTCATGTTCACCCGCTCGATGTATCGTACGGCAGACATGGCGGTGCAGCACGCGCTGCTGGGCCGCGTTGCCGCGCTTATCGACGAGGGAGTGCTCAAGACCACTGTGGGCGAGCACCTTGGGCTGATAAACGCCGCCAACCTAAGGCGAGCGCATGCGTTGCTGGAGAGCCATAAGGCGCGCGGCAAGCTCGTGCTTGAGGGGTTCTAAGGCCCGGTCGGGCTGACGAAGGCCATGGCAATGTCAGGTTTGAATCATATCGAGGGCATGCCCTATGGTTTCATTATTGATCGGCGCGATGCGCTAGCAAGCTACCGAACCGGGGGCTCACTCGAAGCCATGCTGGCGTCCTTGCGGTTGAAGCAGGGACTTGTCGGTGTGCCGCTGGCGATGGATTCGGGGGCGGGCGAGCCGTTTCTCGTTGCGTTCCGCGAGCATCACGGGGCAGGTGAAGAGCTTGGCTTTGTGATTTTTCCGACAACGCCTGCCGGAGTGGATGAGGGACGGCTAACCGTTCCCGTGGTCGCGGAGAAGCTGTGTGCGCTGCTCGCAAGACTCGCGGTGCAACCCTTGTTCGTGCCGTCACTCTTCGCGGAAGTGGCACTTGCGCTGCGCTCCGCCTATGGTGCGGAGCGCAGCGGAACTTACGTCCGCCGCCCGGCGGGTGGCCTCTACCCATGGCAGACGGACCGGGCCATTGCGTTCATGGATGGCAACCTCTCATCACCGTTCACAACGGCGGATGTCGCGCGCGCCTGCAACATGTCGGCGAACCACTTTGCCCGGGCGTTTCGCGTTACGCACGGGATGCCCCCACGACAATGGTTGCTGCACAGGCGTGTTGCCCGGGCCAAGGAGATGCTGGGGGATACGCGGGCCTCACTGACGGATATCGCCCTGTGCTGCGGATTCGCGGAGCAGAGCCACTTCACGCGCGTTTTTACGCGTATCGAAGGCATGCCGCCCGGCGCATGGCGACGCAACGGAAGGGCCGTCTCCTGACCTGACGATGTCCGTAATCGCGGCTGAAATTGTCATCCGGCGCATGGACGCGACCCGCACTATGTCGGTATCAGTTCCCCGTCGGAGACTAACCCGTGATTCCTCTACTTGACCTGGCAATCCGTGCTGCAGGTGGCATGGAGCGTTTCAGTAGCTTCCATACGCTTACCGCCCACCTTCATCATACGGGCATGCTCTGGGCGCTAAAGCAGCGCGATGGCGTCCTGACTGATTCCGTGGTGACCGTCAACCTCCACGAAGAGCGTGTATCGCACGAGCCGTTCGCACCATCGACGGATCACTCGGAGTTTACGCCGAGTCGCGTGGAAATCCGGGGGCATGGGGGGCAGCTGGTCGAGTCCCTGGACGAGCCGCGCCGGTCGTTCGATGGCTTCGAAATGGAGACGCCGTGGACCAATGCGCAGTTGGCATACTTCGCCGGCTACACCATGTGGACGTACCTCACGTCGCCTTTTGTTCTGGCGAGGCCTGGCGTGCAGGTCGAAGAGCTGGAGCCGTGGACGGTCGATGGCTTGGTCTGGCGCCGCCTGCGTGCCGTGTTCCCGGATGACATCGCCACGCATAGCGCCGTGCAGACCTATTACTTCGATGCCGATGGATTGCTTCGCCGACACGACTATGAAGTGGATATCCAGGGGAAGAATGCTGCCGCGCGCTACCTCCATGACTATGTGGACGTACAGGGCATCATGTTGCCGTCGCGCCTGCGCATATATCCGCGTGCCTCATCGAACACCGCATTGCCGGAGCCGCTGATCGTCGGTGTCGATCTTTCCGGCTTCACTTTCAGCTGAGGACGCGCCATGACCATCGTTACAACGGCCACGGCCGAAACCCGTTACATCGATGCTGGCGGCATTCGTTACGCGTACCGGCGCTTCGGTGCCTCGGGACGCACACCCTTGTTGTGCCTCCAGCACTTCACCGGCACGCTTGATAACTGGGATCCGGCGATCATCGATGCGCTGGCCGAAGATCGTGAGGTTGTGCTGTTTGAAAACGCTGGCGTTGGCCGCTCTGGCGGTGAGGTGCCGGCGTCGATCGCCGCGATGGCGGAGCATGTGCTGCGATTCCTGGACGCGCTGGGTGTCGCGAAGGTACACATCCTGGGCTACTCACTGGGCGGGTTCCTTGCCCAGGACATCGCGATTGCGCGGCCCGGGCTGGTCGGGCGGTTGGTTATCTCGGGTAGTGCGCCGCAGGGCGGCCCGGGGGCCGGCATGGACCGGCCCGAGCTGATCGCTATCTATACGGATACCGCCATGGCGCCGGCGGAAAAGCTGAAGCGGCTATTCTTTCCTTCGACACCCGCGGGAGCCGCAGCGGCCGACGCCTTCGTCGAGCGGCTCGCGACACGCAGCGCAGAAGCTGACCTCCCGGCGGCACCGTCCGTCGCGCCTGTGCAGTTGCAGGCCATGATCGACTGGGCGAACTGGGGTGGCGACGTGGGCGGGAAGCTCGCGAAGATTACGCACCCGGTGCTCGTCGCGAACGGTAACAACGATACCATGATCCCCACGGAGAACTCATTCACCCTGGCGAAGTTCCTGCCCGACGCAACACTTATCATCTATCCGAATGCCGGGCACGGTGCGTTGTTCCAGTACGTGGATGACTACGTGGCGCACGTGCGCACGTTCCTGCGGGGTGCGTGAATGGCGGGCGCAGCAGTGCATTGAGCGACTGGCAGGGATGGCGAGAATTGGCGGCGCCACGCGGCGCCGCCTTTTTTTGTAAGGTTTGCTCAATCCCCCGTCGGCGAATGACTCAGTGCAGGCACCGCACCCGGATCGATATCCTTGTCCGGCTTGATCCGGTACCAGATGGCGTACAGCGCAGGCAGGAACAGCAGTGTGAGCACCGTGCCGCCGATCGTGCCGCCGATCAGGGTGAAGGCGAGCGAGCCCCAGAACACTGAGAACGTGAGCGGGATAAACGCCAGCACCGCCGCCAGCGCGGTAAGGATCACCGGCCGCGAGCGCTGCACCGTCGCCTCGACCACTGCATGGTAGGTATCCAGGCCCTGCTGCTGGTTCGTGTGGATCTGGCCGATCAGGATGAGCGTGTTGCGCATGATGATGCCGGCCAGGCCGATCAACCCGAGGATGGCGTTGAAGCCAAACGGCTGGTGGAACAACAGTAGCGTGGGCACTACGCCGACCAGTGCCAGCGGAGCCGTGGCCAGGATCATCAGCATGCCCGAAAGCGAGCGCACCTCGAACACGATCACGATCATCATCAAAAGCAGCATGAGCGGGAACACGGCAGCCAGCGCTTTGTTCGCCTTGCCAGCCTCTTCCAGGGCGCCGGCGGTGTCGATGGCATAGCCAGCGGGCAGGGCATCGGTAACGGGCTTCAACTGGGCGATCAGCTGCATCGAGATATCTGGCGGCTGGAACCGTTCGTCGATATCGCCACGCACCGTGATGGTGGCCATGCGATCGCGCCGGCGCAGGATGGGGTCTTCCATGCGGGTTTCGGCGTGGCCGAGCTGATCAAGTGGGACACGCTGGCCCGCGCTGCCGACCAGCGAGAACGCGCCCAGGCGCGCCGGGTCAAGCCGGGTTGGGCCTGCGCTGCGCGCCACCACATCCACCGAGCGGATATCTTCGCGCACGCTGGTGACAGGGATGCCGGTCAACAGGAACTGTAGCTGCGTGGATGCATCGTGCGTGCTTAGGCCAATCGCCTGCAGGCGGTCCTGATCGAGCACGAAGTGTACGGTCGGCACCCGCTCATCCCAGTCGGTATTCACTGTGCGCATGGCGGCGTTCTTCTGCATCACGTCACGCACCTGTGCGGCAATGGCGCGCACCTTATCCTCATCGGGCCCGGAGACACGGAAGGCCACGGGGAACGGCGAGGGCGGCCCGAATACGATTTGCGTGGCCCGCACGCGTGCCTCGGGGGCGAGGCCATCCTGCACGGCCTGGCGCACGCGGAGTTTCAGGGTCTCGCGCGCCTTCTCATTGGGGGTAAGGACCACAATCTTGGCAAACGACGGATCAGGAAGCTCCGGCGCCATGCCAAGGAAGAAGCGTGGTGCACCCTGGCCAATGTAGCTGGTCACGATTTTTGCCTCGGGCTGCTTGCGCAACCAGGCTTCCACCTTGACCGTGGCCTTGCTGGTGGCATCGATCGAGGTGCCTTCGGGCATCTGTACTTCCACCAGTACCTCGGGGCGATCGGAGATGGGGAAGAACTGCTGGCGGACAAAACCCATGCCGAACACGGCTACGAAGAACAGCGCGACGACGCCGAGTGCCACCGGCACCTTGCGCCGTACAACAAACGCGATAAGGCGGCGGAACGCGCGGTAACGCGGGGTGCCGTAGATGGCAGCGTGGCCACCTTCGACAGCCGGAATCTTCGGCAGGAGCTTGACGCCAAGGTACGGCGTGAACACCACCGCGACCAGCCACGAGGTGAGCAACGAGAACATCACCACCCAGAAGATGTTGCCCGCGTACTCGCCAGCGGTCGATTGGGCAAAGCCTACTGGCATCAGGCCAATGGCCGTGACCAGCGTGCCAGCGAGCATGGGCGCCGCGGTGTGGCCCCAGGAATAGGTGGCGGCCGCGATACGGTCCTTGCCTTCTTCCATCTTCACCACGATGGTTTCGATGACGATAATGGCGTCATCCACCAGCAACCCCAGCGACAGGATGAGCGCGCCCAGGGTGATGCGGTCGAAGTCACGGCCGGTCACCAGCATGATGATGAATACACCGGCAAGCGTCAGTGGCACGGCGGCGGCCACGACGATACCCACGCGGAAGCCCAGGCTGATCAGGCTCACTGCGATGACGACGGCGAGGGCCACGAAGAACTTCAGCATGAACTCGTCGTAGGCCTCGGCGATGTTCACGGCCTGGTCGGTGATCTTGGTGAACGAGAGACCGAGTGGCAGATTCGATGAGATCGTCGCGGCCTCCTTCTCCAGGGCCTTGCCCAGTTCGAGGCCGTTGTAGCGCTCACGCATGACGACGCCAAGCACGAGCGTCGGCTCGCCATCGTTGCGGATGAGGAAGGTGGCTGGGTCTTCGTAGCCGCGGCGCACGCTGGCGATATCGGCCAGGCGCAGGGTCTTGCCATTCGCCACCACGGGCGTCTGCTCAATCGTCTTCAGGTCATCGAACGCGCCATCCAGGCGGATCAGTACCTGCGGGCCCGCGGTATCGATGGAGCCGGCCGCCGTGAGCACGTTCTGCTTGTTGAGCGCGTCGAAGATGGCCGTCGGGGCGATGCCCAGCGTGGCCAGGCGTTCATGCGAGAACTCGACGAAGATCTTTCCCGGGCGCTCGCCGATGATGTTCACCTTCTTCACGCCGGGGACGTGCAGGAGCTGCTGCCGCAGTGTCTCCGCTTCGCGCACCAGCAAGCGTTGCGGCTCGCCGCGCGCCTTGAGCGCGTAGAGCGCGAAGGTCACGTCCGCATACTCGTCGTTGATCAGGGGGCCGACAACGCCTTGTGGAAGCTTCGCCGCTTCGTCGCCCAGCTTCTTGCGTGCCTGGTAGAACTCCTCCTGCACATCCGAAGGGGGCGTGTCATCGCGCAGGGTAAGCGTCGTCCAGGCCACGCCGGGACGGGTGAAGGTCTCGCTACGGTCGTACCACCTCAGCTCCTGCAGTCGCTTCTCCAGTGGCTCGGCCACCTGGTCCTGCATCTCCTGCGCGGTCGCGCCCGGCCATGCGGTCACGATGGTCATTACCTTCACGGTGAAGGCGGGATCTTCCGCGCGGCCCAGGTGCACGAAAGCGAACAGGCCGGCCATGGAGACCGCGATGATGAGAAAGAGGGTGACGGCGCGTTCGCGGACGGCCAGGGCGGAAAGATTGAAGCCGCTCATGGCTGCGCGCCTGCGGTAAGGCTTGTGCGCACCACCTCGCCCTCGTGCAACTGGTGGGCACCGAGCGCGACGAAACGCTCGCCGGGTTGCAGGCCCGCGGTGACGGCGACGGTTTCATCGCCTACCGTCCCCAGCGTGACGGGCCTCCACGATACCGTGGAGGCCTTGCCCTGGATAACCCACACGCCCGGGCCTTTGCCGCCATCGAAAATCGCGGCCACCGGAATGGCTGCCGCCGCGGTTGCGGCCGACGGCAGGTGGATCACCACCGTTGCGCCAAGCGGGGCCTGGGCTGCGGCGCCATCGAGCACATAGCGCGCTTCGAACGTGCGGGTGAGCGGATCGGCCGCATCGGAGAGCAGGCGCAGGTGGGCATCGACACTTGTGCCCTCATTGCCATAGAGCGTGGCGCGAGCGAGCGAGCCGATGGCCGGGCGCATGGTTTCCGGCAGATCGACTCGTGCCTCACGGGGCCCCGCGTGGGCAAGACGAACGACGACCTGGCCGGCGGTCACGACCTGGCCGGGCTCGCCGAGGGTTTCAACAACGATGCCATCCGCGTCGGCCAGCAGTACGGAGTAGCCGGCTTCATTCGCGGTGACCGCCGCCTGGGCTTGCGCTGCGCGCAAACGTGCGGCGGCGGCATCGGCAGCCGCCTTGGCCTGGTCGTACGCCGACGCGGATACGGCGCCGCGGCCCACCAGGCCGTGAAAACGCTTCTCGTCCGCCGCGGTCTGGATGGCCTGGGCCCGGGCCGCTTCGAGCTCGCCCATGGAGGCGGTATCGGCCAGCGCGAGGTCCGTCCGGTCGATCCGCATCAGCGGCTGGCCTTTGCTGACGGCCTGTCCGGCATCGACAAGGCGCTCGACGATCTTGCCGGGGACACGGAAGCCGAGATTGCTCTGCACGCGCGCCGAAACGATGCCCGAGTAGCTGGCCTCGCTAGCGTGGCTCGCTTCGAGCGTGGCGGTTCGGACTAGTGGGGCAGCGAGGCGAGGGTCGGCTTCGCTACGGGAGCAGGCGCTCAGGGCGACGGCGAGCGCCGCACTGCCGAGCACGAGCAGGGGGACGGAGGATGGGCGGGCTGTGCGGGCGTGCATGGTGGCTTTCCGAGGCGGGAAAACCACATCGTGGTGACGAGTGACCAAAACGTCAATGGGTCACAGGCAAGAATTTTTCGTGGATCAGGGTGCCAGGCTGCGCAGGATCAGTCCGGTGACGGCCGGTAGTCCGTCCTCGACCAGGTCCAGGTTGTGCTGAAGCAGGACCGGGTCGGCAAGGGGGAGCGCGGCCAGCCAGATCCCCTGGCACACCTCATCGAGCGGGGTCTTCTTCTCGAAATCACCTGAGGCGCGGCCTTCCCGAATGATGCCTTTAAGCAAATCATTGAGTTGGGCGATATGCTTCACCGAACTTGTCCAGTTCTCGGCCCGGGAATGCGCCACGATGTCGTATAGCTGCCGTTCGGCGAAGAACTGCGCCAGGCACTGTTCTACGGCGGTTCGCAGCATGGCGCGGACCTTTTCGTTCGGCCCCGGAGCGGCATCAACGGCGGCCACGATCGCGGCGTACTGTCCCGCAAGGGTTTTCGTGCAGATGGCTTCGCCAATGGCCTGTTTTGAATCGAAAAACTTATAGAGATACGCCTTGGAAAAGCCGATGGCCCGGGCAAGGTCAGCCATGGTGGTCTTCGCGTAGCCGAAGCGGCTGAAGTGCGCATCGGCGGCCTCCACGATCTGGTCGTGGATGCTAGGGGCCGAGGCGTCGGGGGCAGGTGTGGGGGCGGCTTGGTTCATGACCCACCTATACATGAGGTCGTTGGGGAGGGCAACTTGTGACCATTCTGTATATGGGTCACTTTTCGTGCCGCTTCAATCGGGGCGAGACATGTCCAACCCGTGCAAGGTTCCAGCGCGGCTTGGCACTAAGCTGCGCGCATGACGAAACATGCCCCCGAGGAAAGCCGCGCCACCTCCGTCGACTGTTCGGAAGGCGCACGCCGTTGGACGCTCGTGGCCGCCATCATCGGCTCAGGCATGGCTTTCGTCGACGGGACCATCGTCAACGTCGCGCTGCCGGCGATCCAGCGCGCGATGAACGCGACGACGGCCGACGCCCAGTGGGTCATGGAATCGTACGCACTACTGCTTTCGGCGCTGCTGCTGGTGGGTGGCGTGTTGGGCGATCGCTTCGGGCGGCGCAGGGTGTTTGCCATCGGCGCGGTGGTGTTCACGCTGGCCTCGCTGGCATGCGCCGCGGCTCCCGGTATCACGGCGCTGATAGTCGCGCGCGGTGCCCAGGGTCTTGGCGCCGCGTTACTCGTGCCGGGCAGCCTTGCCCTCATCACCTCGGCGTATCCCAAGGAGCGGCGCGGAAGAGCCATTGGTACGTGGTCGGCGTTTAGCGGTGTCACCGCGGCCCTTGGTCCGGTATTGGGCGGGTTCCTTGTCGAGCATTTCTCGTGGCATTGGGCGTTCCTCATTAACCTCCCGCTCGGCATCGCGCTGGTGTTGATCTGCCTGTGGCGGGTGCCGGAAAGCCATGGCGCGGAGGCCGGGCATATCGATATGCGTGGCGCCATGCTTGCGACCATTGGCCTCGCTGGCGTGGTCTATGCGCTGATCGAGGCGCCGTTGCTCGGCTGGCAGGCGGCCCCGGTCTATGTGGCGGCGATCATCGGTGTTATTGCGCTTGCTGCCTTTGCGTTCGTCGAGCAGCGTGCCAGTTCGCCCATGCTGCCCCTGGCGCACTTCCGTGACCGCAACTTCGCCGGTGCGAACCTGTTGACGTTCCTGCTGTATGCCTCGCTGGGCGGCAGCATGTTTTTCGTGCCGCTGAACCTGATCCAGGTGCAGGGCTACGGCGCGACGGGCGCGGGCGCGTCGTTGCTGCCTTTCATCGTCATCATGTTCGCGCTGTCCCGGGTGGCCGGGCGCCTGGTCGATGTGGTGGGCGCGCGGCTGCCGCTGGTCGTGGGGCCCACGGTAGCGGCCGTGGGCTTCGCCCTGTATGCGCTGCCGGGCGTGGGTGGCTCGTACTGGTCGACCTTCTTCCCGGCGTCGGTCGTCCTGGGCCTTGGCATGAGCATCACCATCGCGCCGCTCACCACAACGGTGATGAATGCGCTGGACCCGTCCCTGGCGGGCACCGCCTCGGGTGTGAACAACGCGGTCTCGCGCGTGGCGGGGCTCATCGCCATCGCCGTGTTCGGCGTAGTGCTCACCCACGGCTTCGATGTGGCGCTGCGAGCGAGCCTTGCGGCCATGCACCTGCCGCGCGACGCGGTGGAGGCGATCATGGCGCAGCGGGCGAAACTGGCCGGCATCGAGCTGCCGCCGGGTGCGGAAGCTGCCAGGCGCGTTGTTGACGAGGCGTTCGTCGCGGGCTTCCGCCAGGTGATGATTCTTTCTTCTGTGTTGGCGGTGCTTGCAGCGGCAGCCGCGGCGTTGATGATCCGCGACAAGGCGAAGCCCTAGGGCGTGCAGCGGTCGCGTCGGAAGATGCCGGCGGCAACACCCACCCGGTTGCCATCGCGCATACCGTACCTCCGGCGTTCCTGCTCCTGAGGATGCGAAGGGGTCAATCCGGCACATAGGTCTTCCGCGCTAGGCTAATGGAATCGCTGGTGCTGAGTGGTTTGTCGTTAGAATGCTCGTCCAGCGGGGTCTTCCAACAGGGCGGGAGGGGCGATGCGATCGTTGAGCGTTGTACGCATGGCGTGCGTTACCCTGCTGTGTGTGGCCGCTGCCGCCCATGCGTCGGACGTAACCATCGAGACCGTGCTGGCGCAGGCTTCCGCCATGAACGCCACCCCTTCAGGCAAGCAGTACAACGCCATGCTCTACGCCGGGACGGGCATGGACAACACCAAGGCCAGCATCCTCCTGTGCGCTTCGCTGTACCCACAGGAAGACATGGAAGGCATGGTCGTCAGTGGCGTGGTGTTTCCCGGTGGCGTCATGCGCTATGCGCGCGTGCTGCCGGATACGCCCTTCACCCAGTGTTTCATGCGTCGCTACGTGAACCAGCAATTCCCGCCGCTGCCGGTGACCATGGACGCTTTCCCCCTGGCGCTCGTGATCGACCTGGCGACAGGCCATGCCAGCGATCCGTTCACTTCGTTTACAAAGAAGAGCAGCCGCGATGCGGTGACCAGGGCGAGTGCGCCCCTGTATGCGCCGCGACCGATCTACCCTAAGGATGCTGTGACAGATCGCGCTACGGGAAACACGATGGTGTTGATCGTCTTCGGCAACCTGGGCACGCCCACCGCTGTGCAGATGGAAAAGAGCAGTGGCGATCCGCGCCTCGACGCGGCGGCGCTTTACGCGGCGCGGCACTGGGTATTCCGGCCGACGCTCGGGCGGCGCCTGAGTGTGCGGGTGCCGATCAACTTCGATCTGAAGACCACCTGCGGCGATGGCTGCGCAAAAGCATGGGAGCCGGTCGACGATCAGTGAGCGGATGTGGCCTGTTTTGGCGGTAATACGGCCTTGTTGATGCGCGCGGCCACGCCCACGCTGCGGCCGGCCAGGTTGGGCACTGTGTAACGCAGGGCCGTGCCGAGCACCTGCGCCGCCTGCGACAGGGTCAGGCCGTAGTCCTGCTGCAGCCACTGCACCATGCCGCCGCTTGCGGCTTTCAGGGCGTCGTCCAGCGAGCCGGCCTGGCTGAGCACCATGATCTCGCCCGGTGACTCGACCCGTGGCATCGAGATAGAGCGACCCTTGACCAGGTCCACGGTGATCGTGACATCCATTGAGGTCTCCAGCGCGTATTGCGTGGTCTCGCCATCAGCCTGCAGCGCGTGCGCATCCCCAAGGTAGAGCAGGGCACCGGGCTGTTGTACGGGAAGATAGACGGTGTTGCCGGCGATCACTTCGTTGAAATCCATGTTGCCGCCGTAGCGCCCCGTGTCGCCGGTCGATACCGGCGGCGTGCCAAAGCCGGGCGCCACCGCCATGCCGCCCAACATGGGTTTTAGCGGCACGCTGTAGTTCGCCAGCGCGCCCGATGCGTTTTCGGGATGAGCGCGGTTGGTCTTGTGATCGAGGAGCCAGCGCACCGGCTTGCCAAGGTCCGAGGCCTTGGCTACCAGCGGCGTGGCGAGTGCCCGCCCGACGATCGTATCGAGGCTGTCGGCGTAATCGCGGTTGAGAGACAGGCGGCGGATGTGCACCACGAGGGTATCCCCAGGCACCGCACCGGCGATGAAAAATGGTCCGGTCTGCGGATTGCCAAACAAGGCACGGGTTTTTCCGTGCTCATCCACGCCGCCTGAATCGAGCGTGGTGGTGTGGATGGTGTCGCCCGGCCACACGACCAGGACGGGAGGTCGGTCGGCATCCCACGTGTTGGAGTAATCGCTCGGGGTGTAGTCGAAGGTTCGGGCGCCGCCGGACCTGTCGGGAACACGCCAGGCTGTGGCCTTGTGGTGGGCGCGTGCACCAGGATCGTTGGTGTCAGGCAGGTCCGCATCGCCCGATAGCGTGTTTCCTTCCCGCCGAAGGGCGTAGTGGGACTGCCGCCCGGATGTTTCGGTGACGTTGATCTGCCAGGTGCCGCCATGGTCCGTGCCCTCGGCGCGGTCGCCGTCCAGGCCGCCGACCAGCCTGCTACCCCGGGCATCCAGGGTGAGCGTAGAAAAGGCGGGCGTGCCCCACAGATCGGTGCGCAGAATCCAGGTTTCCTGCGCGCAGGCGGGAAATGCCAGCACGAACGAGAGGGCGAGCAACGTTAGGCGGCGTGGCATGGAAACCCCGATAGCGTGACTACAAGTGTAGTCAAGCTATCGGGTGGTTGCAGCGGGTGTCAACGTGACCTATGGCTCAGAAGTCGTAACTCACCCCAAAGCGCACATAGCGTGGAAGCTGGCGCACCTGGGCCTGGCCGTACTGGGGATCGGCCACACCCGGGTCGGTCTGCGAATACGGGTAGATGTTCAGCGGGCGCTGCTCGTTCGCTACGTTGAACACGCTGGCGGTGAAGGCAAGCTTGCCGTCGGCGAAGGCTGGGCGGTAGGTCGTGCCGATATCCAGCTGGCGGATCCATGGCAGGCGGCCCTGCGACCCGGGCGGTGACGGCTTGCCGTCGCAATAGTGGTACGAGCCGCCGTACTTGCCCGGGTCGGTGAAGTCCGGTCCGTAGTAGCCAAGGCAAATCTTCGGGGCGCCCGAAACTAGGCTCAGGTTCGCGGATACGAGCCACTCCGGCGTGAGCTGGTAGTAGCCATAGAGCTTGAGCTGGTGGGTGTGGTCGTTATTGGTGACCCCGTTGGTGTTCTCCATGATGTAGCTGTTGTCCCAGTCCTCGCTGGTGGAGGCGGCGGTCTGCTGCAGGTCGGAGCGCAACTGCCCTTCGGTATTGCCATAGCTGCGGGAGAACACGTAGTCGAGCTTGGCGTACCAGGTGCCATCGAACGGGTGTTCGAGGAAGCCCTCCAGCGCGTAGTAGCGGCGCTTCAGGCCCTGGAATCCAAGTTCCTCGTTGCTGAGCGGCACGTTCACCACATTGCCGTTGGCATCGATCAGGTTGAACGTATTGGCGCGGCCCGGGTTGAACAGATAGCAGCTGTTGGTTGAGGTCACGTCGTAGCCGAGTGCCGCGGCTTTGGCCGTGATCCGGTCCACATCGCAGTAGTCATCAATGGCACTGCGCAGGATGCGCTGCGTCGCCTTGGCGCCGTACACCCAGTTGGCGCCCGCGCTCTTCTGGAAGCCAAGGATGAATTCATCCTGGTACTCCGATTTCAGGTTCTTCGCCGTGACAGTGCGTGGATCCGGGAGTACGCCGTAGTAGTTGTTTGACGATACCGGCGCCGAGAAGGCCGTGAGGTTGGTCGGCAAGCCCTGCGAATCGATGCCGCCATAGGTGAAATACTGCGACGTGCTGAGCGAGGCGCCCGCAGCGTTCAAGCCCGGGTTCAAGGGCAGGCCGAGGTAGTAACGGCCGGCGTTGCCGAACACCTTGAAGCTCGCATCGCCATTCACATCCCAGCTGAAGCCCAGGCGCGGCGCCCACTGCGGGCGGTGTTGCGATACGTACGATTCGCCATCGCGGTTGAAGTTCTCGAACTGGTCGTTGCGCAGGCCCAGCGACAGTAGCCAGCGGTCGCTGACCTGCCACTTGTCTTCCACATACTGGGCACGCTGTGTGGCGCGCACGCTGGCGAGCGAGCTGACGACGTGGCGCACCACATAATAACCTTCCTGGCCGTTCGGGAAGCCGCCGGTGGCAGGCACGCCCAGGCCCGTGGAGATGGGGGTGTTGGGATCGGCCTGTCCGTAGGTCCAGTAATAGCCATCGCCCGAGGCGGTGGAGCCCTGGTCAATGGCTTGCGTGACCTGGTTGTCGATACCGGCGCTAAGGGTGTGGTCACCGAGGGTGTAGGTAAGATCGATGCGCGTGTTGTTGCTACGCGTGCTGCGCCCCGGGTTGATCACGGTCTGCACGGTCTGGTTGTTACCGATCGGCGTGCCGCCATTGAGTGCGGGGTTCTGGTTGATCAGCCCGTCGGCATACGTCAGCGAGCTGTCGTAAGCGCCCGGCTGATCGTACTGGTCCAGCTTCATCTTGCCGTAGAGCGCGGAGATCGTGAGGTTATCGGTGATGTAGCCCGTGTATTTCGCGGTCCACAGGTCGCCGCCGGTCTTGATGTTGTCAGCGCTGCCGATGCGCTCGCCACGCTGCAGCGTGTTGTAGTCGTAGTCGTAGATGGTGCCCTGGGTCTCGCGCTTGCTGGAAGCGCCCGTGACTTCGAGGATGTTGTTGTCGGTGATATTCCAGTCGACCTTGCCGTACCAGCGGGGCGAATCGTAGCGGTAGTGGTTATCGGGACTGACGCTATCCACCGCGTTGTGCGTATCCGCTTGCTCGCGTTCGAATTCACCGGCCAGCAAGAAGAACAGCTTGTCCTTGATCAGCGGGCCGCCGACGTAGCTGCTGACCGTGGTGACCCAGTCGCGGTTCTGTCGGTTGGGTTTGTACAGCGAGCCGGCCACGGGCGAGGCGGGCAGGCCGTTGGTGTAGTAGGTGTTGACGCTATCGGCCCGCGCGAAGTCCGGTTCCCACAGGATCTGCGCGCCGTAATGCCAGTCATTGGTACCGCGCTTGCCGACCTGGTTGATCACGCCGCCGTCGGAACGGCCGTACTGGGCGCTGTAGCCGCCGGTGTAGACCTCCTGCTGGTCGATGGCGCCATAGGGCAGGGAGATGCCGCCCATGCCGCGCTGCGGGTCGGTTACGTTATACCCGTTGATGTAATAGGCGTTCTCGCTGGCCGCCGATCCGCCAAAGCTGTTCAAGCGGGCGCCGGTAGGGCCGGTGTAGCCGCCGCCGTTCGATACGACGCCCGGGGCGAGTCGCGCGATTTCATCCGCATTGCGTGCGAGGGGTAGCCTGGCGAGCTGGTCCGCGGTGATGACGCTGCGCGAATCCACGGCGGCCACATCGATCGATGGCAAGGCATTATCCGTTACTGTGACCGATTCGAGGTTTTGCGTGGGCTGCGGGGTAAACGAGACATCCACCGAGGCGCCCACCCGGAGCGTTACACCGCTGCGCTTTTGCAGTTCCGTGCCGGCCTTCTTCAGCGTGACCGTATACGTGCCAAGCGGAAGCTGGCCCGCGGCGTAGCGGCCTTTCTCGTCCACGGCCACCTCGCGGCTCAGGCCGGAATCACCCTGGATGAGCACGGATTCGCCCGTCTCGATCGGGGCCTGTCCGGTGATGGTGCCGGTGGTGGACTGGGCGTTTGCCTGGGCCGAACCGAGGATGGTAACCACCGCGATGAACAAGCGGCTACGGGCGGAAAGAACGACGTTCTGCTTCAAAAGAGCTTCCCCTTGGATATCCGGAGTGAGGCGCGTTGGCGGGCATCGCGGATGTTGCGATGCGGCAGCGCAGACAAGGAATATCGAATAGACGTCTATATGTCTAGACGTGCAAACGTGAAGTGTCCGTCACGATGGAAACATAGCGTTTCCCGTGACGAACACTGGGGAGGCGAAAGGGGTTCCCATAGGCCGGGAATCGGCCTATGGTTGGGGGTTGGCTGCGGTCGGCTTACAGGCCGCGGCGAGCATTGCGCTCGCGTACTTCGGATTCTTCGACGGTATAAATGGATTCCGGTACGGCTTCGAGGCGGGCGCGGGGGATGGGCTCGTCGCTCTCATCGGAGAGGCCATACGTGCCCTCGGCAATCTTCTCCAGGGCGCGGTCGATGATTTCCAGCCGGCCTTCACTGTGCGCGAGCACGGCCTCGTCGTTTTCCTGTTGGGCGAACCGGTTGCCGTCGTCACCTTCATCCTGGGGCTCGCCGCCGGCCGAGGCCTGCCAGGCCTGTTCGTCGGATCCTGCGGCGTTGCCTACGGAAACCAGCTGGCGGCGGAGCGCGACCAGGCGCTCCTTCTGGTGTGCGATGAAGGCGGCATCGAGATGGTGGCTGGACATGGTGGCTCTCCGTGGGTGGATCATGGTGAAACGCGTGGTTTAGCAGGGAATGGCGGAGTAGGCTTGTCAAATCGCATCCAGTCCCAGCCCTGGACCGTACGCCATGCAGCGTGAGCCCCACATCCATTGCCCGCTCTGTGGGTGGGAACCGAAAGCGGATTCCCGGTGGATCTGCGCGCCCGATGAGCCTGGTGCCGGGTGCATGACCCGGTGGAATGTGTTCTGGACTGGGGGGTGCTGCCCGGGCTGTGGGCACCTGTGGCGGATGACCGCTTGTTACGAATGCAACAAAGCGACGCCGCTGCGCGACTGGTATCACTACCCGAGCGACGCAGAGCGGGTGATGGCGCTTGCCCGTGAGGTGGAGGCGAGCCTGCCTTAACGAAGTCCCGTGGCGAAGGCGAGGTATCCGGCCAGGATGCCAAAGGCGACCACCGCGGCCGCGAGCGCCACGAGGACGCGCAACGGCAAGGAGCGCCCTAGCATGGCAAGCGATGGCAGGCTCACCGGCGGAAGCGTCAACAGCAACGCGGCTGCAGGGCCGGCACCCATGCCCAGTGCCAGCATGGCCTGCACGATCGGGACTTCGCCGGCGGTGGGGATAACGAAGAGCATGCCGGCCACGGCGAGGCCCGCGATCCAGTACCACTGGTTACCGACATCCGGCCCGATGTGCGGGAACAACCATGCGCGGGCGGCCCCCAGGGCGAGCACGATCACCACGTATTCCGGAATGAGCCGAACGGTCATCCTTACGAAGATCTCGAGCCAGCGGCGCGCGATACCAGCCGCCGTGCGTGTCCCGGTCTCGACAGGGATATCCACGGGCGCGGGCGCGACGGTATCCGTCATGCGATTCGCGAGCCAGCCCAGGCCGAACACCATGGGGATGGCAAGCGCGATACGCAGCCCCACCCAATGCCACCCGAGCACGACGCCGGTGAAGATCAACGTGGCCGGGTTGAGCAGGGTATTGCTGAGCCAGAACGCGACCGATGCGCCGGGTGCGGCCTGCTGCGTGCGCAGCCCCGCAACAACGGGTGCGGCGCAGCAGGTACACATCATCCCGGGAACGCCGAGGAGGCCGCCGGCCACGGTGCTGCCAAACCCCGTGCTGCCCAGCCACCGCCGGATCGCATTGGCGGGGAGGAGCGCCTGTACCGCCGAGCCGAGCAGAAGGCCAAGCAGCATGGCCTTCCAGATGGCCTTGCCGTACGCCAGCGCGTAATCGACGGCCGCTCCCCACGAAGGCGAGGGTGCGGTGGCGGCTTCGCCCATCAGGATGGAGTGGCCGATCGAATGGTTTGCGGCGGCATCGAAGGCGCGCCCGTAATACGGATACCACTTCACGTAGAAAAGCCCGGCCACGACCAGGAGAGCGAAAAGCGCCCAGCGAATGCCGTTGCCTTTGTGCGCTGCGACGTTCATGGCTTTCCCCGATGGACCGACCGTGGGCTATGCTGCACCACATCCGGTCGGCCGCGCTATCGCGCATTTGTATGGATTTGCCCATGAATTCCATTCGTTTGACGGAACTTGCCCATGGCGGCGGTTGCGGATGCAAGCTGGCCCCCGCCGTGCTGCAGGAACTGCTGGCGAACAAGGCGCCCGGCATGCCCTTCGCACAGTTGCTGGTCGGTAACGAATCCAGCGACGACGCGGCGGTGTGGCAGGTGGATGAGCGCACCTGCGTCATCGCCACGACAGACTTCTTTATGCCTGTCGTCGATGATCCGTACGACTTCGGCCGTATCGCGGCGGCGAATGCGCTATCCGATGTTTACGCGATGGGCGGCAAGCCGATCATGGCGCTGGCCATCCTGGGTATGCCGCTGGGCAAGCTCGATCCTGAATCCGTGCGGGCGATTCTCGCCGGCGGCGAATCGATCTGCGCCGAGGCCGGCATTCCCATCGCCGGCGGACATTCCATCGATTCGGCAGAGCCCATCTACGGCCTCGCCGCTATCGGCCTTTGCACGCCTGCAGAAGTTCGCCGCAATACCGGCGCCAGGGTGGGTGATGCTCTGATCCTTACCAAGGGCATCGGCGTGGGTATCTACTCGGCCGCCTTCAAGAAGCAGGCGCTGGCGAAGGATGCCTACGACGAGATGATCGCTTCCACGACGCTGCTGAACCGCATCGGCCACGAGCTCGCGCAGGATGCCGATGTGCATGCGATCACCGACGTGACCGGGTTCGGCTTGCTTGGCCATGGCATGGAAATGGCACGCGGGAGCAGCGTGCGGCTTCGTATCGTGGAAGCGGATGTTCCGTGCCTGTCACAGGCGAAGGCGCTGATCCAGGCGGGCTACGCGACTGGCGCATCGGCACGGAACTGGACCAGCTATGGGGATGGTGTGGCGTTGCCGGATGCCTTGCCACCGTGGCGTCGTGATCTGCTGACGGATCCGCAGACGTCTGGCGGCTTGCTGGTGGCGTGCGACGGAAGGCAAGCCGGGCGCATCCTGGCGACGATCAAGGCGGCGGGCTATCCGCTGGCCAGTATCATTGGCAGCGTGGTCGAAGGTGCACCAGGCATTCACGTCGCCTGACCTGTAGGAGCGCGCTTGCGCGCGATCCGGCCAGCGGAGGCACCTATCGCGCGCAAGCGCGCTCCTACAGTGTCAATGCGTGGTCGTGGTGGCAGCGATGGCGGAAGAGCATGGGAGTCGAACCCACCCGAAACAGTCTGGCTGCCTCACCCGGATTTGAAGTCCGGACGCCCCACCGGGGACGTTGCTCTTCCATGGATCGTGGTTAGCGCGCGGGTGGCGCGAACAGGTCCTTGTAGTCGGCACGGATGCTACGCACCGTGCCGCGATTCAGCATAACACCCTGCCTGTCGAAGAACTCCAGGATCTGGATGGCGACCTTCCTGCCATTGTCCAGGCGGTCGCGAAACTGCGCGGCGGTGAAGCGGCCATCGGGCACCTGGCGTGCGATATCCAGCGCGATCAGCACCATTTCGTGCACGACCTCGCGCAGGAAGAAATGATCGTGGGCGATCTCGTCGGCAAGGCCGCGCCGTGCCGCCGATTTCATTCGTTGCCGCACGTCGGCCTCGGGGCGGCCGATCAGGCCGGCGATATCGCGCACCCGTGGTGGGCGGAAGCGTGCTTCGCCACCAAGCAAGGGGGCGATACTACGCCACGCTGCCTCGTCCTCCGCGCTCGCCACGGGGACATGACTTGCCAGGCGCACGAAGGCACCATCGCGTGTGACCTGTCGGCGAACATCGGCATGCAACAGCGCCTGGGTAAAGGCGGGCGCGGAAAGTCGTGGCTCTGTCGCGCGACGCAAGGTTTCGCGCGCCATGCCTTGCAGGTCGGGATGCTCGGCATGGAACGCCGCCAGTCGCGCCGTCATCGTTTCGATCACCCCTTGCCACTGGGCGGCGTTTAGCGCGAGCCGCTCGTGGCCGGCATCAAGGATGACTGGCGACAGGGTTTGCGCGAGTGCGTCCAGTGCCTCGGCGGAAAGCACCCGGTCACGGGCGAAGGCACTGAGGTTGCGCGCGTGTGGGGCGGTATCCAGCAGCTTCGCGAGTGTCGCGCAGGCGTCGGGCTCGGCCCATGCCGCGCGCTCTGCGACCCGTGCGGCTGTGCGGCGTTGGCGGCCCGGTGCGCGCAAATCCATGAAGAACCCTCCGCCGATCGTGCGCTGGGCGGTGGTATCGCGCAGCACGAACCGGTCCAGGGACGCAGCTGCGATGGGGTGGTCGAGCACCAGTTGCACATCCGCGGTATCGCCAGGCCGTAACTGCTCGCCTTCGAGCAGCACAATTCGTACGCCTGTCTCCACGGCGGCGTGGTGCAACCGGGCAGGAAACCATGAGGTGATGGCGCGGGGTTCACCCGGTAGCAGCCGAAGCCGGGCATCGATCCGATCGGTCGGCGCATGCAGGAACGGATCAACCACCATGTCGCCACGGTGAATGGCATCTTTCGTGATGTCGGGACCCGCCAGGTTGAGCGCCACGCGGTCGCCGGCGCAGCCTTCCTCGGCTTCCTGGTTCTGGGCGTGTATCGAGCGGATACGTGCCGACAGCCCGGAAGGGCTGATGACAACGGGGTCCTTCAACTGCACGGCGCCGGAAAGCACCGTGCCGGTCACCACCACGCCCACGCCTGTGAGCGTGAACACGCGATCGATCGCCAAACGGAAGCGCGCGTCATCGCGATGGGTGTGGCGCGTCCACGCCTCCGCGGCCAGGCGCTCCCTCAGCGTGTCGATGCCGTCGCCGCTGATGATCGAGGCGGGAAGGATGTCCGCGCTGGCGAGGCACGTGTCCCTAAGTGCGGCGCGAATCTCGGTAGTCACCTCGGCGAGGCGCTCTGGCGTGACGAGGTCCATCTTGGTGAGGGCAACCACGCCGTGGCGTATGCCCAGCAGGTCGAGGATGGCCAGGTGTTCGACGGTCTGCGGCATCACGCCGTCATCGGCCGCCACCACGAGCAGGGCGACATCGATGCCGGTGGCGCCGGCAACCATGGTGCGCACAAATTTTTCGTGCCCCGGCACATCGATGAAACCGATAGTCGGGCCATCTGGCAGCGGAAGGTAGGCAAAGCCCAGGTCGATCGTGATGCCTCGCGCCTTTTCTTCCTTTAGCCGGTCGCCTTCCACGCCGGTAAGGGCCCGGACCAGCGATGTCTTCCCGTGATCGATATGCCCAGCGGTGCCGACGATCATGCGCGCCCAGTCAGGTTCGACAGGAAGATATGTTCGTCGGCCTCATCCAGGCAGCGCAGATCCAGTTGCAGCGCGCCGTCGGTAATGCGGCCAATCACTGGACGCGGCAGGCCGCGCCACGCAGCGGCAAGTTCATCCAGCGTGCGCTGGCTGCCATTCGGGTGGATCTGCAATGCGGCGCTGGGCAGCGTATCCAGCGGAAGCGCGCCGGAACCCACCTGGCTGTTGCACATACCCACCTCGACGCGAAACGTTTCGCCCAGGTGGGCGGCCACGCGGTCGCGCAGCCGGCCAGCTTGCGCCGCCACGTCATCGCGCGATCGGGCAAGGAAACGTAACGTCGGCAGCCGCTCAGCAAGCCGGTCCGGGTCGCGATACAGGCGGAGCGTGGCTTCGATGGCAGCCATGCGCATCTTGTCCACGCGAAGCGCACGCTTCAGCGGGTTACGGTTGATCGCTTCGATCGATGCGCGGCTGCCCACGATGAAACCGGCCTGCGGGCCACCCAGCAACTTGTCGCCCGAGAATGTCACCAGGTGCGCGCCCTCGGCCACGGCCTCGCGTACCGTGGCTTCGCGCGTTACGCCGTACGCCGAAAGATCCACCAGGCTGCCGGAGCCGAGGTCGTTCAGCAGCGGAATGCCGGCGGTGTTCGCCATGTGGGCAAGGTCGCGGGCACTCACTTCCGCCGTGAAACCCTCAATGCGGTAGTTCGAGGTGTGCACCTTGAGGATGAGCCCGGTGTTTGCATCGATCGCGTTGCGGTAATCCGCGGCGTGCGTGCGGTTGGTGGTGCCAACCTCCACCATGTTGGCCCCGGCACGCGCCATGATATCGGGCATGCGGAAGGCGCCGCCGATCTCAATGAGTTCGCCGCGCGAAACGATCGCGCCATGACCGAGCGCGAACGTATTGAGGCAGAGCAGCACGGCGGCCGCGTTGTTGTTGACCAGCGTGGCGTCTTCGGCGCCGGTGAGTTCGCGCAGTAGCTCGCGCACGTGATCGTCGCGCTCGCCGCGGGCACCTTCTTCCAGGTCGTACTCCAGCGCCACCGGGTGACGCATGGCCTCCGTGGCGGCCGCGATCGCCGCTTCGGCCAGCAGGGCGCGGCCAAGGTTCGTGTGCAGGACCGTGCCGGTCAGGTTGAATACGGGGCGCAGGCTGGCGGGGCGGCCTTCGAGTTGGCTGCGGGCACTGACAAGCAAGGCGTCGATATCCGGCACGGCCGCCGCGCCGCTCCGAAGGGCATGGCGGGCGCCTTCCAGTGCGGCACGGATCGCATCTGTGGTGGCGATGCGCCCATGGGCCTCGAGCAACGGGACCGCCTGCGGCGAAGCCAGCAGGGTGGCCACGGCCGGGAGCTGGCGCAAGGGGCTTGGTGCGGAATCGGCCATATCCATGCCCGCAGCGTAGCCCCATCGTGCGGAGGCTGGCTAGTCGATATCGGCGCTATCGCCCGCCAGCAGGAACGGATTCGGCGCATGCCGGGCAAAGCCGGCCTCGGCGATAAGCAGGTCCAGGCCCAGCGATGCCAGGTCGTCGGCCACCGGGTCGGCCTGCATGTCCTGCACCTGGTAGATCAGCTTGCTGTAGGTGTGGCACTCGCCGCAGGTCTCCGCTTTCACCAGGCCGTTGTCGCCCTCGATCGCCTGCACCTGCAACGTGCGGGTGCCTCCGCAGGTGATGCACGTAGCGCGCACGTGGTTCCACGCGGTGGCGCACAGCGAGCAGTGCAGGTAGCGCGTGCCGGGCGTGAGGCCGCTGGCGGTGACCACGCCGGCGACACTGGGCGAGCCGCAGCATGGGCACAGGCTGCGTTCTTCAAGAAGGCGCAGGTCGCTTGCGATCAGCCGCGCGGCGGAATCCACGAAGTACACCTGCAAGGCCCCGGCGATATAGACCGCGGCCGCCGTTTCGTCGGCGCTGACCCGGCCGCGGAGGAAGTGGTCCGCCAGCCGTTCCAGCTGGGTGTCATCCATGGCGCGTAGTTGTTCAATCGCCTCGACGGCCGGCGGCGGCAGTGGCGTGGCCTCGATCTCGGCGAGGAGCAGGCGCAGGCCTTCCCGCCAGGCGGGATCACGCGGGTGGCCATCGGCTGCCAGCGGCGGTAGGCGGGCCTCGACCAGGCGCGTTACTTCCTCAGGGCGCAGCGAACCCGCCGGGGCGAGCGTCGTGGCGACCGCGTGCTGGGCGCGTGCCACCGTGGCCATGAAGCGGAGCCACTCCTCAAGCGGATGCCCGCCGGCAAGCTTGTCCAGGCGCGCCGCGGAGGCCAGGAACCGCGTTGCCCGAAGCGGCAGTACGATCGGCTCGGGCGCCTTGACGCCGGCATGCGACGGGCCGCTCCATTTCGCATTGGGTGGTAACTCGGCTTGCTTCACGGATGCTTCCCGGGGGTGTCGTCACCGCGACGATAACCGATGACCTGGCGGAACCACTTGCGATGGTGGTGCCACGCCCAGCCAGGCGTGACCCAGCCCTGGGTCATGCTGCGCACGGAATGGCGGATCCAGATGCCGGCGTAGATATGGGTGACCAGCACCAGGATGGCGGCGAACGCGCACAGGCTGTGGATCAGGACGGCGACCCGCTGCGTCTCGATCGACGTGGCCTTGCCGAAGTAGACCTCCCAGATCAGCAGGCCGGTCACGAAGAGGATAGGGATCAGCAGCGCCATGGACCAGAACACCAGTTTCTGGCCGGCGTTATTACGGCCGATCGGCGGCACCTTCTCATCATCGTTGGCGACGACGTGCACGATGGCTTTGGACCACTCGACATCATCGCGGTTGGGCAGGTTGTGCCGCCAGAACTGGATGAACATGCCGATCCAGCTGACCACCATGCACACGCCGAACCAGGGGTGTGCCGCGCGCGTCCACTGGCCGCCGCCGAACAGTTCCGAGAACCAGAACAGGATGGGGTGGAACATGGAGAGCCCGGAGATCACCAACATCACGAACAGGATGGCGTTGATCCAGTGGTTGATGCGGTTCACCGTGGTGTACCGCGTAATGGCGTTGGCAGGACGGGTCATGGCACCTGTTCCTCCTCGGTCTCGCGGATCTCGTTGTTCGCCTCGGCCTCGTCTTCCTCCGTCGTGTCATTCGGCCCGATCGTGATCCAGTGGAAGAACCCGGCCAGCGCCGCCAGGGCAACCGCAGCCACGGCCAGCGGCTTATACAGGCCCTTCCACGCCTGGACGAGGTAACTGATATGTGGCTTATCGGGCAGGCCCGAATAAAGCGAGGGCTTGTCAGCGTGGTGAAGCACGTACATCACGTGCGTGCCTTGCACCTCGGGCGGATCGTAGAGGCCGGCCTTGGCGAAGCCGCGCTCCTTGAGATCGACGATGCGCTCGGCGGCCTGGTGCTGCATGTCGACCTTCGAGCCGAACATGATGGCGCCGGTCGGGCAGGCCTTCACGCACGCCGGCTCCAGGCCCACGGTAACGCGATCGGAGCAAAGCGTGCACTTGTACGATTTGTGGTCTGTCTTGCTGATTCGCGGGATGTTGAACGGACACCCCTTCACGCAATAGCCGCAACCGATGCACTTGTCGCTGATGAAATCGACGATGCCGTTGGCGTACTGAACGATGGCACCCGGTGCCGGGCAGGCCTTGAGGCAACCCGGGTCCTCGCAGTGCATGCAACCATCCTTGCGGATGAGCCACTCCAGGTTGCCCTGTTCGTTTTCGTACTCGGCGAACTTCATCAGGGTCCATACGCTCGGCCCCAGGTCGTTGGGGTTCTCGTACGAGCCTTCGAAGTGGCCGATCTCCGGGCGCAGGTTGTTCCACTCCATGCACGCCGATTGGCAGGCCTTGCAGCCGATGCAGCGGCTCACATCGATCAGCTTGGCCACCTGGTCTTCGTGGTTGCGTGTAGCCGGTGGCGTCATGGTGGACGCGGAGCGGCGGACGTAATCCTGGGATTGAAGGTCAGACATGGCGTACGCCTCAGGCCGCGGGAGCCGACGTCTTTTCGACGTTGACGAGGAACGCCTTGAACTCCGGCGTCTGTGTGTTGGCATCGCCCACGGAGGGGGTAAGTGTGTTGGCGCCGTAACCCTTCCTGGCCTGGCCGGTGAAACCCCAATGCAGCGGCACGCCGATCACATGCGTGGGCTTGCCATCGACGATGAGTGGCTTGATGCGTTTGGTGACGTAGGCCTTGCAGATCACTTCGCCGCGCTTGGACGACACCTTGACCCAACCACCCTGGGCGATGCCTTTTTCCTTCGCCAGCACCTCGCCGATCTCAACGAACTCCTCCGGCTGCAGGATCGCGTTGATCAGTGCATGTTTGGTCCAGAAATGGAAATGCTCGGTGAGGCGGTACGTGGTGGCCACGTATGGGAAGTCTTTCGCCTTGCCGAAGTTCTGCCGGTCGTGATCGAACACCCGGGCCACGGGGTTCGCGCGTACCTGCGGGTGCAGCACGTTCTCCACGGGCGATTCCATGGGCTCGTAGTGCTCGGGGAACGGGCCTTCGGCCATCAGGTTGCGCGCGAACAAACGGGCGACACCTTCAACGTTCATGATGAACGGGCCATCGTTCGCGGAAGGCTTTTGTGTCACGACATAGTCGGGCACATCAATGCCGACCCACTTCGTGCCGTTCCATTCGACGATGGGCCTCTTCGGGTTCCAGGCTTTGCCATCGGGATCGGCGCTGGCGCGGTTGTACAGGATGCGGCGGTTGGCCGGCCACGCCCACGCCCAGTTCGGTGCAATGCCTTGCTCGCGCGGATCGGTCGCATCCCGCCGGGCCATCTGGTTGCCCTTTTCAGTGAATGAGCCGGCGAAGATCCAGCAGCCCGACGCGGTACTGCCATCGTCACGCAGCTGGCCGAAACCATCCAGCAGCGTGCCGGCCTTGGAGGTGGCATTGGTGGCCGGATCGGTCACATCCGCGAGGAACCGGCCGTTCATTTCCTTGGCCAGTTCTTCCGGGTCGGGCTCCCACGGATCGGTGTACTTCCAGGTCATGCCCAGCAGCGCATCCGGGAAGGCACCGCCTTCCTTTTTGTAGAGCGCGCGCAGGCGCTGGAACAGGCCGGTCATGATCCAGATATCGGATTTGGCGATACCCGGCGGATCGGCCGCCTTCCAGTGCCATTGCAGCCAGCGGGCGGAATTCACCAGCGAGCCGTTTTCCTCGGCGAAACAGGTCACCGGGAGCTGGAAGACCTCAGTCTGGATATCGTGCGGTTTGGCAGGGTTCTGCGGGCCGAAATCCTGCCAGAAGCGCGAGGTCTCGGTATCGAGCGGGTCCATGGTGACCAGGAACTTGAGCTTGCTCAGGCCAGCGCGGATCTTGCCGCGATCGGGGAAAGCCTGCAGGGGATTGAAGCCCTGGCAGATATAGCCGGTGAGCTGGCCGTTGTTCATCATCTCGAAGGCCTTGATGATGTCGTACAGCGGCACGTCGAGCTTGGGCAGCAGGTCGTAGCCCCAGTTCGTTTCCGCCGTTGCGGCATCGCCGAACAAGGCCTTCTGCAGGCTGACCACGAACTTCTTCGTGTTCTGGTAATAGCTGGTCTGGCCCGGACGAAGCGGCTTGAACTGCTTCGTCTTCATGTACTCGTCGAAGCTGGTTTCCTTGTCGTTGGGGAGCGTCAGGTAGCCCGGCATCTGGTTCGATAGCAACCCGATATCGGTGAGGCCCTGGATGTTCGAGTGCCCACGCAGCGCGTTCATGCCGCCGCCCGCCACGCCGATATTGCCCAGTAACAACTGCACCATGGCCATGGAACGGATGTTCTGCGCGCCTACGGTGTGCTGGGTCCAGCCGAGTGCGAACAGGCTGGTCATGGCCCGGTCGGGTGCGGATGTGCTGGCGATGAGGTCGCAGATGTACAGGAATTTGTCCTGCGGGGTACCGCAGATGCGTGAGACCATCTCCGGCGTGTAACGGGAAACGTGCTGCTTCAGCAGGTTGATGACGCATCGTGGGTCTTGCCAGGTGTCATCGGCTTTCGCGAAGCCGTTTTCGTCCAGCTCATAATCCCAGGTGGTCTTGTCGTAACTGTGGGTCTGGTCGTTGTAGCCACTGAACAGGCCTTCCTGGAAGGTAAAGCCGTCCTGCACGATAAGGCTCGCGTTGGTGTAACTCTTGACGTACTGGTGCTGGATCTTGTCGTGGGTGAGCAGGTAGTTCATCAACCCGCTGAGGAACGCGATATCGGTACCCGGGCGGATGGGCGCGTAGTAGTCGGCCACCGAAGCGGTGCGCGTAAACCGCGGATCGACCACGATGAGCTTGGCACCGTTCTCGATCTTCGCTTCGATCACCCATTTGAACCCGCACGGATGCGCCTCGGCGGCGTTACCACCCATGACGATCACGACATTGGCGTTCTTGATGTCCTGCCAGGTGTTGGTCATCGCACCGCGACCGAATGATGGGGCCAGACTGGCCACCGTCGGTCCGTGTCAGACGCGCGCCTGGTTATCGAACACCACCATGCCGAGGGAGCGGGCTACCTTCCAGGTGAGGTAAGCGGTTTCACTGGAGGATGCGGAAGCGGCGAGCATGCCGACGCTGGTCCAGCGGTTCACCGTGGTGCCGGCCGCATTGGTCGTGATGAAGTGCTTGTCGCGGTCGTCCTTCATCAGCCGGGCGATGCGATCCAGGGCGAAATCCCAGGACACCTCCTCGAACTCGGTACCCCCGGGCCGGCGGTAGCGCGGCGCCTTGAGCCGGGTAGGGGCGTGGACGATATCGAGCAGGGCAGAGCCCTTCGGGCACAAGGTGCCGCGGTTCACCGGATGATCCGGATCGCCCTCGATATGGATGATGTTCGATTTGGCGTTCTTCGCCTTGTCGCCCATGCTGTAGATGAGGATGCCGCACGCCACCGAGCAATAGGTGCACGTGTTACGGGTCTCGGTCGCGTGGGTGAGCTTGAAGGGGCGGACGGCGGCGGCTTGCGCCACGCCCGATGCCCCGAACCCGATCATGCCGAGGCTCGATGCAGCGAGCCCCATGCCTGTCAGTTTTATGAACTCGCGGCGGGTGAGTGCCATCGCAAGAACTCCGTCGGAAACCTGGCTGGATCGCCACCCCAGGGGGCGGCCACTGGCTTACGTTCCTCAAGGAGGGGCCGGGAGGCCTGGCCCATCCATGGCTGAACTTACCACGATCCTACAAAGGCCGGGGGGCGGTTTCCTGCACAAAACGCGCCTGCTGGCTCGTTGTCCCGACCGGTCGTCGGTCGCGTGGCCCCGGGCTACTTTGGCCGAGCTTTCGAGACCGCGCGTTCTCACTATTTCGTCGCGTTCCCTCCCCCTACCCAAGCGCGCGTTACGCGCATACCATCGGTCCGTCCGGCAGCCGGCCAAGGGGGCCGCCACCCGGCAAGGGGAGCCAGCATGGAGTGTTGCCAGGGTGCCGGAAGGTGCCAGAGGGATATCGCGTGCGCCGGGTGCGCCGCATGAGCCGCTACGCGAAGCGCGTCAGCGAGCGATGGAATGACGCCCTCAGCCGGGTGGGCTGGGCCGACTTCGAGCGGCGCGTCGGTGACTACTACGCAAGCCAGGGCTACCGCGTCGAGCACAGCGGCACCGGTAGCGGATTCGGCAACACCGATGGCGGCGTCGACCTGAAACTCTTCAGGGACGGCACGTTCATCGTTGTGCAATGCAAACACTGGAATGCGCTGCAGGTACCGCATAACCCGGTGCATGAACTGATCGGCGTGATGCACACGGCCGGGGCCAATGGCGCCATCCTGGTGACATCCGGCGAATTCACCCGTGCCGCGATCGAATCGGCATCCCGGTTCCCTGGTATTACGTTGGTCGATGGCGCTGCCGTGCGCGCGATGATCGGGCCGATCGACGAAGCAGCCTTGCAGGCCACGGGCCTTGTCAGCGTTCCATCGTCCGCGGGCGGCCTGGCTCCTCGTGCCCGGCGTGCGCGTATTGCTCGCAGGAAGGATGCCGCGATGTTCGCAGTGGCCATCGCGGCGACCGTTGCCAGCCTTTTCATCTACGCCCACCTTGTGCGCAAGGCCGCGATCCCGCCAAAACATGCCGGGCCGGTGGCGAGCCTTTCACCTGAGCACGGCAACCTGTCAGATGCCGCGCAGGCGGCGACAAGGGTAAAACCACTGGCCCAGGTGGCCGTGCCCAGCGGGCAGGCACCCGCGAGGGACAGCACGCCGCGCACGCCCGAGGAACTCAAGGCATGGGAGCGTGCGAATGCCGAGTCGATGAAGATTCTTGAGAAGACGACGCCGGCGCTGCAATCGCCGTAGCGTGTGTCTTGCTCAACAACGTGGTGTGCAAAACGCTACCCCGCCGTACGGGCCGGCTGGGTAGGATCTGAACGTCATCAACGAGAGGGGGAGTTGCTAGTGAAAGTGCGTCTTATGTTCGTGGGGCTGCTGGCCGTTGCCGCATCCGTTGCCGGTGCCCAGGGCACGGCTGGAAGCATCTTTGGCCATGGGCCGGCCGGCGGCTCCGTTACCGCGACAAGCTCGACCGGCGCCCAGCGTCATGCGGTGATCAATGGGCGGGGCCGCTACAGCCTCACGCCGCTGCCCATGGGAAGCTACAGCGTTAGCCTCGAGAAAGATGGCAAGGCTGTCGACACCCGCAAAAACGTGAACGTGGTGGTCGGCCGTGGCCTGCAAGTCGATTTCGCCTGCGAAAACGATAAGTGCGAGGAAGGCGGCTGAATCGCCGAACTCCCGGATCGCGAGCAAGCTCGCTCCTACAACAGCGGATAACGCACTCGTGTAGGAGCGTGCTTGCACGCGATGCTTTTCCCTTTAGCGCATGCCACCGGTAGCGAGGATCTTCTCGCCCGTCACCCAGCCCGCTTCATCGGAAGCAAGGAAGCTCACGATCGGCGCAATATCGGTGACTTGGCCAATGCGGCCGAGCGGGGTCTGGCCTTCGGCCCACGCCTGGAAGTCCGAACCGACGAAACCCGCGGTGTGTGTGCCTTCGGTTTCGACCATACCCGGGTTCACCGAGTTCACGCGGATGCCGCGCGGGCCCAGTTCGCGCGAGAGCACGCCCGTGATCGCATCGAGCGCACCCTTGGTGCCGGTGTAGATGGCGGTTTCCGCCGGGACGATCGTGGTCACGCCCGAACCGATATTGATAACGCTGCCGCCCTTGCCCAGGTGCGGGGAGGCGGCCCGGGTGACTAGCAACGGGCCGAGGACGTTGATGTCGAACATGCGGCGGAACAGGGCTTCGGTGGTGTTCTCGACCGAGGCGAACTCGTAAACGCCCGAATTGTTCACGACGACGTCGAGGCGGCCGAACGCATCGATGGCGGCGGCAACCAGCTTAGCGGCGTCCGCTTCCTTCGAGACATCGGCACCCACGGCTACTGCTTTGCCGCCTGCGGCCTTGATCTCGGCCACGACCTTCTCGGCGCCTTCCTTGCTGGAGGCATAGTTGACGACGACGCTGGCGCCATCGGCAGCCAGCGCCTTCGCGATACCGGCACCAATCCCCTTCGATGCGCCCGTGACGATGGCGACTTTATCTTTCAGCTTGCTCATGGTGGTTTCCTGGATGGCATGGTCGGCTCGACGTGAGCCGCCTGCACCTATCTCTGGGGCCAGCCATCAGGCGCTGTGATACCTCGCGGGGAAAAGCACCTTTGCCTGCTCGTCACGGATGCATGGCTTTTAAATACGCATAGGTATCTGTCAGTTCAAAAATCCCGGACTCGGTGGCGTCCTTGCGCAGGTGGGGACCGTGGCCCGAGCCATAGATGACAAGAATGCGGTCACCCGGCTTCGTGGCCAGTTCGCGGATGTGCGTGAAAATACGCAGGTTGCGCGCGTACCACTGGCCCACCCAGGCCGCGCCCGGGTTGTTGGTGTCGGTGCCGAACAAGGCCATATCAAAGTAACCAGCTTCGTCTTTGTGCATCCGTTGCGGATCGTTCCAAAGCTGGTACCACTGCAGGATGGAATGATCCTTAAGGTACGCCGTGTCGCGCGCGGCACCGTCCTTCAGGTCCTTCACCAACTTGTCGAGCTGCGTGCCCTTGCCGTTCGCCTTTGCCCAAGCCATCCAGTCGTAGTCGGCATCCGTGCCGGGTGCCTCCTCGTTCCAATCCACGGCATCCACGCGTGGCAGGCCCAGCTTCTTCGCGAGGCGAAGGCCAATCTGGTCCGATTCCTCCGCCGTCAGCTTGTAGGTGCCCGCGCGATAAGCGGCGTAGCGTTCATCGAGCTGAGCCTGCTTTGCATGCGGGAACTCAATGGCTATGTGGGTCGGCTTCCATGTGGCGAGCTGGTCCACGAGGCTCTCGAGCTCCGCCTGGCGCTTCGGGGCCAACACGTCTTCGACGCGTTCGTTCGCGATATCGCGATTGTGGTTCGCGAGGTGAGCGGAACCGAGAAACATCATCGTGGGCTTTTCCTGCGCGGCGGCGATACCCAGCGGGGCGAGGGCGAGCAGTGAGACCAGTATCCAGCGGTGCGTCATCAGTGTGTCCTTCCTGTGGTGGCGTAAGCGAGTGGGATGCATGCGGCGGTGCAGGGGTTGCCGTGACTGATGGCACAACGGCGCTACCGATATGAATAAACGGTGGGGCCGGGAAAGCGAGACGTCCGTCACGCTTCGCGGCAGTGGGCACCGGGCAGGATGGGGTTGCCTGGCGTCCCCCCGGAATCCCCCATCGCCAGGTCCAGCGCCGTCCGGTCCATCAGCCGGGTCGGCGCTTTTTTTTGGCGGAAGCCCAATAAAACCCGGGGAAAAGTATTTTTCACCATGCCCCCTTGAATCAAGGTGACTCCGGTCATAGAAGTACGAGCATAATTCAACTGCTGAAGGGTACGCCCGTGTCCGCTGTCATCGATTCACCCGCCGCCCCGGTCCGGCGCACCAAGCCCCTCAAGCTCGCGGCAGGTGCCGTCGTGCTTGTCGGCGTCCTCGCCTACGGCGCCCACTGGTGGACCACCGGTCGCTTTATCCAGGACACCGATGACGCCTACGTCGGCGGCGACGTCACCGTCATCGGGTCCAAGGTCCCCGGCTATATCCAGACCGTCGCCGTCACCGATAACCAGGCTGTCCACAAGGGCGACCTGCTCATCCGCATAGACGACCGTGACTACCGCGCCGCCGTCGCCAAGGCCGATGCCGCCGTCGAAGCTCAGGAAGCCACGCTACGCAACCTGGATGCCGTCGCCGCCCTGCAGCAGAGCGTTATCCACCAGGCCGAAGCCGGCAAAGCCGGCGCTGATGCGGAAGCCAACCGCGCGCGCCTGGACGACACCCGTTACGGCGATCTCGTCAGCCGCTCAGCCGTCTCCGTGGAAGCCGCCCAGCGTGCCCGGGCCGCCGCGCAGACCGCTGATGCCGACCGGCAAAAGGCGAGTGCCGCTGTCGAGGCCGCGCGTCGCCAGCTCGATGTGATCGACACCCAGAAACACCAGGCCGAGGCGGCGCTCGCCCAGGCGAAGGCCCAGGCCGATAGCGCGCACCTCGATCTGTCCTACACCGAAGTACGCGCACCCGTGGACGGTACGATCGGCAACCGCCGCGCACGCGTGGGTGCGTTCGTTTCGGCCGGTAGCCCGATGCTCGCCGTCGTACCCGCACACGGCCTTTGGGTGGACGCGAACTTCAAGGAAGACCAGCTCGCGCGCATGAAGGTGGGGCAGGGCGTGGAAGTACGCGCCGACGTCATGCCAGACCATCCGTTCCGCGGCCACATCGCATCGTTGGCGCCGGCCACGGGTGCGCAGTTCAGCGTGCTGCCGCCGGAAAACGCCACCGGCAACTTCACCAAGATCGTGCAGCGTGTTCCCGTGCGCGTGGCGCTGGATGGCAAGGATGGTGACCTGGGCCTGCTGCGCCCCGGCCTTTCGGTCACGGCTACCGTTGATACCAACGCGCCATGAGCCCCGTTGCGCACCTCTCTCCCGGCCAGAAGATCTTTGCCTTCGCCAGCATGTGCGTGGGCATGTTCATCGCACTGCTGGATATCCAGATCGTCTCGGCCTCGCTGCGCGATATCGGCGGTGGTTTGTCGGCGGGCGCGGATGATACCGCCTGGGTGCAGACCAGCTACCTGATCGCCGAGATCGTGGTTATCCCGCTTTCCGGATGGCTCTCGCGTGTGTTCTCGACCCGTTGGCTGTTCGCGGTCTCAGCGGCCGGCTTCACCCTGACCAGCCTGCTGTGCGGCATCGCCTGGGATATCCAGAGCATGATCGTGTTCCGTGCCGCCCAGGGCTTCATCGGCGGTTCGATGATCCCGATGGTGTTCACCACGGCATTCGTCTTCTTCGAAGGTAAGCAGCGTGTCATCGCCGCGGCGACGATCGGTGCACTGGCCTCGCTCGCGCCGACCATGGGCCCCACGCTGGGTGGCTGGATTACCGATAACTATTCGTGGCACTGGCTGTTCTTCATCAACCTGGTCCCGGGCATCTTCGTGACGGTGGCGGTGCCTGCGCTGGTCAAGATCGATGAGCCCGACCTCGGTCTGCTGAAGCTCGGCGACTGGGCTGGCATCGTCCTGATCGCTCTGTTCCTGGGCTGCCTTGAGTACACGCTTGAAGAGGGCCCGCGCTGGAACTGGATGGAAGACAGCGTGATTCGCACGACCGCGTGGACCGCGGCGATCGCGGGCGTCCTGTTCGTCTGGCGCGAGCTCACCGCGGAGCACCCGGTAGTCGACCTGCGTGCCTTGAAGGACCGCAACTTCGCGCTGGGTTCGTTCTTCTCATTCGTCACAGGCATTGGCTTGTTCGCCACCATTTACCTCACGCCGTTGTTCCTCGGCCGCGTGGAGGGCTACAGCGCGTTCCAGATCGGCAAGGCCGTGTTCTCCACGGGCGTGTTCCAGATCCTGACCATTCCCGTCTACACGTTCCTGGCGAACCGGGTGGACCTGCGCTGGCTGATGATGGTGGGCATGGCGCTGTTTGCCATCTCGATGTTCGAGTTCACGCCTATCACTCACGACTGGAGCGGCACCGAACTGTTGCTTCCGCAGGCCCTGCGTGGCGCCGCACAACAGCTGGCCGTGCCACCGGTAGTCACGCTTACCCTGGGTGGCCTGGCGCCGGCACGGCTCCGCCATGCCTCGGGCTTGTTCAACACCATGCGTAACCTGGGTGGCGCCATTGGCATTGCCGCATGCGCAACGATCCTCAACGACCGCACCAACCTGCATTTCCAGCGCCTGGCCGAACACCTGACGCCGGCCAACGAAGCGATGAACAGCCTGCTCACCGGCCTGGATGGCGCGGCACAGAACTCCCAGGCAGCCCTTCGTGAGCTATGGCAGCTCGCCTACCGCGAAGCGCAGACCATGACTTACAGCGATGCCTTCTTCTCCATCATGTTGTGCTTCGTGCTTGCGACGGCCATGGTGCCGCTCATGCGCAAGGTACAGCCCCCGAAAGGTCCTTCCGCCGATGCGCACTAAACTGCTCCCCCTGATCCTTCCCCTGGTGCTGGCCGGATGCACGGTTGGCCCCGATTATGTGAAGCCGAGCCTGCCGGTGGCGCCGATATGGCACCAGCAAGCCGCCCTCGACCAACGCGTGGCTGAGGCCCCTGCACCTGCGCTGGAGGCGTGGTGGAATGGCTTTGATGATCCTGAACTGAGCGCCATCATCGGCCGCGTGATTGACCAGAACCTGGACCTGGCGGCATCCGCCGCACGCGTAAAGCAGGCCAGCGCCGCGGCGCAGTATGCGCACGCCGACCGGATGCCACAGGGCAGCCTGGATGCGAACGCCGCACGCCTGCGCCAGTCCGAGCGTAGCCCGCTAGGTAAGTTGGCCAGCCCGCAGCCCGGTTATGAGCGCAACCAGACGTATGAAGACCTGGGTGTGGGCGCCAGCTGGGAGCTGGACCTGGCCGGCGGCCTGCGCCGTGGCGACGAAGCCGCAAGCGCCGCATGGCAGGCTGCGGAGGCCACGCACGCCGGCGTGCGGATCACGCTGGTGGCCGAAGCCGCGGATGCCTACTTCCGCGTTCGCGGCGCGCAGGCACGGATCGCCATTGCCAACGAACAGATAAACAACGAACAGGGCCTGGTCGATCTGGTGCACTTGCGCCAGCAGAACGGCCTGGGCACCGAGCGTGAATCGGCGCAGGCCGAGGCGCTGTTGCTCCAGGCGCAAGGTACGGTGCCTCCGCTGCAGGCGGAGCTTGATACCCAGCTCAATCGCCTGGATGTCCTGATGGGTGCCGCCCCCGGCACGTACGCGAAGGAGATTGCGTCCGCCGAAAAACCATTCCACATCCCCACGGTGGATGGGGCAGGTGGCCCGGCATCCCTGCTGCGCCGCCGTCCGGACGTGATCGCCGCCGAGCGGGAACTCGCGGCAAGCAACGCCCGGATCGGTGTGGCCCTGTCGCAGTACTATCCGCAGGTATCGTTGTCGGGTCTGCTTGGCTTCGCCACACTGGATAGCGGGAAACTGCTGACCGGCTCGGCCTTCCAGTCGCAAGGCGCGTTGGGTTTGCACTGGCGCCTGTTTGATTTTGGCCGGGTGGATGCCGATGTAAAGGAGGCCCGTGGCGCCAACGCCGAGGCCCTGGCGAAGTACCGTGGATCCATGCTCAAGGCGACCGAGGATGTGGAGAACGCCATCGTGGCGTTGACCCAGCTTGAAGCGCAGCATGGCATGCTGGAAAACGAAGTGGCGGCGCACGTGCGGGCGCGCGATGCGGCGCAGGATGCTTACAAGGGCGGGGCGGTGAGCTTGCTGGAGGTGCTGGATGAAGACCGCCAGCTGCTGGCCTCGCGCGATTTGCTGGCCCGTGTGCGGACGGACGATGCCCGCGCCGCGGTGGGCGCGTTCCGCGCCCTGGGCGGTGGTTGGGACGTACCTGCCGACAAGGTGGCCGATGTTTCGAGGTGAACCATGCGATATGCGAAAGACCACAAGGAAAAGACTCGCCAGCGCATCATCGAAGTCGCTGCGCAGAATTTTCGCGAACGCGGCTTTGAAGGCGAGGGCATTGCCTCGGTGATGCAGAGCGCCGGCCTGACCAACGGCGCGTTCTTCAATCATTTCACATCGAAGGAAGACCTGGCCCGTGAGGTCGTGGCTTATGCCATGGCCGAGCGCCTGGACTTCCTCAATGAGCGTATCGAGAAGGGTGGAAACACGGCCGCCTACATCGAGTCGTACCTGTCGACGCGGCATCGGGATAACCCCCAGCAGGGCTGCCCGATCGCTACGCTGGTGGCGGATGTCTCCCGGCGCTCCGAGCCGGTGCGCGAGGCCTTTGCCGAGGGCATGGATGCCCTGGTCAGCCGCCTGGCCGAGCAGTGGCCTGCGCTTCCGAAAGACGAGTCGCGTGCAAAGGCGATTGCGTTGTACGCCTTGATCAACGGGGCGCTACAGATGGCTCGTGCCACGAAAGATGGCGCGCTATCGGATGAAATCCTCGAGGCCGGCAAGCGTTCCGCGCTTGCGCTGTTGTAGGAGCGCGCTTGCGCTCGATAAGCGCTCGCGACAACGCCGAATCGCGCGCAAGCGCGCTCCTACAGGACGGCGATTTTGTTCTTGCCGGTGGCTTTGGCTTCGTACAGGGCATCATCGGCGCGGCGGACGAGCGCGAGGGCGTCGACGCCATGCTGGGGTGCCGTCGCAGTGCCCACGCTGAGCGTGACATGCAGTGGCAAACCGTTCCAGAAAAACGGCTGGCTGGCGGCGTCCACGAAATCCTCAGCGCGCACCATGGCCTCGCGCAGTGAAATCGGCGGCGCCAGGAGTGCGACGAATTCATCGCCTCCCAGCCGACACACGGTATCGGCCTTGCGCGTGCGGCGGAGCAGGCGTTCGGCGAACTGGCGCAGCAACTCATCGCCGGCGGCATGACCGTGCACGTCATTGACCGCCTTGAACCCATCCAGGTCCATGTACAGCACGGCGAGGCTATCGGTCGCCCTGAGGTGGGCGAGTGCAGCCTTCAGGCGCTCTTCAAAGACCAGGCGATTAGGCAGGCCCGTCAGCGTGTCCGATTCGGCGAGCTGGCGCATGCGGTCGGCGACCGCCCGTGCCACGGAGACATCGCGTAGCACCAGTACCCCGCCGACGACGTGGCCGTCGCGGTCGCGAATGGGGGCGGCGACATCCTCGATATCCAGTCGCGTGCCATCGGCCAGAAGCAACTGACGTGGCTGGAGCATGTCGACCGTACGCTCCTCCGCGATCGCCCTGAGCAGGGAACTGTCGCTGGGCTGGTCGTGCATGTCGCGAAGATGGACGACCGATTCGATGGGCATGCCACGGGCGCGCATGGTCGGGCGCAGCAGCAACGACTCCGCACGCTGGTTGAGGAACGTGATGGTGCCGGTGGTATCGGTGGTGAGGACGGCGTCGCCGATCGAGTCCAGCGTGACTTGCGCCAGTTCCTTCGCCGCGAACAGGCTTTCTTCCAGCTTCTTGCGCTCGCTCACGTCGGTGACCATGACATAGAAGCCATGGAAGGCGCCGGCATCGTCAAACTCGGGTGTGTAGGTCACGTCCCCGGTGAAGTACTTGCCGTGCAGCTTCATCTGGTTCATCTCGAAGCGCACCGCTTGCCCGTGGTGTACGCGTGCGAGCATGGGCACCAGTCGCTGGTAGTTCGCATCGCCGACGAACTCACGCAAGGTCTGGCCGATACGCGGCGCGGCATCGCCGAACCACTGCCGGTACGTCGCGTTGACGAAACGGTATGTTTCATCCTGGTCCAGGCGGCCGATCAGGGCGGGAATCGCATCGGTCATGCGGCGCAGGCGCTTGCGCGAGTGGTCGAGCTCTTCCTGCAGCATCCTGGCCCCGGTGATGTCCTGCAGCACCGCGACAAAACCGCTGGTTGCGCCGTCATCCACGACCGGGGTCGCATGGGCATGGGCCCAGACCGTCAGCCGGTCTGTGCCGTGGAAGCGAAATACCTGTTCGAAGCGTTTACCCTCGGTGACGAGCAGGCGCCAGGCTTCGAGCACGCGCTCGCGGTCGGCTTCCTCGATGTTCTCGCGCATGAAGGCCGCTACATCCCGGCCGGTCCGCGCTCCCACCCAGGCGTTGGCCTGTGCGTTCTGCCACTGGGGCACCCCGTAGGCATTCACATGGAACACGGCAAGAGGCGCGGCGTCGGTGAAGGCGTGGAGCTCGGCGCGCCCGCGCTGGGTGGCATCGAGCGCATCACGCCAGCCGTCCACGAGGCTGCGGGCCGTGTAGCGGGCGCGCCGCAGCGTGATCACCGACCACAGAACCAGGGCTACCAGCGCCACGCCGGCTACCGAGAGCACCAGGTCCTGGCGGAACTGGCCGCGCTGGAGCCGCATCCGCTCATACGCCGCCAGGGCAGTCACATCGCGGGCGACGGCGTCGTTACGCGACTGGTAGTCGGCACCCATGAGTTCTTCGATATGGCGCTGCCGCTCGGCGGCGGCCGAACGGGCGAGGAAGGGCGCCGCCGTATCAACCCGTTGCTGAAGGCTGGCGGCCAGCGCGGCGACCAGCGCCTTTTCGCGTGTATCACCACCGAGGCTTGCCTGCAGCGTGGCGACATGGCCTTCGCCCGAGGCTACCGCCTGGTGCCAGTTCATCGAGGCATTGGGATCGTCGCGCAGTACCCAGGCGCCGATCGCCGCCCGCATGTCATGGACATCCTGGCCGATGGCCTGGGTGGCGATCAGTACTTCATAGCGCTTGCTGACGATGCGCTGGGTGGCCAGAAGGCCCATGGCTGTCGCCACGCCAGCAAGGGTCAGGAGCACCACCAGGGCCACACTGGCTTTGCTGCTGCGATCGACTAGACGGGTGAGCCGTGCGTGACGCTCTTGGGGCATGGACGTGCTGGCGGGGGTGTTGCCGCGAATCTAGCAAACCCGCCGTGTCCTTGCTTCGCTTTTTTGGCCGTTCTGTGACGGTTCCCATGGCGGCCTTCACGTCCGGGGTGCCCTAGCGCCGCGGCTTAGCCGTGGCGGGGTCGCGAAGCTCCACCCAGGTGGGTGCGTGGTCGCTGGCTTTGGGCAGGTCGCGGACCCAGCGATCCACCCCGGCGTTCTTCAGGCGCTTTGCCAGGTCGGCGGAGAGGAGCAGGTGATCGATCCTCAGACCCCGGTCGCGCGGCCAGTGCTGGCGAAAATAGTCCCAGAACGTATAGATATGGGCATCCGGGTGCATCGCCCGCAGCGCGTCCGTCCAGCCCTGGGCGAGCAGGCGCGCATAGGCGTCGCGAGATTCGGGCTGCAGCAGGGCATCGCGCCGCCAGTTTTTCGGGTCGTAGATGTCGCCATCCGTAGGCACCACGTTGTAGTCGCCCGCCAGGACGACGGGGTATCCCGTATCGAAAAGCGGTTTCGCATAAGCGAGCAGGCGTTCAAACCATGCCAGCTTGTAATCGAACTTCGGCCCGGGGCGCGGGTTGCCGTTCGGCAGGTAGATAGAGCCGACCAGGACGCCGTGGGCGAGCGCCTCGATATAGCGGCTATGCACATCCTTCTCGTCGCCCGGGAGGCTGCGCCGGCTTTCGATCGGGTCCTCGCTGCGGGAGAGGATGGCCACCCCGTTCCACGACGCCTGTCCCGACCAGACCGCACCGTAGCCGGCGTTATGGATGGCCTGCAGTGGGAAGCCCTTGTCGGGCGACTTCAGTTCCTGCAGGCAGGCGACATCGGGTTGTTCTCGTTTGAGCCACTCCAGCAAATGCGGCAAGCGGGCGGTGATCCCGTTGACGTTGAAGGTCGCGATCTTCATGGCCGTACTCTCCGTTCGCAGGCGTGGATGGCGAGTGATGGCACACCGCGTATCAACGTGGCCGTCACGGCGACAGCACCCGGCCTTCAACCTGTCACGTAGACGCTGCTGGTACGTACGAGGAGCACGTCATGGCAAATGAGAAGAATGCACCCCCAAAACATCCCGGGCAGAACGATCCGCCGGAGCGCCCGCGCGACCCAACCCGGCCTCGCGAAACGGATGCATCGGGCGACCCGAAGGACGGTACAGGCGAAGACAACCACACGCAGAAGGGCGGCTAGGACATCATGCTGCAGCTCAATCCCCCGCTTCCGCTGAATACACCCAAGGGCGAAGGCTTCGCTCATTTCCTCATCGATTACGGCCCCGAGTCCGACCTTTACTGGACGGTGTTCATCACCGAAACGGGTGAGATCTGGACCTTTTCGAACAGGGATGTGCGGGCATCGAAGAACATCACCCTCGGCCGGACATCACCATCGATCCCCCGGGCGGCCGCCCGGCGTGGCGACGCAGGGGAAGGGCGCGAACGTGCGGTCGTCCCGCTGAGCGCCAAGGAAAGTGTGAAGTGACCGGTCCCGCGCCATGAATGCCTGCCGAACGCCGGGGCCGTAGCCGCCAACGAAATGGCCAGGAAAGCGTTGGGTCGTTTTACTCTCGCCCTTTGCTACCTGAGGATTCCCATGCGCCCAGCGATCGCCACGCCCCTCCTGGCCCTCGCCGTCACCCTCTCACTGGCTGCCTGTGCCCCCGCGCCGCGCCTGGCGCGCAATGAGACACTTGTGGTCGTGACCCACGAGCCCCCCGGGGAATACGCCGAGGATGCCCCGGCCGATCGCCCCGGCTGGGTGTGGGCGCACGGATACTGGGGTTGGAACGGTCATGACTATGAGGCGGTGCGTGGCCACTGGGAGCGCGACCGCCCCGGCTACCACTACGTCCATCCCTATTGGGAAAACCGCAAGGGCAAATGGGTATTGCATGCCGGCATCTGGGCCAAGGACTGACAACGGCATTTGCCAATACGCCCTGGGGTGAGGCCAAGATAGTGGGCGCGTTCGCGACCCCCGAGGCCTCCCATGGTATTGCGCCGTTCCATACCCGCTTCCTTCTTCGGCATGGTCCTGGGCCTGGTGGGCCTGGGCGGCAACTGGCGTAACGCGAGCCATCTGTGGGGCGTGCCGCCGGTGATCGGCGAAGCCATCATGACGGTGGCCTTCGTGGTGTGGGCCGTGCTGATCACGTGCTACGCGATGAAATGGCTCGGCCACAGGGAAGCCGCGCTCGAAGAGGTAAGGCACCCGGTGCAGTGCTGCTTCATTGGGTTGGTGCCGGCAACCACCGCATTGATGGGTGTGGTGCTGGCGCCGCATGCCCATGCGCTCGCGGTGGTTGCCCTTGTGGTCGGCGGCGTTGGCCATGTCCTCTTCAGCGTGTGGCGCGTTGGCGACATGCTGCAAGGCGGCCGCGAAATCACCACGGTGACGCCGGTCATCTACCTGCCATCGGTGGCCGGTAATTTCATCACCGCGATTACCGCGGGTACCCTGGGCTACGCGTCCTGGGGCATCCTGTTCCTCGGGGCAGGGGTGTTCATGTGGCTGGCGCTGGAGTCGGTCATTGTCAACCGGCTGTTCCACGCGCAGGCGTTGCCCGTCGCACTGCGCCCCACGCTTGGCATCCAGCTGGCGCCTCCTGTCGTTGCCGTGGCTGCCTGGCTGGCGAACACTCAGGGCACACCGGAGCTGCTCGTGCAAGCGGCGTGGGGATACGGCCTGTTGCAGTTCTTCATGCTGATCCGGTTGTTGCCATGGATTTCGAAGCAACCGTTTGCACCGAGCTACTGGGCCTTCACCTTCGGCCTCACCGCGCTTTCGGGTACGGCGATCACGATGGTGAGTCGCGGAGTGACGGGTGCGATCGCAGACGCTGCACCGGTGTTATTCGTTATCACTAACGTGGTGCTGGCGATCATCATATTCGGCACCATCGTGCGCGCGGCACAGGATAAACTGCTGCCCCCAGCCGCGGTCGCACAGGCAACGAGCGTACCGGCTACCAAATGATGAAACTGCGCATATCGCGAATATGCCGAACGGATTAAAGCCATGTTCCGATGTGCCGTTACGCTAGATCCGGCATCGCCCATTTCCCCCAGATGCCGGCTTTATGCGCCGTTGCGAATGCGAGTTCGCTACGGCGTTTTTTTGTTGCGCATGCTTGCATTCGCCGCAGTGCTTGGTAGCCCCATGCATGCGCATGCCGAAGGCGGCAGCTATAACGTCGACGATGCCTCGGTCGTGGGTGCCGGGAAATGCCAGCTGGAGTCGTGGTTGCGCGAGTGGTCGCACGGCAGCAACGGCTTGTATGCCGTACCCGCGTGCGGTGCGGGTCCGGTCGAATTCGGTGTGACGCTCAACACGGGGCACGGGATAGCAGGGCCTGGTATCAATCCCTCCATCAAGTGGCAGTTGCGCAATGGCGATGACAAGGGTGTTGGCGTCGCCGTGGCGACGGCGGCGACCTGGTTGCACGGGCGCAGGGACGATGCGCAAGCCTATGTCGCCACGACGTTCGGCATCGATGATGCACGGCGCTGGATGGTCGCGATTAATGCGGGTGCAGACCGCGTGCGTGGTGAATCGGCTTACGCGCTCTACGGCGTTGGCCTGGACTTCTCGCTGACCACGCGCTGGACGTTGCTGGTCGAGCGCATGTGGACCCACCGCACGATCACCGACCAGGGCGGCGTGCGCCTGAACTTCGGCGACTCCAGCCTGGATCTGGTCGTGGGTAGCGAGCGGAGCCCGCATGCGGAGCACTGGATCAACATCGGTTGGAATGCTGCCTTCTAATCGCTGGCCATTGCTGCTGCGCAACAGAAAAAACCGATCTAAAACCGCTTGTTGACGCGGATTTTATGGTGCGCTATATCTTGTCGAAGCGCCGCATTGCCATTGCGTACGGCGTCTTCCGCGAGGGGTCACCATGCGACACCGCAGTCACAATCCAGCACATCCGGGTTGCGCCATGGCGGAGCCGTCGTTCCCGTTCGTGCAGGCCGACGGCCAGCCGATCCTTTCCCGCGCCAAGCTCAGCGCCCTGCGTTCGCGGGGCAAATCCCTTGCCGGTTATTCCCCGCCGCGCCACGCCTGCTGATCCGTTTTCCTGATCGGCCTCCCTTCCTGATGGGTTCGCGCCTGCGCGCGGACATGTCGTGATGCACGCCTGATGGCGGCCCCTGGCCGCGTGCAGGGCGTACGCGCACGTCGAAGGTCGCTGGTCAGCTCAATCCGCAACACAGGCGGAGGGCCTTGTGTTGTCTTCAGCGACACTTTCCGGGGTGGGGTGCATTGTGCGTAACAATCAAGTTCTGACGAAAAAGGCGCTTGTCCTGGCCGTCTGTACGGCCTTTGGTTTTCTTGCGGCGCCGGCCATGGCGCAGCAGGCACCGCCGACGACCGATCCGCCGGCCACTACCGGCGCAAGCAAGACAGACAAGGAAAAAGCCGAGAAAGAGAAGGCCGTGCAGATGAAGGCGCTGAGCGTCGTCGCGAACCGCTACGAAGCCACCAGCATTCGCATGGACTCAGTGAATACGGTGGACGTGCTGTCGGCCAAGGACCTGCAGAATACGGCCGTGCACAACGTGGCCGAGGCACTGGGCCTGATGTCGGGCGTGAATGTCACCACGACCGGTACGGGCTACTTCGGCGGTATTGATGGCGCGGCACGCGGTGAAGGCATGTTCGCTTCCGTGCGCGGCCTTCCTTCCGAATACAACGTGAACCTGGTGAATGGCAGCAACGTCGCCCAGGGCATGCCGTACAGCCGTAGCGTGCAGCTCAGCCTGCTGCCGCCGTCCGGCTTGCAGACGATCGTGCTCAACAAGACCTCGACAGCCGATATGGATGGCGACGCCATCGGCGGCACCATCGATTTCCGCACGCCCAGCGCATTCGACTTCAAGAAGGATTTCAGCGGCAGCGTGACCGCCAGTGGCCGCGTGGAAAGCCGCGCGCGGGATTACGGCGGCAGCGGCCTCGGCAGCGGCCTGGCTGGCGAACTGCAGAAAAAGTTCGGTGAGGAAAAGCAGTTCGGCTTCTATATCAGCGGGTATTACGATTACCGCAACATCGCTAATAGCGAGATTGGCGCCGCAGAAAGCGCATCGAATGATGGTTCCTGGGCGTTCCTGCATGCGACCGCCGAAGGTGAGAATGCGCCGGGCTACGATCCGCAGCACAACCTGACCAGCATCGGCACGAACGTTGGAATCGCCTCCGGTTTCGAGCGCCGGTATGGCGGCAACATGTCGTTCGACTGGAACGTGGATCCGACCCTGCACGCTTATGCCAAGGCCTCGTATGCTTACGCGCTGACCGAACAGAACACCACGTATAACCAGTTGCTGCCGCAGGATGTGACCTATGTCCCGACGGCCACGCCCGGTGTGTATACGCCCAATATCGGGCGGATTGCCAACCGCTTCTGGTTCGAAACCAACCCCGAGCGCGCGGACCTGGCCACGATCCAGCTGGGTGCGGACAAGACCGCCGGTGGCTGGACCATTTCGCCCAACGTGTTCTGGAGCATTGGCCGCAACGATCGCCCCGAGCACGTGGAGATCGACGGGCGCGAGGACAAGTACTTGCAGGATAACTTCGCCTATAACCAGAGTTCGCTGCTCAGCTACGGCGGCAACCACTTCCCGTACCCGGTGCTCACCCCGGCGTTGCTGAACTCGGTGAACAACATCCAGAACATGTACGCCAACGACTATGGCGAGGTCACCAAGATCCGCTCGGGCCAGAAGCGTGGTGGCGCCAAGCTGGACCTGCGTTATGACTTTGAAGATGGCCCGGTGCAGAACGTGAAGTTCGGCGTGAAGTACAGCGACAGCTCGCGCGAGTTCACCAACCGCGACTGGTCGACCGGCGGCATCAATGATGGCACCACGACCCTGGGTGACCTGGGCATCTTCAAGGGAGATTACAGCCAGATCTTCCCGGGCAAGTACCCATGGGTCACCCCGGACGTAAGCCGTGCGGCCGTGGCCGCCCTGATCGCGGCGCATGTGCAGCCATCGGATCTGGATACCTGTAGCCAGCTCGACTACAACAACTTCAATTGCGACACCATGCGTGGCACCGAGGCGGTGTCCGCGGCGTACGCCATGGCGACTATCCAGGATGGCCCGCTGGAGATCATCCCGGGCGTGCGCTTCGAGCATACGTCGATCCACAACACGTTCTGGACGACGCCCCAGGATGCCGACGGCAACGAACTGCCGGGATACTTCTCGAACAACCGCACCATTTACAACGAGCCGCTGGGTAGCCTGTTCGTCAATTACCGCCCGGGCGGTAACGTGGTATTCCGCGGTTCTATCTGGCAGAGCTATACCCGCCCGGCCTTCGTGCAGTTGGGTGGCGGCGAGCAGATCAGTGTTTCCAACGGTGTGACGACGATCACCCGTGGCAACCCGGACCTGGATCCGATCAAGGCGACCAACGTAGACCTGGGCGCGGAATGGACCACCGACCACGGCGGGTTCTTCTCGCTTACCAGCTACTACAAGAAGTTGAAGGATTACATCTACGACAGTGGTGGTGGCCAGGCCAACCCGAATACATCGGGCGTGGGCACCGTGCTGACCAAGACACCGATGAACGGTGGCGATGGCCGGGTTTATGGCATCGAAGCGACTGTACGCCAGAAGTTCGAGGACTTGCCGGGTGCCTGGAACGGGCTTGGCTTCAGCGTCAACGCCACCAAGCAGAACTCGCGCGTGGACCTTGGCCGCGACGGCTTCGAGAACGAGCGCCTGCAGCAGGCCCCGCGCACCATGGCCAATGCGGAGCTGTTCTACGAGAAGTACGGTTTCTCGGTGAACCTCAGCTACCACTACACCGGCTCGTACATCTCCACGTACGATTTCCTCAACCAGGGTGCGCCGTGGGATGACCTGTGGTTGCGGCCGATCCGCCGCGTTGACCTGCATGCCGGTTACCAGATGGATAACGGGCTGCAGTTCGATCTGCAGATCAGCAACCTCACCAAGCAGTACCAGTACTGGTCGCACATTGGCCAGTACAGCCTGGTGAACTCGGATATCGTCGATGCAGGCCGCACCGCGCTGGTCACCGTGAAGTACTCGTTCTGAGCATGCGCCGCCGGGAGTTCATCGCCATTTCGCTGCTCGCGCCCCTGGCTATGTCCGGGGGCGCGTGGGCGGGTCCGGCTATCGATACGGCGCCGGACGGGCGTCCACACCGGTTCGGTTTCGGCGAGCGGCGGTTCGAGCTCGATGGGCGTCCGTTCCGGATCCGCAGTGGGGAGATGCACCCGGCCCGCATCCCCCGTGAGTACTGGCAGCACCGCATCCGCATGGCGAAGGCGATGGGCCTGAATACCATCGCCATCTATGTCATGTGGAACCACCATGAGCGGCGGCCCGGGGTGTTTGACTGGCAGAGTGAGAACCGCGATGTGGCGGCATTCATCCGGCTCTGCCAGGCCGAAGGCATGTGGGTATACCTGCGGCCGGGCCCTTACGTCTGCGGTGAGTGGACCAACGGCGGGCTTCCGGCGTACCTGTTGCGGGACCCCGATATCAAGCTGCGCACGAAGGATGATCCCGCGTTCATGGCGGCGACCCTTCGCTATATCGGCCAGCTTGCTGCCTTCGTGAAGCCACTGATGGCGGCCAACGGCGGCCCGGTGCTCATGATCCAGGTGGAAAATGAGTATTCGATGTTCGCGGATGACGTGGATTACCTGCACGCACTGGCCGATATGTGGCGGGTGCATGGGATTGACGGACCGTTTTCGGTTTCCGATGGGTGGAAAGACCTTGAGCGGCGCAAGGCGTACTTGCCGGGTGCCGCGCTCGGCCTCGATGGTGCGGATGTCGACACGCTCGGGAAGGGACCGACCTACGCGGGCGACGCGCCGGTGTGGGTCGGCGAGGGTTACCCCGGCTGGCTGACGCACTGGGGCGAGAGTGCATTCGCTGGCAAGGATTACGTCGACACGCTGCGTTCGATCATCCGGGCGGGATACTCGTTCAACCTTTACGTGGCGCACGGCGGCACGAACTTCGGCCTTACCGCAGGCAGCAATGCCGAGGACGACGGGTCGCAATTCCAGCCGGTGATTACCAGCTACGACTACGCGGCGCCGATCGATGAGCGTGGCCGCGCTTCGCCTGCCTATGCCACACTTCGTGATGTGATTACCCGCGAGGCGGGTGTCAAGGCACCCAGGCCTCCCGCGGATATACCGGCTGGCCGCTTCGCCCCCTTTACGCCGGCGGCGAAGGCATCGCTGTGGGACGCGCTGGGGCAGGCGGTAGAGCTGCCGCAGCCGGGCCCGAACGAAGTGCTGTTCGGCCAGGACCAGGGCCTGGTCGTGTATCGCAAACGCGTGGGCCACGGCGGCACACTGCGCCTTGAAGGCGTGCGCGACTATGCCGTCGTGTATGCCGACGGTCGCGAGGTAGGGCATGTGTCGCGCGTGACGCACCCGGCCGTCTCCTCGTCGCCCGACGTCACCATCGCGGGGGAAGCCGTCATCGACGTGCTCGTAGACACGTTCGGCCACATCAACTTCGGCCCGCGCCTGGGTGATCACAAGGGCCTGGTGGGTCCGGTTACGTTCGAAGGCGCACCGGCACGTGATGTGCAAGCGTGGCCCTTGCCGCTGGATGGCGCGTGGCTGGACGAGATGCCCGCGCTGCGTGGCGCACCCACCCGCGGCGGCGTACTGTTTGAAGGGGCGCTATCGCTGGATAAGGCGGGCGATGTGTACCTGGATATGTCGGCCTGGAACAAAGGCTATCTCTGGGTCAATGGCCGCCTGCTTGGGCGCTACTGGCACATCGGCCCGCAGCAGCGGCTGTATTGCCCGGGTGCCTGGCTGAAGCACGGTGCGAACACCGTGCGCGTACTCGATCTGCACCGCACCGAAGGTGCGCCTATTAGCTGCGCGGAGCGGATGCATGACGGGTTGGCGTGAAGGCGATACCAAAGTGATCACGAACGTGGCCCCGCCGCGTGCGATCGGCTTCTGGGGCGGGCTATCGGCGAACGTGCTGAACATGATCGGCATCGGCCCGTTCGTGACCATACCGCTGGCGCTCACCGCGCTCGCGGGGCCGGCGGTGTTGCTCGGCTGGATCGCGGGCGCGCTGCTCTGCCTGTGCGATGGCCTAGTGTGGGCGGAACTTGGCTCAACCATTCCCGAATCCGGGGGGCCTTACCATTACCTGCGCGAGGCCTACGGTCGCGAGCGGGCAGGGCGACTGTTCGGATTCCTGTACCTGTGGCAGACCCTGTTAACCGCGCCGCTCTCCATAGGCTCCGCGGCAGTGGGTTTCGCACAATACGCGGGCTACCTCATGCCCTCGCTGGGCGATGGCGGCCGTGTGCTGGTGGCCGCCACGCTGTGCCTGCTGAATACCGCCATCCTCTACCGCAAGGTGGGTGACATCCAGAAGCTTTCGCTGGTGGTCACCACGGCCGTCGTCGCCGCTGCCGTGTGGATCGTCTTCACCGGCATCACCCATTTCGACATGGCCACCGCGAAGCACTTCATGGAGGCGCCGGTGCCGTCTGGCAAGGGTTTCTGGCTGGGCCTCGGCGCCGTATCCCTCATCGCGGTGTATGACTACGGCGGCTACAACAACGTATGCATGCTGGGTGGTGAAGTGAAGCAGCCGCGGCGCACCATTCCCATGGCCGTGCTGATCTCGATCCCGGTAGTGGCCGTGCTTTACCTCGGCCTGAACGTCAGCATCCTCGGCGTGCTGCCCTGGGAGCAGGCGGCGCATTCCACGGCGGTCGTGGCCGACATGATGCAGGCCGTGCACGGCGCGTGGGGTGGCACGGTCGCGGTCGTGCTCATCCTGGTCGCCAGCTGGGGTTCCGCGCTGGTCGTGTTGCTCGGCTACTCACGCGTTCCCTATGCGGCGGCCTCGGAAGGCCAGTTTTTCAAACCATTCGCCCGGCTGCATCCACGCGATGGCTTTCCTACCGTATCGTTGCTGTTCGTCGGCACCACCTCCGCGCTGGCCTGTTTCCTTTCGCTGGAAAAGCTGATCAGCATGCTCATGGTGGTGCAGATCCTGTTCCAGTACATCGCACAGTGCTTTGCCGTGGTGGCGCTGCGCCGACGCGATCGCAACGCGGATGTGTTCCGAATGCCGCTTTACCCCCTGCCGATTGCCATCAGCGTGGCCGGCTGGCTCTACCTCGTCGCGACCAGCGGCGTACCTACCATGCTCACCGCCGTCGTCGCCATCGCGGTGGGTAGTGTCCTTTTCCTATGGCAAGCACGGAGGACACGCACGTGGCCATTCCCCACGTAAAGCCCTGGGATGTTGCCGTGGTGGGCGAAATATTCGCCGACCACGTTTTCACCGGGTTCCCCCACTGGCCCCGACCTGGCGAGGAAGTGATCGCCCAGGGCTACGTACGCGAGCTTGGTGGCGGTAGCGTCAACACCGCCTGTGGGCTGTCGCGGCTGGGCCGGCGCGTTCGCCTGGTCGGCCTGATCGGCGATGCGGATTTTGATTGGTTCGAGCACCGGCTCAGCGAGTTTGGGGTCGGCATCGGCGGCATCCGCCTTGAGCACGATGGCACCGGGATTACCGTCAGCGTATCGATGCGCGACGACCGCACGTTCTTTACCTACCCCGGCGCGAACCGTGGGCTGGCGGAGTTGCTGACGGTGCCCGCCGTGATCTCGGACCTCGCGGCGGCCCGCCACGTGCATTTCGCCATGCCGCTTTCCAGGGAGCTCGCCACGGGCATCCTGCCGGTGCTTCGCGCCGCCGGCTGCAGCACATCCATTGATGTGGGCCACAGCCCGGAGTGGTTGCGCGACACCGCGAATATCGCCACCTGCCGTGAGGTGGACCTGTTCCTGCCCAACGCCGCCGAGGCGGCACTTGCCTGCGGTGAAACCTCGGTGGAGGCCTATGTTGCCTGGGTGCTCGATAACGGCCTGGCCCGCGCGGTCCTGAAACGAGGCGCGGAGGGTGCACTTGCCATCGCCGGTGGCGTACTCAGTAGCGTGGCTCCGCCCATGGTGGATGCCGTGGATACCACGGGTGCTGGCGATGCGTTCAACGCCGGCCTCATCGATGGCTGGCTCGACGACGAACCCCTTGGCCGTGCGCTCGAGCGCGCCTGTATCTGCGGCGCGCTGTGCAGCACGGCCCCTGGCGCCCTTGAGGCGCTACCCCATCCCCCCCAATTGAGGACCCTTCGTGAACAGACGTACCGATCGTAAGATCGCACTGGTTGGTGGTGGCGGCGTACGCTCGCCCCTCGTGGTTTTCGGTGTGAACGAGGCGGCGCAGGCGCTTGGTGCCGCGGAGATGGTGCTTTACGATCCGGATCCTGCGCGCCTGCGCATCATGGTGGACCTGGGCAATGCGATCGTGCGCCGCTTCGGCGGCGACCTGCGCCTGCGTGGCGCCAGTTCGATCGAAGATACGATCGAAGGTGCCGACTTCGTTCTCAACAGCATCCGTATCGGCGGCATCACCGGCCGTGCGGCCGATGAGCGTGTGGCGATCGAGCATGGCTACCCGGGCCAGGAGACCACGGGCCCGGCGGGCGTGGCGATGGGTTTGCGGACCATCCCCATTGCCATCGAGCAGGCACGCCTGGTCGAACGCCTTGCGCCCGAGGCATGGCTGGTGAATTTCACCAACCCGGCCGGGCTGATCACCCAGGCCGTGAACGACCACAGCAAGGCCCGGATCGTCGGCATTTGTGACACGCCAACGGAGCTGTTCCACAACATTGCCCGCGCGCTGGGCGAGCCGTATGCGGATGTGGAATGCGATTACGTTGGCCTGAACCACCTGGGCTGGGTGCGCAGCGTACGCGTACGCGGCGAAGAGAAGATCGACACGCTGCTGGATAGTGACGAACTGCTGCGCAGCCTCTATTTGGCGCCGCTGTTCGATACGGACATGATCCGCACGTTGCGGCTCATTCCCACCGAATACCTGTTCTTCTATTACGAGCGGCAGCGTGCGCTGGGCAACCAGCGCCGCCAGGGCGGCAGCCGCGGCGCGGAAATCTCGAAACTCAATGACGAGTTGTTCGCTACCCTGAGCGCGCGGCTTGCCGCGGGGCAGGGCGACGAAGCCGTGGATATTTACGCGGCCTACCTCAACCAGCGCTCGGGCTCGTACATGAAGCTGGAGGCCGAGGGAGGCTCGGCGTTTGATGCGGATGTCAGCCTGGATGTTGATCCGTTCCGTGTGGCGACGGGCTACCACCGCATCGCGATCGATGTGATGAGTGCGTTGACCGGGGCGAAACCTGCACCGATCGTGGTCAACACGCGTAACCGGGGTGCGGTGCCGGACCTGCCGGATGCCGATGTGGTGGAAACCCTGTGCGATATCTCGCTCGATCGGATCGAACCGCGCAAACTCGCACCGTTGCCGGATGCCGTGGCGGGTCTCGTCCGCTCGGTGAAGGCCTATGAGCGCGCCGCCATCACCTCCGTGCTGGAAGGCACGCCACTGGGGGCACGCAAGGCCATGCTGATCCACCCGGCGATCGGTGAGTGGACGCCCACGGCCAGCCTGCTCGATGCGCTGCTAGGCCATGCCAACGAGGATGGCGAGTGCTTGTGTCAGGGGCCGGTGCACCGGTAACGCGCGAAGATATCGACATCACCGCCCAGCCGTGGCCCAAAGCCGCGGCTGAGTTCGGTGACCGGGCCGCCACAGGCCTGCCTGGCCTTGGTCTCGCAGTCACCCAGCGTAATGATGCTGGGCGATGAGGAGCAGCGCACGCTGACCTCGCCGCTGGCATCGGGTTTGGGTGGGGTGGTGGGCGCCGAGCTGCAGCCGGCAAGCGCCACGAATAAGGCAAGGACGGCAAAGCGTTTCATGACTCCAGCATACCCCTGTAGGAGCGGGGGGGGGGGGGGGGGGGGGGGGGGGGGGGGCCCGCCGCCCCCCGCGCCCCCCCCGCCCCCCGCCCCGCACGGACGCCGCCCGGTCGCCAGGCGGCGCCGCCCCGCATCACGCTTTAAATCGCTCCGTTCGTGATCTGTTTAACCCCACCCATCCACCTGGTGGGCGGGGGGGGGGGGGGGGGGCCGCTGGGGGCCCGGGGGCCCCCCCCCCCCCCCCCCCCCCCCGCTCCTACCGTTACATCGAGCCGGCGACGAGTTTGCCGATCTCGGCGAACCACTTCGTGGCCTGGTCAGGCGTGGCGCGCGCTTCGGCGAGGAGGATCACCACGATGCGTTTCTCTCCGTCCGGGGCCGTGATGATGCCGATATCGTTGAACGCGGCCATGCGCCCATTCCGCGTGCCGCTGGTGCCGGTCTTGTCCGCCAGCGCATAGCCGGCCGGCAGGCCGGCCCGGATGCGGGTGGGGATCACCTGGGCGGTCATCAGGCCGAGCAACTTCTGCGTCGAACCTGAGGAGAGCAGTTCGCCGGCCTGGAGTTTGCGCAGGAATGCCGCGGCAGCCTCGGGGGTGGTGCTATCGACGTGGCTGGCCAGCACGGCATCCACGCCCTTCTTCTCGAAGAGGCGGCTGAGCTCACCTTCGCCCATGTCGATGCGCATGCCATGCACCCCCTTGCCTTCAAGAAAGCGCGTAGCGACCGAGCCGCCACCCAGTAGGCGTAGGAGCGCATCGACGGCCGTGTTGTCGCTTTGGGTGACCGCTGCGTGCAGCAGTTCGCCTACCGTGAAATCCCGGGGGCCGGCTTTCAGCGTGGCGCCCACGGAAGGCACGGCGGACCCATCCACGATATCCGCGGGGGCCAGGTGTATCTTGCGGTCAAGGGTGAGCTTGCCGGCGTCGACCTGGCTCAGCACGGCCGCGGCGATGGGCGCTTTGAACGTGCTCATCATCAGATACGGCCTGCCCGCATTGATGCTCACGGACTGACCGGTTGCCGGATCCATCACGAGCACCCCCATGGTGCCTGGCCGGGCCAGGTCAGCCACCTTCTGCAGCGATGCCTGTAATGCGGCATCGGGTGCCGCGGCCATTGCCGCGGTGGTCACCAGGGAAAGCGCGGCGCCGCGCAGTAGCTGCCTGAGCATGGGGATTCCTTTTCGTCGGGGTGCGGGCACCTTAGCGCCGGGCGTGGCCATGTCGCTGTCGCAATCCGGGCAATTTGCTGACGGCCGCCATCACATCGGTTTTACGGGCAGGTGGGCACCTTTCGAAGGTTGTGCCCGGGCCAGCACGCGGGCGCGCACCAGTTCTACAGGGGTATCCGCTTGAGCCAGAAGCAGTTAGCACGCGACCGCGCCATCTGGGCCGTGATTTTCGTCATCCTTGCCGTCACGCTGGGCATCGATGCGGCCACGCCGCTCGGGTATTCCGTGTGGTGCTTCTACTTTTTCGCGGTGGGCCTGACGGTGTTTCAGTCGCGCCGGGATATGCCTCTGGTCGTGGCCTTTCTTGCCACCGTATTGATTGCCATTGGCTACAAGCTGTCCCCGCCGTCGATGGCGTCGAGCTTTTCCGAAGTCAACCGTACCATCGGTGCGATCGCCTTCTGGGGTATCGCTGCCCTGGTGACCCAGGCGCTGCGCGCGCGCATGGCTGCCGAGCGAATGCTCTGGCTGAACGAAGGGCAGAACGCGGTGGCGCATGCCCTGCGTGGTGAGCAGACGCCCGAAGAGATTGGTAGCCATGCGCTGCGCGCCTTGTGCCGCCGTCTGGATGCCCAGGTGGGCGCCCTGTACCGGGTGGAGCGCGGTCAACTGGTGCTGAGCGGTGGCGCCGCGCTACCGGCGGACCACCCGGTGTCGCTGCCGCGCGAGGGTGGCCTGCTTGGGGATGTGCTCGCCGATGGCCAGCCCCGCAGGATTGGTGCTCTGGCGGATACCCACCTCTCGGTTGCGTCCACCTTGGGCCGCACGGCGCCGGGCGAACTCTTCCTCATGCCGGTCACGGCCGATGGCCGGGCGGTAGGGGTGATCGAGATCGGCCGGATCGGCGGCAACGATCTTTACGGGGCCGACCTGGAGCTACTGGAGCGAACCGGCGAAACCATCGGCGTGGCGCTGCGTACCTCGGCCTTCCGCCAGCGCCAGAACGAGCTGCTGGAGGAAACCCAGCGGCAGAGCGAGGAGTTGCAGACCCAGCAGGAAGAGCTGCGCGTCGCGAACGAAGAGCTTGAGGAACAGAGCCGCAGCCTGCAGCAGTCGCATGCCTCGCTCGAGGCACAGCAGGCCGAGCTGGAGCAGACCAACGTCCAGTTGGAAGAGCGCACGCACGACCTTGAGCGCCAGCGCCAGACCCTGGTGATGGCACAGGCCGACCTGGCCCGTAATGCACGCAAGCTGGAGGCGACCAGCCGCTATAAGTCCGAGTTTCTGGCGAATATGTCGCACGAGCTGCGCACGCCCCTGAACAGCTCGCTGATCCTCGCGAAGCTGCTGGTCGATAACAAGGACGGCACGCTCACCGGTGAGCAGGTGCGCTATGCCAGTGCGATTCACGCGTCCAACAACGATTTGCTGACGCTCATCAACGACATCCTTGACCTGTCGCGGATCGAGGCAGGGCACGTGGAGATCGCTGCCGAGCCGCTCTCGGTGGATGCGGTGCTGGAGCGGGTACGGGAAACGTTCACGCCCCTGACCACCGAGAAGGGCCTGGCCTTGCGCATCGAGCTCGCGCCCGGCGCGCCCACGCGCCTTGTCGGCGATGAGCAGCGCTTGCGCCAGGTGGTGAAGAACCTGGTGGCCAACGCGGTGAAGTTCACCGAGTCCGGAGAGGTGGCGCTTCGGGTGGATGCCGCACCCGGTGAACGCGTGCGCTTTACGGTGTCCGATACCGGTATCGGCATCGACCCTGCCCAACTGGATGTGATCTTCGAGGCGTTCCGCCAGGCGGATGGGAGCACGAGCCGCAAGTTCGGCGGCTCGGGCCTGGGCCTGTCGATCTCGCGCGACCTTGCCCAACGCATGGGGGGCGACATTTCCGTGGCGAGTGAGCCGGGCCGTGGCAGCACCTTCACCCTGGAATTGCCGGTGGATGGCAGCGGCTACGCGAGCGAGGCGCCTGCCGCTGGCGCACCCGCGCAGGCCGCCGTGGTTCGCTCCGTGCCACCGCCGGTGGCCGCCGCGTCACCGAAGGCACCCGCGGCGACCACGCCGGCCGTGCCCGACGACCGCGCCATGCGACAGCGGCCCGGCCGCCTGATCCTCGTGGTTGAAGATGACACTGTATTTGCCCGCTCCCTCGTGGACCTGGCGCACGAGCTGGATTTCGACTGTATCGTGGCCGGCACGGCGGACGAGGCCCTTGTCCTGGCGGCGGCGCATTCGCCCAGTGGCGTGCTGCTGGATATTGGTTTGCCCGATGTTTCGGGCCTGAGCGTGCTGGAGCGGTTAAAGCGTGATCCGGCCACCCGGCATATTCCCGTGCACGTGGTGTCCGCCACGGAGCAGGGGCACATGGCGCTCGAGCTGGGCGCGGTAGGTCATCTGCTCAAGCCGGCATCGCGCGAACGACTGACCGATGCCATTGCCCGGCTGGAGGAGCGCCACCAGCGGTCCATGCGTCGGCTGCTCATCGTCGAAGACGATGCCGACCTGCGTAACAACCTCACGCTACTGCTTGCTCGTGACCAGCTCGAGATCGTGGCGGTCGGCAGCATCCGGGAGGCGCTGGAAAACCTGTCGTCGGCGACCTTCGATTGCCTGGTGATGGACCTGGTGTTGCCCGATGGCACCGGTTACGACCTTCTCGAGCACATGGCCGCCAGCGAGGCGTTCGCGTTTCCGCCGGTCATTGTTTACACGGGCCGCTCGCTCACCCGTGAGGAAGAACAGCGGCTGCGCCGGTATTCCAAGAGCATCATCATCAAGGGCGCGCGCTCGCCCGAGCGCCTGCTGGATGAGGTGACGCTGTTCCTGCACAGCGTGGAGGCGTCGCTGCCCACGGACCAGCAGCGCCTGCTGAAGGAGGCGCGCAAGCGCGATGCCATGTTAGACGGGCGCACGGTGTTGCTGGCCGAGGATGATGTGCGCAACATCTTCGCGCTGACCAGTGTGCTCGAGCCACTGGGTGTTCACCTGGAGATCGCGCGTAACGGTCGCGAGGCCGTGGAGCGCCTTGGCCGCACGGAGGTCGACCTGGTTCTCATGGATATCATGATGCCGGAGATGGACGGCCTGGAAGCCATGCGCCACATCCGCGCGGATGCGCGCTTCGCCGACCTGCCGATCATCGCGCTCACGGCCAAGGCCATGTCGGATGACCGCGAACGCTGCATTGCCGCGGGCGCCAACGATTACATTGCCAAGCCCATCGATGTCGACAAGCTCGTATCGCTGTGCCGCGTCTGGTGCTCGAGGCGCTGATGTCCGAAGAAACCGAATTGTTCGACCTGGAGCTCAAGGTACTGCTTGAGGCCGTGTACCTGCGCTATCACTACGACTTCCGCCATTACGCGGTGAGCTCGCTGCGCCGGCGCATGCGCCATGCGATGGGCCGCTACGGGCTGGAGCGCTTGAGCGACCTGCAGCACCGGGTGGTGCACGATCCGGCATTCTTCGCCGAGGCCATGCAGTACTTCACGGTGCAGGTTTCGGAGATGTTCCGCGACCCGGCGTACTTCGCCGCCTTGCGCGAGCACGCCGTGCCTGTATTGAAGACCTACCCGAGCATCAAGGTGTGGATCGCCGGGTGCAGCACGGGCGAGGAGGTGTGGTCCATGGCCATCCTGCTCGAAGAGGAAGGCCTGCTGGATAGAGCGGTGATTTACGCCACCGATATCAACCCGGCGGCGCTCGAGGCGGCCGAGAGCGGGGTGTTCGCGCTGGACCGCATGGCGCTGTTCAGCCGCAACTACCAGGCGGCCGGCGGGCGGCGCTCGCTATCGGATTACTTCACTACGGGCTACGGCGGTGCGGTGTTCGACCGGCGGCTGAAAAAGCAGGTGGTGTTCGCCGACCATAGCCTGGCCACCGATGCGGTGTTCTCCGAGGTCCACCTGGTCTCGTGCCGCAATGTGCTGATCTATTTCAACCGTGAGCTGCAGGACCGTGCGGTGGGCCTGTTCCACGATTCGCTGGTGCGCCGCGGCTTTCTCGGGTTGGGCGCGAAGGAATCGTTGCAGTTCGGCGCCCACGCGACCGCGTTCGAAGCGTGCGCGCCCCAGCAGCGCCTTTATCGGAGGGCCGCCGCATGAGCATGCCGTTTCCCCATGCCGTCGTCATCGGCGCGTCCGCTGGTGGCGTGCAGGCGCTACGCGATGTGCTGGGCTGCTTTCCGGCGCGGTTCCCTGCGCCCGTGCTCGTGGTCCAGCACATTCCCCGTGACCGCCCCAGTGGTCTGCCGGCCTTGTTTGATGGCTCGTGCGCACTGCCCGTGGCCGAGGCCGAGGACAAGGAGCCGTTGTGTCCCGGGGTCGTGCTGTTTGCGCCACCGGACTATCACCTGCTGGTCGAGGATCGCGCCACCTTGTCGCTCTCGCGCGATGAGCCGGTGCTGTACTCACGCCCCGCGATCGACCCGTTGTTCGAATCCGCCGCCGAAGTATTTGGCGAAGGGCTGCTTGCAATCCTGCTGACCGGCGCGAGCAGCGACGGTAGCGCAGGCGTTGCCGCCGTGCGCCGCGAAGGCGGCACCGTATGGATCCAGGATCCTGCGGAAGCTGTTGCCCCTGTCATGCCCGCATCGGCCATTGCCCACGCGGGCGCCGATGCCATCGTCACCTTGCGTGACCTCTGCCGCCGCCTTGGAAGCTTCACCCCATGAACCTGTCGATGACCCTGCCAGACGATCCGGTCGCGTCCCGCGAGCTGGCGAACATCCTGATCGTCGACGATGTGCCACAGAACCTGGTGGCCATGGAAGCGCTGCTCGCGCGCGACGACATCCGTATCCTGAAGGCGGCCTCGGGCCCGGAGGCGCTGGAGCTGCTGCTGGTGCACGACGTGGCGCTGGCCCTGCTGGACGTGCAGATGCCCGACATGGATGGGTTCGTGCTGGCCGAGCTCATGCGCGGTTCACAGCGCACGCGCGACGTGCCGATCATCTTCCTCACCGCATCACCCAACGATCCGGCACGCTCGTTCAAGGGTTACGAAACCGGTGCGGTGGATTTCCTGCACAAGCCGATCGATCCGCGGATCATCCTTGGCAAGGTGGATGTGTTCGTGCAGCTCTACCAGCAACGCCAGCAGCTGAAGGCGCAGAATGCGCGGCTTGAGCGGGCGTTGCAGCTCAACGAAGCGATGATCGCGGTGCTTACGCACGACCTGCGCACGCCACTCTCGGCGATCAGCCTGTGCGCTGACCGGATCAAGATCGAGGTGGGCGACGGCCCGCTGGCCCGCACCGCCCACCACGTGGAAACCAGCGCGCGGCGCATGGCCCGCATGATCGATCAGCTGCTGGACTTCTCACGAATCCGCTCGGGGGTCATCCGCCTGGACCTCGCCAACCACGATGTGGGGACGCTCGCGCACGCCGTGGCGGAAGAGACGCGGCAAGCCAACCCGACCCGGGCTATCGAGGTCTCGATTTCCGGCGAAACCCTGGGATACTTCGATTCCACGCGCATCTCGCAGGTGCTGTCAAACCTGCTCGGTAATGCCGTGCAATATGCGCTGGGGAGTACGCCCATCGTGCTCGAGGTGAATGGCGAGGACACCGCGGCGCTGCATATCAGCGTGCGCAACGCAGGTGTCCTGCCGGCGAACCTTGTCCAGCGGATCTTCGAACCCTTCAAGGGCAGCTTCCACCAGAGCCGCGGCCTGGGCCTGGGCCTGTATATTGTGGACCAGTTCGTGCGCGCGCACGGCGGCAACGTCGTGGCGCAGAACGTGGAAGACGGCGTAGAGTTCCGGGTAAGCGTGCCACGGCACGCGGTGCGCTAACGGGCGTAGAAATAGCCTAGACCGGGGAGTGGGGTGGCCGCGAAGATCATGGCCTCCCCATCGATGGATCGCCCATGCGCACTCTCCCACTTTTTGCCGCTGTTGCCCTTGTGTTTGCGCCAGCCGCCTTCGCGCGAACGCAGGATTTTGCGGTCGGCCCGCAGTACGACAGCACGCATGTCTACGTGGCCCCGCAGGATGTCGAAGCCTTTGTGACCAGCTTCGTCGCCACGTTCGGCGGCCAGTCCACGAAGCAGGTGGTGGCGACCGTGACGCCTACGCCATCGAGCACCACCTCGCAGCTGGTGCAGACGCCGGTGGGCATCGTCTCGGTGTTCGGGTTCCGCACCCCGGTGCCGTATCCCTTTGGCCAGGAGCGTACCGGCTACCTCGTCTCCCATGTCGATGATGCGGTGAGGGCGGCGAACGCTTCCGGCGCCGCCACGCTGGTGGCACCTTTCGATGATCCGATCGGGCGTGATGCCGTGGTCGCGTGGCCGGGCGGGGTGAACATGCAGTTGTACTGGCATACCAAAACGCCGGATTACAAGCCGCTTGAGCACGTGCCCGATAACCGCATCTACCTGCCGGCGCAGAGCGCGGATGCGTTCGTCAAAGCCTGGGTAACGTTCGCGCATGGCAAGGTCGAGTCGGACGAGCGCGCCGCACCGGCTAGCGAGATCGGCGGTACGGGCGTATATCGGCGCATCCGCATCGCATCGGGGTACGGCAAAGCCACCCTGTTCGTCACCGATGGCCACGTGAACTGGCCCTACGGCACCGAACTCACGGGTTACGAAGTGGGCGACCTGGACGCGACCCTGGGCCGGGCCCGCCAGGCCGGCGCGAAGGTGGTGGTCGATGCACACGACGAGGGCGGCCGCCGTTCGGCCATGGTGCAGTTCCCGGGCGGTTACGTGGCGGAAATCCACGCGGCTGCGAAGTAACGCATTGGCCTGACCCGGTTACGGAACGACCGGGATGCCCTGGATAAGGCGTTTCGCCAGGCGTGGCTGGCGAAATTGCTCGATCCACCAGGTGAGCGCGCGGCCTTCGCTATCGCCGCGCCATGCCACATAGAGCGTATTTGGCTCGCGTGGGTCCGCCATGCGCTTTTCGACCAGTTCGCCCGCGTCCAGCAAGGCTTTCGCCCGCGGCTTGGGCACCCAGCCCACGCCCAAGCCCTCGCGCTGGGCGAGGATCTTCGCGCGCATGGTGGGAACGGCGAGGGTTGGCTGGCCACCCATTGTGCCGTAGCCGCGCGAGGCACCACGGGACGAATCCGCGACCACGATCGCCCGGTGCTTCGTCACCGTGTCGGTATCCAGTGGCTCCTTCGCCTTGGCCAGGGGGTGGCGCGGCGATACCGCGAACACCCACTCCATGACCCCCAGCTCATGCCAGCGCAACTTGGGAATGGCAGGGGGCTCATTGGTGGCGCCGACCACCATATCGGCACGGCCATCGCGCAGCGCTTCCCACGTACCGCCGAGGACTTCATGGGTGAGGCGCAGGCTCACCCCCGAGTTGAGTGCGTCGAACGATTTGATCGACGGGAACAGCAGTTCGAATTCGAGCAGCTCGTCGGTCACGATCCACAGGCGATCCTCCCAGCCCCCCGCCACCTGCTTTACCCGTTGGGTCAGCCGGGACACGTCCTGCATGAGCCGGGCGGCTTCGTTGGCCAGCAGCTGGCCCGCGGGGGTGAGCTGCAGCCGGTAACGGCGGCGGTCGAAGAGCAGGGCATCGAAACGGTCTTCAAGTTGCCGCGCCGCATGCGATAACGTCGACGGCGCCTTTCCCAGCCTGGCGGCGGCCCGCGACAGGCTGCCGGTCTCGCGGATGGCTTCCAGTAACGCCAGTTCGTCTTCCGACAACATGTTCGACCCCATCGAACGTTTGCGACGGGGAGATGGTACGCCAATCGACAGCAAGCGGAGCAACCTATGCTCCATTCCATACCAACCGGAGCAGCACCATGAACCGCTTCAATGGCAAGAACGTCCTCGTTACCGGCGGCACCAGCGGCATTGGCCTGGCAGTGGCCCAGGCCTACGCAGCGGAAGGCGCGCGGGTCATCGTGACCGGCCGCGACGAAAAGGCCCTCGAACAAGCGGTACCGAATATTGGTGCCGGCACTATCGCCCTGAAGAACGATGCATCGAATATGGCCGATGCGAAAGCGCTGGCATCCGCGATTGGCGCACAAGGTATCAAGCTCGATGCCATCTTCATCAACGCGGGCGTGGCGAAATTCGCCCCGTTCGACCAGGTGGACGAGAGCCTGTGGGACCTGACCTTCGATACGAACGTCAAGGGTGCCTATTTCCAGCTCCAGGCCCTGCTACCGCAGCTCAACCAGGGCGCTTCGATCGTCCTTAACGGCTCCATCAATGCGCATATCGGCATGCCGAACTCTTCGGTGTATGCCGCCAGCAAGGCCGCCCTTATCACCCTGGCCCGCACGTTGTCGGCCGAATTGCTCCCGCACGGTGTGCGAGTGAACGTGGTGAGCCCGGGTCCCGTGCAGACACCGCTCTACGGCAAGCTGGGCATGGATGCAGCGCAGCTTGAAGCCACGGCGGCGCAGATCCAGGCGCAGGTGCCGCTGGGCCGGTTTGGCCGCCCGGAAGAGGTCGCGGCGACGGTCCTGCACCTTTCCTCGCCGGAATCGGGCTTTATCGTGGGTACCGAGATCGTCATCGACGGCGGCATGAGCCAGCTGTAAGGCGAAAGTAACCGCCAGCTAAGCGTGGTGAGCCCGGGCTACCCGGGCTTCACCTCGTGGCGACGCTACCAGCCCCCAGGATCGGTACGTCACCCCTCCAGGCCATGCCGATGCCCGATCGTCCCTGTCGAAGTTGCGCGCTCGCACCGGGCTTCACTGTGTGCCGGCATTGCCTCGTCGCCGTGTTGAAGGGTGATACGTCGCCGGCATCCCGATGGATAGCATTCGGTTGGGCCGTGGCGATGGCCTTCGCTGCCGCCGGCTTGATGGTGTTGCTCAATGCGCACGGCATGCTTGCCTGGACCCTGGCGATCGCGGCGATAGGCGGCGGTGCGCTGCTTGGCGCGGTGCTCACCGAGCAGCGTGGCATCCACCCGCTCGTGCCTGACGAGGTCATCGTGGTGGACGAGGAACGCGATGCTACGTAGTTATACGTAAGACAGTAACGCACGCGTTCCTTAACCTCGGCGCCGCACCCCGAGCCAGCACCCTGGCTTTATCTCGCCAGCGGTACCGCGCCATGGATACGATTCAATTGAACCGACGAGCGAACCTTCGCACGGTGCTCGACGAGCTCGCGACCGAGGGCATTACCGGCGCTGTCACCCGCTCTTCCATCCTTGGCATCGACGATCGCGAACTTCTTGCGATGTTGCGCGGCAAGTACATCAGCAACGAAGCCGCGCGCGAGATCGAATGGTCCATGCAGCGCCGCGAGGGCTGGATGGATGAAGACCACCGCCGCGAATCCCTGGATATGTGAGGGATGCCGGCAGCGCCGGCATCCCTCCGGCAGCCTCAGCGCCCCAGGTTTGAAAGGAAGCGCTTGGTGTACTGCAGCACGGTCGTCGACGGCAGTGAATTGCACGTGGGCGATGCGGTGCTCTGCGAGCAGGGCGTATCGCGGTCAAGCGACCAGAAGTGCACGCCGGCCAGTTTGTTGGTGGCGGCGTAGTTCGTCACCGTATCGATATCGGCGGTGGTGAACACTTCGCTGGAGACATCGTTCACACCGATCATGGGCGTGATCTCGATCTTGCTGGCGGCGATGCCATAGGTGTGCTGCAAGTTGATCACGGCCTGCACGGCCGACTGGCCCATGTCGCATGCGCCGTTCTTCACGACGCAGACACCGGCACCCGCGGCACCGTAGTCCATGGTCATCAGGTTGATCGTGTAATTCTTCAGGCCCGATGCCTTGACGGCTTTCACCACCGCATCGCCTGTGCTGTTGAGCCCGCCGAAGCTGCCATCGGAGGCGGCGAGCGTGGCCAGCGTGAACGAGAAGCGCAGGTTCGGGTAGATGCTCTCGGCGTACACCGCCTGGCTGACGAGCGAGTTGAGCTGCTGCGGGCTCTGGCCCCCTTCGATGTCGAAATCGATGCCCACCAGGTGCGAGCTGTTATAGCGGCTGATGAACTGGGCCATGCCGGTGGCGCTGCCGCAGGTGAATACACCGGCCTGGCCGCCGGTGGAAACCACGTAATTCACGCCAGCCGAATTCAGGCGGGCAATGTTGGCGTCGGCAAACGCCTGGCCGGGCACGCCACCCCAATTTTCTGTACCGCACTCACCGCTGGCGAATGCGAGGGTGATGGCGCCCAGGTTGGGTACCTGCGTGGACACCAGGCTACCGGAGCCGACCACGGGCAGGCGGGTTCCTGTCACCGACGACGACATGATGTTGGTGTTCCAGTCGAGGTTGATGGTGATGTCCTTATAGGGGCTGAAGAACAGGGCACCCGCGCCCGGGGGCGGATTGGTCGGCGGGGGATCGGTCGGGGGCGGGTCCGTGGGCGGGGTGCTGCCGCCATCGCAGGCGCCTTGCGAGGTCCACGGTTGCCCCGAGCCCGCGCCGCCACTGCTGGTTGCGGGGTCGTTGCCCTGGGTCCACCAGTTGGCCTTGTAGTTCACGCCATTCTCGCTGGCGATATTGCCGGCCGTATAGACCGTGCCTGCACTCCAGGCGGCGGCGCATGCGGTGGCCGCGTGGGCCGCGCGCATGGGTACCACGGCCGAAAGGGCCAGGGCGATGGCAACGCCGAGCGTGCCAGTACAGCTTCCGAAGACAAGACGGGACCGAACACCTGCATTCACGTGCATGACGACTCTCCGTTCGAAGGGTGTTACCGGATGGTTGGTTTGTTCCCCCTGGCGCCGGCGCCTGCCTTTGTCTGCCCCCGTGGCGTTGGCGCACGGTGTTTCGCGGACGGCCCGACGTGTCCGGTTTAGTCCTGCATGACAACGTTGTCTATTCGCAATGACGCGAAATGTGACGGGGTGCGCGGCACGTATTCGGCCGGGATTTGCCGCGTTGCGGTAGCGCTAGCGGGGTGAAATCGATTACCTGCCTTGGCAGCAGGTGCGGCGGCGCGTGGTGCGCCGCGATAGGGGCGGACGGCCGGTTTTCAAGCGGACGTGTCTTGAAATGACAACGTGGTCACCCGCATGCACGGTAGGAGCGCGCTCGCGCGCGATGGGTGCTTGCCGCCATCCCGATCGCGCGCAAGCGCGCTCCATCCAATGAGAGGGGTTATCAGCCCAGGTCCTTGATCCGGATGCTGCGGAACCAGATCTGGATGGGCGGCTTGCCCTTGTCTTCGCCACCCTGCAGCGAGATGTGACCACGCGTGAACTTCGCGAAATCGGGCATCTTCGCGAACTTGGTCTTTGCGACCAGCGCCTTCCATTCGGGCGTCCACAGCTGTGTATCGACCGTCTTGTGCCCATTCTGGAAGAACTGCATGTGGCCGTGGTCGACGATGATCTCGATCTGGTTCCAGTTGCCGTTCTCGTGGACGTTTTCGATATCGGAAGAGATCAGGTCGAACAGGTCGCCGGATCGCTCATACAACGTGTAGCTATCCGGCTTGGTGCAGACCAGGTCGGCGATCTGCATCTCTGGGCCAGTCTGCCAGGTGTATTTGTACTTCGGCGCTTCGCTCACGTTGAACATGATGCCAGCATCGGCGCAGGCGGTCATTTTCCACTCGAGCTTCAGGTCGAAGTTCTCGTACTCGGCGTTGCTGACCAGGTCGGCGAAGTCGGCATCCGGCGCCTTCAGGTCGCGATCCAGGCGGATGGCGCCATCGGCCACGCTCCAGTCCTTGCCGGTGCCTTTCTGCTGGAACGAGTGCCAGCCGTCGAGCGTCTTGCCATCAAACAGCAGTTTGAAGCCCTGGCCGCGTTCGGTGTCGGTCAGTGTGTTGGGCGTATCGGCGGCATGCACGGGCAGGGCGATAAGGCAGGCGAGGGCGAGGGCCTTCAAGGTCACTCGAAGCATGGGGGCAACTCCGGCGGGGGAAACATCGGAGCATACAGACGTCCAGCCGTCCGTTGTAGGAGCGCGCAAACGCAGTTCTAGAGTTTCCGGTGCTTTTTTAGCTCTTCCGCGATCTGGTCGGTGAGCGGGGCAACCAAGGCGGGCTTCTTCAACGCACGCAGGTGTACGCGCAATGCCCGCAGGTCCTGCTTCGCGCCCAGCGCATCGGAGAGCTTCGCCATCGCGTGCGTCGAGGCCTTGTCGTGCTTCGCCCGGTGGTGCGCGGTCTTGTTCGCAGCGCGCAGCACGCGGCGCCAGTACTGTAGTTGCATGCGTAACCGTCGGGCACGGCGGCGCCAGCGGTGCAGGTTGGCGGGCGTGGCTTCCTTGCGCACGCGCTTGCCCGCGCTCACCACGCGTTGTTGCTGGTCATCGAGTGTGGCTTCCACCACGCCGCGTTTCACCAGGCGCCACGGCAGCCGTTCCACCAGGTCGCCTATGTCGCGTACGGCGTGCCGGCGCTTCAGGAAGCGCGGATCCTTGTGCAGGGCTTCGACCAGCCGGCCATCGCGGCGGTGCTCCAGGATGGTGATCGCTTCGGCCCACGCGGGTGACGGCCGCGGCCCGGCGAGCTTTTGGGCGAGGGTCACCGCGACATGGGCGTCGCGCAGCGGCGACAGCCCCGTGGCCAGCTTGCCAATCCGGGCCTCGATATCGGCCAGGCTGCCGCCGAAGACGTCGGCACCCAGGCGCAGCAGGCTTTTGAGCCGGCGCAGGCCCTTACGGGCGGCATGGATGCCGCCGTGCCGGTCCTTCGTATTGGCCAGCGAGCGCGCGATGCTGCGGCATTCGCGGGAGGCGAACAGGGCCAGGGCCGTGGGAATGCTTGGCGCGCTCTTGGGTGGCATCGACCTGTGTATACCACGTGACGGGCCGGATGGCCGTATTCGGCCATCCTGACACCAGACCGTCATGGAGGCTTGCTAGTTGTGGGCGGGTCATGACCGGAGGCACGCGATGAACAGCACCGTCCTGAGCTCCCAGCCCGTCGGCTCCCCGCAAACCCGCATGATCAGTTTCCTGGTGGGTGCCGGCGTCCTCCTGGCTGCGGCGATTTACGTGGGCTCGCAATTGGGTCACGACCTGACCGTCGCGCCGGCCAGCCCTACCTTCGAATACGTGCTTTTGGGGATCGCGTTGCTGATCGCCCTCGGCTTCGAGTTCGTTAACGGATTCCACGATACGGCCAACGCCGTGGCCACCGTCATCTACACGCGCTCGCTGCCGGCGACATTTGCCGTCGTATGGTCGGGTAGCTGGAACTTCCTTGGCGTGCTCATCTCCAGCGGTGCCGTGGCCTATGCGGTGCTCCAGTTGCTTCCCATCGGGCTGGTACTCAACGTCGGCACCGGGGTGGGCTTCGCCATGGTGTTCTCGCTGCTGATCGCGGCCATTATCTGGAACCTTGGCACCTGGTGGCTCGGCTTGCCGTCATCCAGCTCACACACCCTGATCGGCTCGATCATCGGTGTCGGCGTCATGAACCAGATGATGAACCCGGGAGACGCCAACGCATCGGTGGACTGGAGCCAGGCACTGAGCGTGGGCAAGTCGCTGCTGTTCTCGCCCTTGATCGGCTTTGCGCTGGCATATCTCCTGCTGCTTGCGCTGAAGACCTTCGTGAAGGTGCCCGAGCTGTACCAGGAGCCCCATGGCGACAAGCCGCCGCCGTTCTGGGTGCGCTCCCTGCTGATCCTTACCTGCACGGGTGTGTCGTTCGCGCACGGCTCGAACGATGGCCAGAAGGGCATGGGCCTCATCATGCTGATCCTGATCGGCACCGTGCCTAGCGCCTATGCGCTCAATAAAGCGGTGACCAGCGGCGAGACTCAGACCTTCGTATCGGTGGCGCACCACGCAAGCGAAACCCTGTCGAAGTACGCCAGCGGTGCGGAGCCGGTCGCGAACCCGCGTGCCGAGATCGAGCATTACATCCAGTCGCACGAGGCGACGCCGCAGGCCCTGCAGGCACTGACCCAACTCACCGCCACGATCGCGGGCCAGGTGGCGCAGCGCCCGTCGCTCGCCGACGTGCCGCAACACGAGGTCAACAACGTCCGCAACAACATGTACCTGAGTTCGGAGGCACTGCGCCTCATGGCCAAGGACAAGAAGCCTGCATTCTCGCCCGAGGACCAGGGTGTGCTCGACAACTACCATGGCCTGCTCGACAAGGCGACCAAGTTCATCCCGACCTGGGTGAAGGTGGCGGTCGCGATTGCCCTGGGCCTCGGCACGATGGTGGGCTGGCGGCGCATCGTGCGCACCGTCGGCGAGCGTATCGGTAAGCAGCACCTCACCTATGCGCAGGGTGCGTCCGCGGAAGTGGTGGCGATGCTGACGATCGGCGCGGCAGATCGCTTCGGCCTGCCGGTGAGCACCACCCACGTGCTCTCATCCGGCGTGGCGGGCACCATGACGGCCAATGGCTCCGGCCTGCAATGGCCCACCGTACGCAACATGCTGCTCGCGTGGGTGCTCACCTTGCCGGTATCGATCGCCCTGGCGGCTGGCTTGTTCTGGCTGTTGCGGCACGTGTTCTAGCGCGGCCGAAACGGGCGCGGACGCCAGAAGCGCTCGCGCCGGTGCTCCTCATGGAAATGGGCATCCAGCGGCCGGACCAGGTCGCTGCGCGAAACAATACCGACCAGGCGGCGCGAGCCGGGGCTATCGACGACGGGCATCCGTTCGATCTGGTGTACGGCCATGCGCGCGGCCACTTGCTGGCAGGTCTCGCTGGGGACGGCGGTTTCGACGGGTTCGCTGGCTGCCGCCGCCCCGATGTTGCCAGTGCTCCCGGCATCGATCCAGCGCTGTAACGCGCCGCGATCGACCATGCCCACAAGCAGCCCATCAGCGGCAACGGGGAATGCGCGATGCGTTTGCCCGGGACCGAAGCAGGTGGTCATGACGACATCGAGTGGCGTGGCCGCATCGATCACCTGCACGCCAGCCGTCATGACCTCACGTACATCGTGTCGCTGCAGCGGATCGACGCCATACTCCCGGAAGATGTGATAACCGCGGCGCGCGATCTTCTCGGTCATGATCGAGCGGCGCATGGTCACGGTCACGAATGCATGCGCTGTGAGCGTAGCGGCGAGCAGGGGCAGCATGGCATTGCCATCGTGCGTGAGCTCGAAACCGAACACGATCGCCGTGAGCGGTGCGCCCAACGTGCCGCCTAGTGTCGCGGTCATGCATACCAGTGGCCACAACGTCGGCTCGGCGCCAGGCAGGACGTGGCTGAGCACGACGCCAAGGCCGGCGCCGAGCATGAGCAGGGGTGCGAGCACGCCGCCCGAGGTGCCCGAGCCCAGGGCCACGACCCACATGATGGCCTTGACGATAAGCAGGGCGATGGCAACGCCAAGGACGACATGCTGATGCAGCAGGTCATCGATGACGTCGTAGCCGACACCCAGCGCACGCGGCTCGATCAGCCCGCCCACGCCGATGACAATGCCTGCCAGCGCCGGCCACCACATCCAGTGCAATGGCAGGCGAGCGAACATGTCCTCGACCTTGTACAGCGCAGCGGACAGGCCTGCGGCGAGCATGCCCGATAGCAGCCCGGCGACAAGGCAGGAGAATAGCGCCACCATGTGCGGCGGCGTGGTTTGCAGAGGAAAGATGGCACCCGAGCCGAACCATAACGCACGGGCGAAGCCTGCCACGGCACATGCCACGGCCACGGGGATGAAGCTGCGCGGGCGCCATTCGAACAGGAGGAGCTCTACCGCGAGCAGCACGGCCGCGAGTGGGGTGCCGAACACCGCGGTCATGCCGGCGGTCGCGCCGGCGACCAGTAGCGTCTTGCGCTCCGCCGCGGTAAGGCTGAGCGTCTGCGCGAGCAGCGATCCCAGCGCGCCCCCGGTCATGATGATCGGGCCTTCGGCGCCGAAGGGGCCGCCGCTGCCGATCGCAATGCCGGATGCCAGCGGCTTCAGGAGTGCCACCTTCGCCGACATGCGGCTTTTGCCGAACAGGATGGCTTCGATCGCTTCGGGAATGCCATGGCCGCGGATTTTCTCCGAGCCAAAGCGCGCGATCAGGCCAATGAGCACGCCGCCGGCGATGGGGATGGCCACGACCCAGGCACCCAGCGTATGGCCGGCCGGTGAGCGATCAGCAAAGGAGAACGCGCCAAAGAAGAACATGTTCGTGAACAGGTGGATCAGGCTGAGCAGCACGAAGGCCGCCAGCGTGGAAAGCACGCCCACCGGCACGGCCAGGCCAGCCATGAGCGGCAGGCGTGGATTGGCGAAGAAATCCCGTCGGGTGCTGTCGTGGCTCATGCGTCGCCGTCCGGCAGGTTGGGGATAAAGAACGTGCCTTGCAGCGAACGCAACTCCGCGCGGTGCATGGCGGCAAGCTTTACCAGCATCGCCTCACCGTCGGCAGTCAGGCGTACTTCGACAACGCGCCGGTCCTCGCTGGATGGTGTGCGCATGACAAGGCCGAGTTCTTCGCAACGGCCGACCAGGGCTACAACGCCGTGGTGTTGCGCCTGTAAACGTTCGGCCAGTTCCCCGACAGAAACCCAGTCGCGCCCTGGGTAGCCTTTGATGTGCAGCAGGGCCAGGTACTGCAGGGGCGTGAGTCCCGCTTCACGGGCAGCGTTCTCCGAGAACCGCTCGAAACGGCGGATCTGGTAGCGGAACTCTGAGAGTTGTTCGAAATCGCTTTTCGAGAGGCGCGACGACCTGGGGCTTCGGGACATAGCGGGGCATGGCGATCAACGGGATCGCCAATATATCACAGTATGATATATATGCCGAAACCCTATGACTGGTGGATAAGTGCCATCAGGTCGCCCTGAATATTCGTCGTGTACACATCCAGCGGCAGGTCGTTCGGCATCACGTCGAACGGATCCTCGATCTGATCGCCCAGGGCATCCAGGCCGAAGAAGGTGTAAGCCAGGATCGCCACCACCACCGGGGTGAACCAGCCCATGACGCCGACAAGGCAGAACGGCAGGAAGAAGCAGTACACGTGCACCGAGCGGTGCAGCAAAAGGATGTACGAGAACGGGATGGGCGTATTGCTGATACGTTCGCAGCCGGCCAATACGTGCGAAAGCTGGCTGACCTTGCTGTCGATACTTGCCAGCAGGATCGGGTCCGAGCCTTCCGCGCGCGATGCCTCGGCGAGCGCGACGCCAAGGCGATGCACAAGGAAGGCGGGTCGGTTGGGGGCGGCAAGCGCCTGCTCGGCCACGCTTGGCGCAAGCCATGTGGAGAGTTCGGGTGCGGGGTCTGTGTCGCGCAAGTGGTGACGCAGCGCGTGCGCAAACGCGATCACCATGCCGATGAGCGTGGCCCGCTCAGCCGCGGAAGCCCGCGGCAGGAAGGCGGTTACCTGTCGCGCAAGGTCGCGGCCCACGGTGACCAGCTCGCCCCAGAGGTTCCGCGCCTCCCACCAGCGCTGGTAGGCAACCTGGTTGCGGAAGCCAAGGAAGATCGCCAGCGTGAGGCCCATCAGTGTGAGTGGCGTGGCGTTCAGGCCGCCGCTGAACCAGCCGTATTTCAGGTCCAGCACGGCGACGACCAGCGATAGCGCCACGGCATAGAGCACCCGGCGCAGGATCACCGGCATGATCGTGCCGCGGTACGCAAAGAGCAGGGAGCGGATGCCAGGGGTGCGGGTATGTGGTGTCATCCCGTTATCGTACGCCCTCAGGTTCCGGGGTCTTCGCTCTTCTTGCGGCGGCGTTTTGGCGCAGGCTGGGCCAGCAAGGCCTGGAGGTAGGCGATGCCTTCTTCTTCCGGGAACCAGGAGACCACATCGGCGACGCTCAGCTTGTAGCTGATACGCAGGGCATCGAAAGCCACCCGCGCGTCGGCCAGGGGGTCTACGCGGACGGTCTTCGGCCTGCCGGGTTTGCGCTTCTCGGGCGCCGGCGCGGCGGGCGCCGCGACGGGCGGCGGGGAAGCGGCTTTCTGGCGGTCGAGTGCGGCGAGTTCGTCCTGGAACTGTCTGAAATCGTATTTGCCGGACGAATTCATCACTTCAATCTGCAGCGGCGAGGGCTGCCATTGTGGCACGGGCAGATGTCGGGAATTTGAGAATCCGGGACACTTGTTGGTGCGAACGTCTCACCGCGATCGGCCATTAGCCTCCGCGGAACGTCACCACCAGCACGTCGCGGTGGGAGGCCTTGGCCGGATCGAGCGGTGTAACGGGCGTAACCCCATGGAATACGCGCGGATCGTGGATGAGTGCCGAATCGAACGGCCGGGCCAGGGTGAACTCGCCGAGCGCGGTGCCATCCGGTGCGTGGATCGTGGTCGTGCCGCTGGCAATGTTTTCGCGATCGACCAGGAGGACCAGTACGTAGTCGACGCCATCGCGGTGGCTGCCCTCCGGGGTCGGTTCGCCGGCGGCGCCGGCGGTCGCCTCGATGCGGAACTGGTGCACCTCGATATGCCAGTGCGGCACCTCAGGCGAAAGGCCGCCGAAGAAGTCCCGGCAAAAGCCGAGGATGGCCTGCATGGTCGCACCGACGGCAATTTCCGGGAGCACCGGTTCAAACCACCGCTGGATATCCCCTTGCAGCGAATTGTAGGTCCGGGCCTGGAAGTGGGCCTGGTGCGGCCGTTGCTCGACGCGGCCGAAGCGCTCAGCGGAGTAGGTGGCGTGCCGGCGGCGGCGGAAACGTCCCGTGGCCGCAAGGTACGTATCCGGCTCGAGTGCGTTCCAGCTTGCCGCGAAGGCCTCCCAATCGGCCAGCGAAGCCACGTGGCTGACCAGGTCGCGCATGGTGTCGCCGTGTACGAAGGCGAAGCCCTCGTCGTGCACCTGGTCGTGGAGGGTCAGTTCGGTCGCTTCGAGGGGGGCGTTCATTCGCGCAGTATACGCCCGGCCACCGCGGCCGGGCTGCGGCAAAACGCATCAAGGCGGTGCGCTACAAGGTCTTCAGCAACTGTGGTTTGTTGAGCGCCGCCAACAGCGGCGCATCCCTGCCATAGATATCGTTCTTGTAAGCCAGCTTGCCGTCGTTATCGATATCGACCGTCCAGTAGGCCAGCAGGATCGGCACCTTGGTTGGCAAGGTCACGTTCTGGGTCTTGCCGGTGGCGATGCGCTCATCGATTGCATCGCGGTTCCATTTCTCATCATCGTTGAAGAGGAGCTGCACGAGATCCAGCGGGTGCTCTACGCGGATGCATCCGGAACTGGTATCCCGCTTGGCCTTGGAAAAGAGCTCCTGGTGCGGCGTATCGTGCAGGTACACCGCGAATGAGTTCGGGAAGCGAATGACCACCTGGCCCAGCGAGTTGCCGGGGCCAGCGTCCTGCCGCAAGGTGACGCCGCCGGGCCTGGACCAGTTCACGCTGCCCGGAGAAATGGCGTTGCCGGCGCTATCCAGCACCCGGATCCGGTTGTTCGCGAGATACGACGGGTTCGCACGGATCTTGGGGATCACGTCGTTCTTCAGGATCGTAGGCGGAATGGTCCACGTGGGATTAAACGTGATGTACGTGATATCCGAACGGAAAATGGGCGTGCTGCGGTAAGGCTTGCCCACCTGCACGCGGGATTTCCAGATCGGATTGCCGTCACGGTAGTAGGTAACCCTAAAGCCAGCCACATCCACGACCACGAAGGTGTCCGGCAACGCATGCAGCAGCCAGCGCGCGCGCTCCATGTTCGCGCGGACCTGGCCGATCCGCTGGGCGATGGAAACATTGAGCGCTGCGAGCGTATCGGCACCCACGGCCCCGTCGATCTCCAGGAACTGGTCCTGCTGGAAGCGCTTCACCGCATCGGTCACGGCATTGTCGTAGTGCTGCCCGTGGTCCAGCGACGCATCCAGGTGCCCGCCGGCGACCAGTCGCGCGCGCAACGCACTCACCCGGGGATCCTTCATGCCGGGCTTCAGCGATGGCCCCTCCGGCACGGTTGGCCATTCGCCGTTCGCGGCGGTGGCGCGGAGCTGGGCCAGGCCATCACGTAGTTGCGCATACAGGGGGTTCTGCGGCCGTGCCATGGCGAAGGCCTGCGTCACGGTGTGATCGTTGATCGACGCCTCGATAATGGCCAGGCCCTGTTGGGGATCAATGGCCAGCGGATCGATGTTCCACACCGGATCGAGCCGCGTCGGATCAACCTTGCCACGGGCGAGTTGCACCAGGGCCGTCATGTAGGCACGGGTCGCCATGAGGTCAAAATCGGCATGTTGGGCGGGGCTGGCATCCTTGTAACCGGGCGCCTGCCAGACATTGCGCAGGGCATCGAGCCCGTAATCCTGTGGCAGCAGGCCATCGCCCTCGAGCGATGCCAGGCCGCCGAGCAATTGATCGACGTTATCGCCATCGGCCCATGCGGGGGCGTAGTGCCGCTGGGTATAGAAATCTGACAGCGCCTGACCGATGGCCGCCTCCTGGCGGCTTATGGGCCCGCCCTGGATCGGGACCATGGCCACGATCCGGGCGTAGATAGCCTGCGCGGCCGGGTCATCCGACGGAGGGGGTTGCGGCACGGTGACGCTGGTGCCTGATCCCGGGGCAGGGGCAACGATGGGGGGTGGATTCGCCGCAGAGGCGGGGGGCGCAGGGGTCTGGGCATGGCTGCACAACGGCAGAGCCATTCCCAGGAGGAGCAGGGCGAGTAAGCCGGGTAGCCGCTTTTCCATAGTCATTATCTATTGCTTCCAGTTTTTTCTGCGGTGATTCCTTCACCCTTTCACATATATGAAGGGCAGAGATGTGACGATGTTGTGGTCAGTAAATGATCACCACGTTAGGATCGGCCCATCTGTAGTCCCCCCGGCTGGCCTGATGATTCGATCGATTCGTACGCTTATCGCGTCCGCACCGCTCCTGGGTGCGCTCGCTCTCCTCCCGCTCCAGGCCCATGCCGCCGATTCGCTCGGTGCTGCGCTGGCCAAACTGGCTCCCTCCGCCGACCCGAAAGTGATTGGACTTGCTGTCCAGGCGGCGGAGTGTGCGCAGAGCCAGGGCGGCAACCCTTCGAGCCGCCTGGCCGTCATTGATTACTCGAAGCCATCCTCGCAGCCGCGCCTTTGGGTGTTCGATACCGTGAACCGCAAGCTGCTGTTCCAGGAGCTGGTGGCCCACGGCAAGAACAGCGGCGATGGCAGCAGCACGAAATTTTCGAACGCCCCGAACAGCCTGGCCTCGAGCATTGGGCTGTTCCGCACCGAAGACACCTACATGGGCAAGAATGGTTATTCGCTGCGCATGGAAGGGCTCGAGCCGGGTGTGAACAGCAACGCGCTGGCGCGGGCGATCGTGATCCACGGCGCTGCGTACGTGAGCGAAACCATGGCGCGTGCAGCTGGCCGCATCGGCCGTAGCTGGGGTTGCCCGGCAGTGAGCACGGCCGTGGCGCACAAGCTTATCGATGCGCTGAAGGGTGGGCAGATGGTGTTTTCGTACTACCCCGACCAGAAGTGGCTGGCCTCGTCGAACTACCTGAAGTGCAGCGCCAACCAGCTTGCGAAGGCCGACGCCAATACCTCGGTGCACGCGGGGACCTGATTCCGGTACCCGCTCTCGGCTAGAATCCCGGGAACCTTACCGTGGAATCCAGCATGAAACACGTTCTTGCGATCGCCGGCTGCATCCTCCTGGCCGGCTGCGCCACCAGCGGCATGAAAGACACCCTGCCCAAGCTCAGCAGCAAGACGGGCAAGAGCGTGCCGGCCTACGTGCAGTGCGTCGTGCCGAAGTGGCAGGCCATCACGAAGGATGCGAAGGGCGACGCGAAGGACGACAAGGGCGTGGTCACTGCCAGCGACGATGGCAAGCACGAGCGCCTGGAAGTTACCGCCAACGGTTCCGGCGCGCAGGTCGTGATGTACGAACTGCAGAAAATGAAGAAGGGCTCGGAATACGACAGCCGCTTCCGCGACGAAGCCATCAGCTGCCTCTAAGCGATTCACCTGTAGGAGCGCGCTGGCGCGCGATGGGCGTTACCGCAAGCCACCTATCGCGCGCAAGCGCGCTCCTACAGGGGTTGTACCAGCTCGGGGGTGTTGTTCCTGGGCGAGCCTACGGCCTTGGTGACCGGGTAGTAGACCAGGTCCGGCTCCCTGGCCGCCTCCAGTAGTGGCAGCGCGACATCCGCCGGCGCAAACAGCCAGTCTTCCCAGGCGTCCGGCGCCAGGATGACCGGCTGGCGGTCGTGGATATCGCCGCCGACCTTGCCAGGTTCGCCGGTAATGATCGTGTAGGTGCGCACCGGCTCACCCTCCGCGTCACGCCAGACTTCCCATAAACCCGCAAACAACAGCAAGCTGCCATCGGGCGGCCGGATGAAGTACGGCTGCTTGCTGCCTTTCTCGCCCTGCCACTCAAAGTACCCAGAGGCGGGCACGAGGCAGCGGCGTTTCTTTACCGCGGCCCGGAATGCCGGCTTTTCCGCAAGGCCCTCGCGGCGGGCGTTGATCATGCGGGCGCCGATCGAGGGGTCCTTCGCCCATGACGGAATGAGCCCCCAGCGGAACAGCCCGGCCTCGGCGTGGCCCTCCGCAGGCCCCGTCACCACCAGAGCGCGTTGGGTCGGAGCGATATTGAAGTGATCCTCGCGCTGGTTGATCTCGCTGGAAAGATCGAGTTCAAGACGCTCGAGCACATCGCGGGCTTCCCGCGACATGCTGGCCGGGCCGTAGGTGGCGTAGCGTCCGCACATGCGCCCGAGCATACCGCCATACTGGCAAGCGGGTGCCTTGCTGCCGGGTAGCTGGGGACGTCCCAGGGCCCTTGCCAGCCAGCCCGGGCAAGGCCAAACTCGCCCCGTCCTTGGGGGAGGCACGCATGGCGCGTTTGTTGATGATCGGCCTGCGCCTGGTGGAGGGGTCCGACGATGCCGGGCTGATCGGGCTGGTACGCTCGGCCCTCGACGTGGCGCGGCTAAAAGGCTACCTGAGCGAGTTCCCGGCGCGGCTGGTCCGCACCGAGGCCGGCATGCTCCTGCTGCTGGCGGAGCTCGTCTCCGTGCGCACGGTGGATGCCATGGACGAGGACCCCGATTTGCAGGATGTGATCATGCAGATTTCGGCGATCGCCGAATCCTTTCCGTTGCACTCGCTGGTGGAGTTCAACGCGAACCGGGTCACGTTCGAGACGCTGGATAGCTAGGCCGACACTTTTTTTCCCTGGCGTTCGCGCGTTCTTTATACGGACCTTGCTGCACTCATCCTCCCGACAGCCGGCGGAGCGTGCCATGGGCCATGACCTGGACGAAGAAACCCGCATCGACGTGGAATGCCTGCGCGACAGCAGTGCCCACGATGTGCCGCGATACACCTGGGATTACCGCGTGTTTGCGCGCGACGGAACCACCATCATAGACACCAGTGATAGCGGCGGCGTGTCCTACGATTCGCAGAAGATGGCCTTGTCCGAGGGCTGGCGCATGGCCCGGGAGTCGCTGCATCGCCTGGAGCGTTAACTAAGCGCTTTCGTGGCGCGCGCCGCGGGCCTGGGCGATCGCCTCCAACAGCTGGGCGCGGTCAAACGGCTTTTCGAGGAACACGGCGCTGGGCGGGAATGGCGCCAGGTCCTCGGGCACGCGGCTGGAAACCACGACAATCGCCGTCTTTGGCCGCTCCCGGAGCACCGCCTGAAGCAGGGCCGTGCCCCGGCGCTCCCCTGGCGTATCGGCGTGTATTACCAGCAGCGATAGATCGGGCATGTTCTGGTAGGCCCGCTTCGCGTCGCGGTAGGTCACCGTGGCGCGCGCGGCGTAGCCCTCGAACTCGAGGGCCACGGCGACGGTCTCCGCCACCAGGCTGGCTCGGTCGAATACAAGGGCGTCAGGGCGGGGGCTCATGGGCTGAGTCTAGATCTGATTGGCGTGGCCGGGGTGAGTTATTTGCCTGGGGACCCGGGCGGCCACGCCGCGTTGACGGTTTTGACCTTGGCCATCAGCTCGCGCACTTCTTCATCGCGGTCGGCGATGCGCTTTTCCTCGGCTGCCCGTTGGGCCGCGTAGTCGTGGTTGGTGCCCTGTACGGCATCGTTGACCAGGCGGCAGGTTTCCTCGATGTGCGCCGCGCGGGTGTGGAATCCCAGGCGGTCGGCCAGGATTTCCATGCGCAGGCCCGGCTGGGTCTGTTCGAGTGCCCGGGCGCGGACGACGAAGAACTGCTGCCATTCGCGCTCAGGGGCACCGCTAAGAATCGCCTCAACCCGCGGGATGTCGGGCCGATCGAACTGGCCGATGTCGTCGACGGCTTCGAAGGATTCGATTTCGATCCAGTCGCGGCTGGCCATGGCGGGTTTTCCTTAAGGGGCGTGGGGGCGGCATTGTTCGGTGCCCTGCGTGCAGGCCGCGTTACGGCACTTCACTCCGGTTGCACACTTGCGAAAGAATGCTGGGCAAGTCCCCCAAGGAGTTGCACGCCATGCGTTATCTCGCCATCGCCGGCCTTGTCCTGCTTACCGGCTGCGCCACCCAGAACGAGCGCCACGTCGGGATCCACGATGTCCTGTCGAGTACTACCTTTGCCTACCAGAACCCCTCCGACGGTGATGCCACGCTGACGATCGTCCGTGACCAGGGGCTTTGGGGCGCGGGTTGCTCCAGTGCCATCTACCTCGACGACAAGGTGGTGGCTGACATGGAGATCGGGCAGCAGCTGGTCCTTCACGTGCCCTCGGGCAGCCGCAAGCTGACCGTGATGCCGCATGGTGCGTGCAGCAGCGACCGCGTGGACGCCGATGCCACGGTGGGCCAGGGCGAGACCAAGACCTTCTCGATTCCTGCCAGTGGCGAAGGGCTCGCGGCTGCGACGGCGGCCCAGCCCAAGGCCTGAGCGGTCATATAACGCTTGTCATTGGCGACGCGAAGGCGCAAGAATCCAGTTATTCGCATCGCGTCGCCAGACGGGAGTTCCGTGACATGCACCGGCGCATCGTGGGCCAGTACTGCGTAGAAGTGCGCACCCTCCGCAACCCGCTGGGGTTGTGGAAGTCGGCCTATATCGTGGAGTTGGCGCATGCCGGCCCACGTGATTTCGTAATGATTACCCTGCTCGAGGAGTTTCTCGACGAGCGCGCCGCCGTGGACGCCGCCATGGAAAAGGGCTGCCAGCACGCTAACTGGCTTGCCGCCGCCCGCAATGCGTATTCCGGCTGACGTGACCGCCACGGCCACCTGGCCGTAACGCCTCCGCGACGACCCCGCCCCTAGCTTCGAACCATGGAGGGCAATTCGCCTTCCCATGGCGGAGTGCCTTGTGCGGATCATTCTTTACCTGCCTTTTAACGCCGCACCGCGCGGACAATGGATCGTGCGCCGCAACTCGGACCTGGCGGGCCAGTTCGCCACGCGTGAGGAGGCTCTTCGCCACGCGCGCATGTTGCTTGGTTCCATCCAGGCCCAGCCCGGCCAGGATGCGGAGATCAAGGTAGAGGACGAAAACGGCAACTGGCATGTCGATGCCGCCCATGGCGAGCCCAGCCTCGCTGGGTGATCGGGGCGGTCGCAGGATCTGAGACGGGGCGGGCCCATAAACGGGCCTCCCCTTTGTGCCCGACCCGCCATGGCCGCCTACCTCCAAGCTAAGCGCAACGACGAGGCCGATGCGGCGCTCGCTACCCACCACGATGGCCGCACGCTGGCCCACCGGTTAACCGACAAATACGGCGACCGGGTCGCCACGGCGTTCACGGTCTTTGGGCGCGAGGGCAGCTTCGTGCCATTGCCGGCCGACCTCCCGCCATCGCTCGCCGCGGCGCTCGCTGCCCGGGGTATCGAGCGGCTTTACTCGCATCAGCAGGAGGCCTGGGACGGGGCCCGCGCTGGCAAGCATGTCCTGGTCGCCACGCCGACCGCCTCCGGCAAAACGCTCTGCTACACGCTGCCCGTCGTGTCCTCGGTGCTCGAGGCGGGCGCCAAGGCCCTGTACCTGTTCCCGACCAAGGCGCTCGCCCAGGACCAGGTGGCCGAACTGCTGGAACTGAACCGGGCAGGGGACCTGGGGGTGAAGGCATTCACCTTCGATGGCGATACCCCGGGCGATGCGCGCCAGGCCATCCGGCTGCATGGCGATGTGGTGGTAAGCAACCCCGACATGCTGCACCAGGCGATCCTTCCGCACCACACCAAGTGGGCGCAATTCTTTGAGAACCTGCGTTACGTGGTGATCGACGAGATCCACACCTACCGTGGTGTATTCGGCTCACACCTGGCCAACGTGCTGCGCCGGCTGAAGCGGATATGCGCGTTTTACGGTGTGCGCCCTCAATTTATCCTCTGTTCGGCCACCATTGGTAATGCGACGGAGCACGCCGAGGCATTGATCGAGGACGAGGTGCTAAGCGTGGCAACCAGTGGCGCGCCCAGTGGCGACAAGCATGTGCTGCTGTGGAACCCACCTGTCGTCAACCCGGATCTCGGCTTGCGCGCCTCCGCTCGCTCGCAAACGAACCTGATCGCGCGCGTGGCGATCAAGGCAAAGATGAAGACGCTGGTTTTCGCGCAGTCGCGGCTGATGGTTGAGGTGCTCACAAAGTACCTGAAGGATGTGTTCGACCACGATGCGCGGAAGGCGCCGCGCATCCGCGCTTACCGCGGCGGCTACCTGCCAACGGAACGCCGTGCGGTCGAGCGCGAAATGCGTGCGGGCAACGTCGATGGCATCGTGTCCACATCGGCGCTGGAGCTGGGCGTGGACATCGGCAGCCTCGATGCCGTCGTGCTGAATGGATACCCGGGCTCCATCGCCGCCACGTGGCAGCGTTTCGGCCGTGCTGGCCGACGACAGCAGCCATCGCTTGGCGTGCTCGTGGCCACCAGTGCACCGCTCGATCAGTACCTGATGCGGCATCCGGCCTTTCTTACCGAGGCCAGCCCGGAACACGCGCGAATCCAGCCCGATCAGCCGCTCATCCTCCTCGACCACATCCGCTGCGCAGCATTCGAGTTGCCGTTCGTCGGCGCCGATCCATTCGGTCCCAATGATGCCGAGCCCTACCTGCAGGTATTGCAGGAAGCCGAAGTGCTCCACCGTGAAGGCGAACGCTGGGAATGGATTGCCGATAGCTATCCCGCGAACGCGGTGAGCCTGCGTTCGGTGGCGGATGGCAATTTCGTGGTCGTGGATCGCACGGAAGGGCGCCAGTCGATCATTGCGGAAGTGGATTACTCGGCGGCGGCACTGACCTTGTACGAAGGCGCCATCCATATGATCCAGAGCGTTCCGTACCAGGTCGAGCGGCTGGACTGGGAGGGGCGCAAGGCGTATTGCACGCGTACCCGCGTCGATTACTACACCGATGCCATCGACTACACGAAGCTCAAGGAACTGGAGTGTTTCGATGGCGCCCATGCGGGTGAGGGCACGGCGCGCCATGGTGAGGTGCATGTGGTTCGCCGCGTATCGGGCTATAAGAAAATCCGCTATTACACCCACGAGAACATTGGCTACGGGCCGGTCAACCTGCCGGATCAGGAGCTGCACTCGACCGCGGTGTGGTGGCAGTTGCCGCAGGGGGTCCTCGATAGCGCATTTCGTTCGCGGCAGCACGCACTGGATGGCTTCCTTGGGGCCGCGTATGCGCTGCATACCGCTGCTGTCGTGGCAGTCATGGCTGAGCCGCGCGATCTGCAGAAGGCCGTCGGGTCGGGCGATGGCGGCTGGTCGGCGCAAGTCGATACGGGCGGGCGCGGGCAAATCCGTGCGCCCGATGGCTCGCTGGCCTTGCCCGATGCGTTCGAGCGGTTCCTGCCGACGGTCTATCTCTACGATAACTTCCCCGGCGGTGTCGGGCTCAGTGAGCCGCTGTTTCGCCGGGCGCCCGAGTTGGTGCGGCACGCGCTGGCAACCGTGCAGGGGTGCGAGTGCAAGGCGGGCTGCCCGGCCTGTGTCGGTCCGGTGCTTGCTGCTGATGAGCATCGCGATGACACGCCGCGTTCGCTGGCGGTGAAGGTGCTGGCGTTGCTGGGGGCGAATGCGTGAGTGACCTGGCCGCAAAGCTCGCCGCGCTGCGCAAGCAGGCCGGCGGGCAGGGCGCCACCGTTGCCCATGGCGGCGCGGGAGCGAGGGCTGCTGCCGGCGTCGTCCCGGCTGTTGCCGGAGCGCGCGCGATCGCCGGAGCGGTGGCTCCAGCCATCGCTCCGGGTGTGGATCTGGCGGCTTTGCGCCGCATGGCCGGTGTGCGCGATCGCCTCGGCATCGTCAAGGCGGTGACGCCGCGGGCCATGACGCGCGATGTGCCCGGTGAAGAAATCGCACCCGGCCTGCGCTATCTCGAGTACGCCACGGTGTGGCCCGAGCCACCGGAGGAGTTCGACCTTTCGTTTGCCCGGTTGACCACGGCGCGCCGTGAACACCTGCTGCACTTCGATACGGAAACGACGGGCCTGGCCGGCGGCACGGGCACGCGCGCGTTCATGATTGGCGCCGCCGACTGGCATGGTGGCCGGCTGCGCGTACGCCAGCTCTACATGACGAGCATGGCGGCGGAAACGGCGATGCTCAACGTGTTCGCCAGTTGGGTCGGCGTCGAAACGGTGCTGGTGAGTTACAACGGCAAATCGTATGACGCGCCGCTGCTGTCGACGCGCTACCGGCTGGCACGCCTTCCGAATCCTCTCATGGGTCTCACCCACGTCGATCTGCTTCATCCCATGCGCCGCCGTTTTCGCCACGCATGGGAGAACTGCAAAATGCAGACCGCCGAACGCAAGCTCCTGCGGATCGTGCGCGAGGATGACTTGCCAGGTTCCGAGGCACCCCGGGCGTGGCTCACCTACTTGCGCGGCGGCTCATCGATCGATCTGATCCGTGTCGCTGAACACAACCTGCAGGATGTGCGCAGCTTGAGCGGATTGCTGGTGGAGGCGCATGGGTGGGCCGCGCTCGATGCGCAGGCCGCTTCGCCGGCCAGTAACGAAAAATAGACGTCGCGCCGCGCACGCTCGCGGACGGAATGTAGGTCAGGAGACGTGGCGATGAATGAACCGACCAAGCCCTGCGACCACACCGGCTGCGGATGCCAGGTGCCCGTATCGCGAGACTACTGCAGCGAAGCCTGCCGCATGGCGGCCGAGACGCAAAACGTGGGTGGCGCGTGCGAGTGTGGCCATGCCGCCTGCCAGCAGCGGCACTGATGCGGAGGAGAGACGTATGACCACAACGAACGATGGTAAGCAGGAAACCCCAGGTTACAAGGAAGATAACCCCAAGCCCCGCACCGGTAAGGAGCACATTCCGGGCGAAGGCCACCCGAAGGAACACCAGAACATGCCGGAGAAAAAGCCCGGCAAGCAGGGCAGCTGAGCTGCCTGGCCATCGGGAAAAGCGATCGCGCGCAAGCGCGCTCCTACAGTCCGCCCGTCGCGTCGTGTAGGAGCGCGCTTGCGCGCGATGCGCTGTACGGTTACGCCGCCTTACGCAGCAGCCCGCCAATACCGGCCACGGCGGTCTCGACCGCCTGGGCCTTGTGGTCATCGCTCATGGCCACGCCTTCGGCGCGGACAAACTCGATGTCGGTCACGCCAAGGAAGCCCAGCACCGCACGCAGATACGGCTCCTGGAAGTCCATGCCAGCGGCCGGGCCGGCGCTGTAGATGCCGCCGCGGCTCGACGCGATGATCACGCGCTTGCCGCCAGCCAGGCCCTCGGGGCCATTCGCGGTGTAGCGGAAGGTCTTGCCGGCCACGGCGATGCGGTCGATCCAGGCCTTCAGCGAGCTGGTGATGCTGAAGTTGTACATCGGGGCGCCGATCACGACGACATCGGCCGCCAGGAATTCTTCCATGACCTTGGCCGCTTCGGCGGCGTTCGGGTCGTCTTCGCCGGCCGGCAGGCCCCAGTGGGCGAGCGGGGCGGCATGCAGGTCACGGTAGGTGACTTCGGTGCCCGGGTGGTTGTTCACGAACTCCGAGACGATGGCCTGGGTCAGGCCGCGCGAGACGGAATGGGCGCCCAGGGCGCTGGCGTCAATGTGCAGGAGTTTCATGGCAGGTCCTCGTTTCGTCGGTCCCGCGGAGAGCGGGAATGAGGAAAAGGTACGCTTCGGACAATCAATTGATTAGTCGGCATGGAGTAGACTGATTGTTCCGGATAGGAAACGACCGAGGCATGCCCTGATGGAAGGCGCCCTGCAAGACCTGAATGACCTGTATTTCTTCGCGTCCGTGGTGGAACACGGTGGCTTTTCCGCCGCCGGCCGCGCCCTGGGCATCCCCAAATCGCGCCTCTCCAAGCGGATCGCCCAGCTGGAAGACCGCCTGGGGGTACGCCTGCTCCAGCGCACCACGCGCCGTTTCGTGGTTACCGAGATCGGCGAACGCTTCTACCAGCACTGCCGGGCGGTGCTCGAGGAGGCCAAGGCGGCCCAGGATGCCGTGGACGAGCTGCGCACCGAGCCGCGCGGCATCGTCCGGATCAGTTGCCCCATTTCCATCGCCCAGAACATCGTGGGGCCGATGCTGCCGGCCTTCATGCTGGAGCACCCCAAGGTGCAGGTCCGCCTGACCGCCACCAACCGCCGCGTCGACCTGATCGGCGAGGGGTATGACGTGGCCGTGCGCGTGCGCGAAAAGCTGGATACCGACGCCACCCTCGTCCTGCGCAGCATTGGCTATGCCCGCAGCCTTCTGGTCGCCAGCCCGAAGTTCCTCGATAGCCACGGCCGGCCGAAGTCGCTTGAAGAGCTCGCGCAGCTCCCGGCCCTGAGCATGTACGAGCACGAAGGTGCCCAGGTCTGGGAGCTGGTGGATTCCAACGGCAAGAAGGCGGCCGTGGAGGTGAAGCCACGCCTCGTGAGCGGGGATTTCACCGTGCTGATCGCCGCCGCCGTGCAGTGCTGCGGCGTTGCCCTGCTGCCGGAGGACTACTGCGCGCCCATGCTGAGCACCGGCCAGCTGGAGTGGGTGCTGCCCGAATACACCACGGCCCAGGGCACGCTCCACTTCGTGTACCCGAGCCGGCGCGGCCTGCTGCCGGCCGTGCGCAGCTTCGTGGATTTCCTGGCCGAGCGCCTGCCCAAGGCGCAGGCGGAGTTCCACAAGGATTGCGAGAAGGTGGCGGCCGACCCGGCCAGCAGGGGCGCGGTTGCCATGCGCCGCATGTTAGGATCGGAAAATACGGCCGCGTTTGGCCGTCCAAACGAATAAGGGCGTTCGATGCAGATCGAAACCAAGCTTCCCAAGGTCGGTACGACCATTTTCAGTGTCATGAGCCAGCTTGCGCTGGAACACAAGGCCGTGAACCTGGGCCAGGGCTTTCCGGATTTTGAGCCGCCGGAGCCCCTGCGCGAAGCGATCACGCGTGCCATGGCCGAGGGTAAGAACCAGTACGCCCCGGGTGTTGGCATTCCGAAGCTGCGCGAACAGATCGCACTGAAGACCGAGCGCCTGTACGGGCACCGGGTCAGCCCGGATACCGAGGTCACGGTAACCTCCGGTGCCACCGAGGCCTTGTTCTCGGCGATCGCCGCCGTCGTGCGCGCGGGCGACGAAGTGATCGTGTTCGATCCGTGCTACGACAGCTACGAGCCGGCCATCGAGCTGCAGGGCGCGACGGCGGTGCATATCCCGCTGGAGCTGCCGTCGTTCGGCATCAACTGGCAGCGCGTGCGCGAGGCGATCACGCCGAAGACGCGCATGATCCTGATCAACTCGCCGCACAATCCTTCGGGCGCGGTGCTATCGCGTGCCGACCTGGACGAACTGGCCGCCATCATTCGCAATACGGCGATCGTGGTGCTTTCAGATGAGGTGTACGAGCACATCGTGTTCGACGGCGCGGACCACCAGAGCGTGCTGCGTCACGAGGAACTGGCCGCGCGCAGCATCGTGGTGTCGTCGTTCGGCAAAACCTTTCATTGCACGGGCTGGAAGGTCGGCTACGCCGTGGCGCCCAAGGTGCTCACCGCCGAATTCCGCAAGGTGCACCAGTACCTTACCTTCTGCACGTTCAACCCGGCCCAGTGGGCATTCGCGGAATTCCTCGAATCCACGCCCGAGCATTACCTTGAGCTGCCGGCGTTCTACCAGGCCAAGCGCGATCGCTTTCGCGAGCTCCTTGCACCATCGCGGCTGAAGCTGCTCGATGTACCGGGCGGGTATTTCCAACTGGTGGATTACAGCGCTATCCGCGACGTCGATGACATCAATTTCAGCGAATGGCTGGTTCGCGAAGGCGGTGTCGCCGCCATCCCGCTCAGCCCGTTCTACGAGACGGCACCGGACACGCGCCTGGTTCGCCTGTGCTTCGCCAAGAACGATGCCACCATGGAAGCCGCCGCGGAGCTCCTGTGCAAACTCTGACCGTTTCCCTCGTCCAGGGCGCCACCCGCTGGCACGATGCGCCGGCCAACCGTGAGTATTACGGCAGCCTGGTGCGCGGTGCGCCGCAGAGTGATCTTTTCGTGCTGCCGGAGACCTTCCTCTCCGGCTTTACCAACGACACGCTGGGCAACGCCGAGACGATGGATGGCGAAAGCGTGGCCTGGCTGCGCGCGCTCGCCACCGAGGTGAACGCGACCATCACCGGCAGCCTGGTGATTCGCGAAGGCGAGACGGTCTACAACCGCCTCCTGTGGGTTTCGCCCAACGGTGACCTGGCGTACTACGACAAGCGCCACCTGTTCCGCATGGCGGGCGAACATACCCGCTATGGCGGCGGCCGCGAGCGGCTGATCGTGGAGCTGAAGGGGTGGCGGATCCTGCCGCAGGTCTGCTACGACCTGCGTTTCCCGGTGTGGCTGCGTAACGGCCGCAACGAGGGCGCGGCCGGTGGCATGGATTACGACCTTTCGCTATTCGTGGCGAACTGGCCGTCGCCACGCCGCGGGCCGTGGCGCACGCTGCTGCGCGCCCGCGCCATCGAGAACCTGGCGTACACGATCGGTGTTAACCGCGTGGGCGTGGATGGCAACAACCACCCGTACGCCGGCGACAGCGCCATCATCGATCCGGTGGGCGAGCCGCTGATCGAGCTTGGGCCGGTGGAGCAGGTCGTGACGGTGAACATCGACCCGGCGCCGCTGGTTGCCCATCGGGAGCGCTTTCCCGCGTGGATGGACGCCGATGCGTTCGCCCTGAAAGCGGATTAAGCCGCGGGGCTATTTGCTCGCTGGAGCGAAGGGCACCGCGGGCCCGATTTTGGCTACCTTCCGCCACGCCGCGAGCTTGTCTTCAATCCCGGCACCGATATCGATCTGCGGCTCCGAAGGGGTCACCGAATCGCGTTTCTCCCAGCCCGCGATTTCCACCTTGGCCCTGTTGAACGCCTCGACGAAATCCGGCGTCGCCTTCAGGCCATCCGCCAGCCACGCATGGCCGAAGTAGGTGATATCCGAATCGGTGCCGCAGCCGAACGAGGTGCGATCGGTACGCGCCGAGGCCAGCACCAGGCTGCCGTCGCCACGTAGCTTGGGTAGGTAGCCGCCGGAGTAGCAGGCGTTGACCACTACCACTTTCCAGCGGAAATCGTGCTTGGCCAGGATCTGTGCCAGGCCATCCGGGTCGAGCTGGTCGAGGGGGATGGGGTCCATGTCGACCAGCAGGCTGTGATCGCTGCCGCCATGCGTGGCGATGTACACGAGGAGGATGTCCTCCTTCGGGTTCATTACCTTGGCCAGGCCATCCACTGCGCCTTCGAGGTTGGTCCAGCTCGCCAGCGGATGGCTCGCCAGCGTGGCCGGGTTGTTCTCCAGCACCAGTGTGTGGGCGGGGCTGCCGAAGCGCGTGGCCATGAGCTTGTCGAGGTATTCGGCTTCGTTGCGAAAGACGTCCTCGGAGCCATCGGCGCCGAACGCCAGGGCGTACACATTGGGCTTGCCTGGGGTGCGCTTCGCAAGGCGCCCCAGTGCCGCATGCAGCGCCTCGGGCTGGGCGGCGAATACCTGCTCGGGTGATGGGGCATCCTGCGGCCAGCTATCTACGTCGAGCTGGGCACCCTGGTCATCTTCGGCGTCGGCATCGGGATCTGGGGCGGTCGAGGCTGGAGCCGGCACGGATGCCGTGTCGGCCGTCACGGCGCGTGCGGCCGCTGTCGTGGCGGTGGTCGCGGCAGCGGGTGCGGCTACGGGCTCAGTCGGCGCCACGCCCGTGACCACGGGCCGCGGCCCGAAGTTGAGGATCGCTGCGGTCAGCAACGCTCCGGCAATGAAGCCGGCGAGCGTGTAGATCGCCGTCCGGCGGCGTGGATCAAGGCTGGATGGCATTGAAATCGGCCACGGCCGGGTGGCCGGCGTCAACCATGGGCAAAGGCGGGCGAACCAGGTGGGTGGTGCGCATGCCTGCCTCGCGCGCGGCATCCAGCTCTTCCCTGATGTCGGAAAGGAATAGCACCTGGGCCGGCGGCAGGCCGATCGCCCCGGCAATGCGGCGGTAGGATTCAGCGTCGCGCTTGTGACCCGTCTGCGTGTCGAAGTAACCCGAGAACAGTGGGGTCAGGTCGCCGCTCTCGCTGAAGCCGAACATCAGCTTCTGCGCGGGTACCGAGCCCGATGAGTACACGTAGAGCTGGAGGCCCTGGTCGTGCCATGCCTGCAGGCGGGTGGCTACCTCGGGATACATGTGGGACACGTAGGCCTTTGCTTCGTAGCCTTCGCGCCAGATCATGCCCTGCAGGGCCTTTAGCGGGGTGGCCTTGCGGTCCTCGTCGATCCAGCGGATCAGCAGGTTGATGATCTCGGTGCGCGACGCCTCGACGATGCCCGCTTCCCTGGCCGCCTCGTGCAGCCAGTGCTGCACTTCCGGCTCGTCCGCGTGGGTTTCCACGAAGGCGGGCAGGTGCTGCCGGGCGTACGGGAAGAGCACATCCTTCACGAAGTCAATCGAGCTGGTCGTGCCCTCGATGTCGGTGAGGACGGCGCGGATATCGGACATGGGGAAAACCTGCGGATCGGGGAGATCCGCAGGATAGCCGAGCCGGGAGCCCTTTACGACGCGTTAGCGGCCGACGGATGCGGGTCCATTCGCGGAAAGCGCTCGGCGATGTCCTCGCCGGTGAACTTCGCGACCCACCCTTCGGTATTCGTAAACAGGCGAATGGCCACGAAGTAGGGTGACACGCTCATATCGAACCAGTGCGGCGTGCCATCGGGTACGCCGATCAGGTCGCCCTTTTCGCACAGCACCTCGTAGACCTGGCCATTGATGTGCAGGGTGAACTGGCCGGCACCGGCGACGAAGAAGCGCACCTCATCCTCGCTATGCGTGTGCTCGTTCAGGAACTTTGAGCGGAACGCGGCGCGATCGGGGTGATCCGGCTTGAGGCTGATGACATCCACGGCCTGGTAGCCGTTCTCCTGCATCAAGCGATCGATATCGCTGCGGTAGGCGGCGATGACCTCGTCCTGCGTGGCGCCGGGCTGGATCGGCTGGTTCGCCTCCCATTGCTCGAAGCGCACGCCAACGGTGCCCAGGGCGGCAGCGATGGCGGCGTGGTCCTCGAGGACCGCTACCGGGGTGTCATGGTTGGCATCGTCGTAAATACGTAGACGGCTCACGGGGAAAGCCTCCGAAGGTCGAGTTCGCAGCCCAGCAGGAATTCCAGGGCCTCGAGGTGGCGGCGCGTCTCGGCCATGTCACGGCCCCAGGTATAGATACCGTGGCCATTGATCAGGTAGGCGTAGAGCGGCTTGCCGCTATCGATCCAGGCATCGACCTGGGCCTCGAGTTCGGGCATGTGCTGGGTGTTGGGGAAAACGGGGACATCGAGCACGCTTTCGTGCGTGGTATAGCCGGAGATGGCCTTTTGCAGCTCCCAGCCTTCCAGGTGCACGCGGCCCTCGGCGGCGAACAGGCGGGAGGCCACGCTCTGGGTCCGTGAGTGGGTGTGCAGCACCACGTTGGCGCCCGGGTAACGCTTGTAGATCTGGGTATGCAGCCCGGTCTCGGCCGAAGGGCGCGCATCGCTGCCCACGGCCTTGCCGTCCATGTCCACCACCATGATGTCGTCGCGGCCCAGGCGGCCCTTGTCGCGACCCGAGATCGTGATGGCGGCCAGGTCATCGTCCAGGCGCATCGAGAAATTACTGCTCGTGGCGGGCGTCCAGCCAAACGCGGCCAGCTCGCGCGCGGCGTCCGCAATGGCGTCAGCGCGTGCGGCGAGCAGGGCAGGGTCGATGTGGTCGAGGGTCTTGGTCATGGGTTTGGACGTCTAAATCGAAGGGCGACTATACCATGGGGGTGTTTCAGCGCTGGTTCCACGTCGTCTGCGAAAATGCGAACCATTTCAGTTTTGCGATTTGCGTAGGATGCGGGCATCCCCTGCAGAAGGCTGATCCATGTCGCAGAACGACCATGACAACATCGAGGGCCGCCGCCGTTTCCTCAAGGCTGCCGCTGGAACTGTAGCCGCCGCCACCGTACTCGGCGGGCTCCCCCGGCTGGCCGGGGCGCAGGACCTGCCGCACCTTTCCCCGTCTGACCCCACGGCCTCGGCCCTGAAATACGTCGAAGACGGCAGCAAGGCCCAGGGCAAGAAGGCGCCGGGTGATGCTTGTTTCAACTGTAACTTTTACCAGGGCAAGGCCGGTGGCGCCTGGGGCCCGTGCCAGCTGTTCCCGGGCAAGGCCGTCGCGGCGAAGGGCTGGTGCGTGTCTCACGCCGTCATGATCTGAGCACCGCGCCGCCCGGCGGGTTCAATCCGGAAACAGAAAGGCCAGCCGCAGGGCTGGCCTTTTCATTGGGTGAAACAAAATGCTGCCCAAGCGCGCCAGGCCGAGGAGCTGACCCGCCTGACGCGCTGGGCGGCAATCCGGGGCCCACTGCCAAGTGATTTACCCACGGAACCGGGATCATACTCCCCTCCGGGCGCGACCGGCCAATGGCAGTTAAATGACGATGTTGTTTTTGCGCCTTCTGTCGCAAAAACAACAAGTTAAGCGAAAGTGTTAAAGCTTCGTTGGAGAAGCGCGCCTGTGTGCGATCCGGGCCTCAGGAGGGCCGTCGCAGACGACTGTGCCGGTAGCTATAAGCGAAGTACACGACGACACCAAGCACCGTCCAAACTCCCATCAACACCCAGTTGCGAATGCCCATCGACCACAGCAGGAAGATGCAGCTGAGCACGCCGAGTGCGCACGTCACGGGTGCGAACGGCACGCGGAACGAGCGCGGAATATCCGGTGCGGTACGACGCAGGATCAGCACGCCAATGCATACCGCACTGAACGCGACCAGCGTGCCCATCGACGTGAGATCGCCGAGCAGGTTGAGCGGGAACACGGCAGCAAGCGCCGCGATGCCCACGCCGGTAATGATCGTGTTGAGATGCGGCGTGCGGTACTTCGGATGAATGGTCGTGAACACTTTCGGCAGCAACCCGTCGCGGCCCATGATCATGAAGATGCGCGGCTGCGCAATGATCATGACCAGTACGACGGACGACAGGCCGATGAGTGCGCCGACTTCCACGATGCCGCGCAGCCAGCTCAGTTCCGGATGGTTGCGGATGGCGGTGACGACGGGCTCGGCGGTATCGAGCTGCGCGAACGGCACCAGGCCGGTCAACACCGCGGCCATGGCGATATAGAGCACGGTGCAGATGCCGAGCGATGCGAGCGTGCCGATCGGCATGTCGCGCTGCGGGTTCTTTGATTCCTGCGCCGCCGTGGAGGTGGCCTCGAAACCGATGTAAGCGAAGAACACCATCGACGCGCCGCGCAGGATGCCCGGCCAGCCGTACTTGTCGCCGCCCTGGTTTTCCGGAATGAACGGATGCCAGTTGCTGGTATCAATGTGGCTTGCGCCAACGATGATCACCACGATGATCAGCGCGACCTTGAGCAGCACCATGGCCATGTTCAGGCCGGTGGATTCCTTGATTCCCACGTAGCAAAGCCAGGTGAGCGCCAGCGTGATACCCACGGCAGGCAGGTTGAACAGCGCGCCGGTGGTCACCAGGTGGCCGTCGACGAAATCCAGCGGCGCATTGGTGAGCGCCGGTGGGATGTGGATGCCGACATGGTCGAGCAGGCTCACGAAGTATCCGGTCCAGCTCACCGCCACGGCGGAGGCGGAGACGCCGTACTCCAGGATGAGGTTCCAGCCGATGAACCACGCGGCGCCTTCGCCCAGCGTGGCGTAGGCGTAGGAATAGGCACTGCCTGAGACCGGGATCAGTGAAGCGAACTCGGCGTAGCACAACGCGGTGAACACGCTGCAGATGGCCGCGAGGATGAAGGAAAGGATGATGGCCGGGCCAGCATGCTCTGCCGCGGCCACGCCCGTGATCACGAAAATGCCGCCGCCGATCACCGCGCCAATGCCAAGCGCCGTCAGCCCCCAGGGCCCCAGTGTCCGTCGCAGGGCGGGACCGTGGGCATCATCGGGTTCGGCTTGCGGGCTTTTCTTGGCGAGTAGCTGTTTGAGCATGGAGGGCTCGGATCAAGGTGGCGAAAGGGAGGATAGCTTTAAAACAGGGAAGGCCGGCGAGTGATCGCCGGCCTTCCCGGGTGGTTCTGTGAATCAGCCGAGCGACTTGCGCAGCTTGCTGTGCGCGTAGCCGTAGCCGAAGTAAATGAGCTGGCCGATGATGATCCAGCCGACCATCAGGCGCCAATGTTCTTCAAACGCCTGCCAGAACAGGTAGATGCAGGCGAGGGCGCCGAAGATCGAGATCGGCCACACCATCGGTACGCGGAAGCTGCGCGGCAGGTCCGGGCGGGTGTAGCGCAGGATCAGGATGCCGATGCACACCGTGGCGAAGGCCAGCAGCGTACCCATGGAAACCAGCTCACCCAGCACGCTGACCGGGAACAGGCCGGCCATGGCGGCGGCGGCGACGCCCACGATGATCGTGCCAAGGTACGGCGTGCGGAACTTCGGATGCACCTTGGCCATGCCCTGCGGCAGCAGGCCGTCGCGTGCCATGGAGAAGAAGATGCGCGGCAGGCCCATCAGCATCACCAGGATCACCGACGAAAGGCCGGTGATGGCGCCAACCACCACGATGAACTTCAGCCACGACAGCTGCGGGTACAGGCCCAGGGCGGTCGCCACCGGCTCCGGCGTGTTCAGGATGCGGAACGGCGCGATACCGGTAAGCACCAGGGCCACGGCGATGTACAGCACGGTGCAGATGGCGAGCGAACCGAGGATGCCGATCGGCATGTCGCGCTGCGGATTCTTTGCTTCACCTGCGGCGGTGGAGACCGCATCGAAGCCCACGTAGGAGAAGAACACGATGGTGGCGGCGCGGAAGATGCCGCTCCAGCCGAACACGCCTTCGCCTTCGTTCGGCGGGATGAACGGATGCCAGTTCGCCGGGTTCACGACCTTGATGGCGAAGGCCAGGAACAGCAGGATGACGGTGACCTTGATCGTGACGATGATCGAGTTGACGAAGGCCGACTGCGTGATACCGACGTAACACAGGCCCGACAGCGCAGCGATGATGACGACCGCTGGCAGGTTGATCAGTGCGCCGGTGGCCTGGATGTGGCCTTCGACGAACTGGAACGGCGCCGACGACAACGTGGCGGGCAGGGTGATGTCGCTGCCGATCAGGCCGCCGATCAGGCCAAGCAGTTCGTTGAAGTAGCCCGACCAGCCTGCGGCGACCGTGGCCGCGGCGAAGAGATACTCGAGGACGAGGTTCCAGCCCACGAACCAGGCGACGTACTCGCCGAGCGTGGCATAGGAATAGGAATAGGCGCTGCCCGAGACCGGCAGCATGGCCGCAAACTCGGCGTAGCAAAGGCCGGCCAGTGCGCAGGCGAAGCCTGCGATTATGAAGCTGATAACGAGGGCGGGGCCGGCGTGCATCGCGGCCGCCTGGCCGGTGATGACGAAAATACCCGCACCGATCACGGCGCCGATGCCGAGGAGAATCAGGTGCTTTGCGGTGAGTACGCGCTTGAGGCCGCCATCGCCGTGGGCGCCGGTCTCAATATGCTCACCAGCATCAACGTGCGGCGCGGCCTCGATGGGATGCGTCGCGAACAGGTGTTTCAACATGTGTCTCCCCTACTGCCGGAAGTGCTCTTTATTATTGGGACCGCCGTGGCAGCCATGATGGAACGCCGCCCCCGGTGAGTCGGCACGGCACCATAGCCCAGCGGGGCACGGCCGTACAAGCTGCATTGCGAGGCCTTCCAAGGCCTTGCACGGAGGGCGGCGGAAGTCACCATGACTTACGGCGGTTGTGATGGAACGAGGGTGGTGTGTCAGAACACCATATTCAGTGCGGCTTGCGGTGCCACGTACGCAGGCGCATTGCGTCCTGCGACGGTGAACTGCACGCCCGCGATGAGGCCCAGGGTGGAGCTGAAGTGGTATTCCACGGCAGGCGCGAGGCTGAGTTCTTCCGTGGGGTTGTGATCGTGGTGGCGATAGCGCCCCCACGCGTCACTCCCGGCCACATGGACCGTGCCGGTGCGATTGAGGATGGCTTCACCCACCAGGACCCACTGCGCATTGAGTGCGTACTCGGCGGCGGCGGAGGCGCTCCACGCCTGCCCCTGGCGCACGGTGCCATGGAAGCCGCGACCGGTGCCGTAGACACTGCTGCCATGGACATGAATGCGCCCTGGTGAGGGGCTCCACGCGACCTGGCCGCGCCAGCGCAGCGCCTGGCCATCGGGCAGCCACTGCAGCTTTTGCACGCCGTAGGCCAGTGTCGTGCGCGCCATGCCATTGCCGAGGCCGTTCAGCGGATTGGTATCCAGGTGGTGGTATTGGCCCGTCGGCAGTCGCTGTGCGAGCGAGACCGCCGTCACCCAGCCGGTGCCATCACCGGCGTCCGTCAGCCGTTGCTGGAGCCTGAGGGCAGAATCGCCCATGCGCATACCGTCGGTATGGCCGCCGTGGGTTGAGGTACGGCCGGCGCTGAGGGTTAGCTGTAATGCGGTGGTATCGCCAAGGCCGTAGATCATGGGCAACGCTACCTGCCATTGGCGCGCGTGGTCGTGGCGGGTGTGGCGTGCACCGGCGTTGCCGTAGTGGCCGCGCACATTGGTATAGATGAGGTATGGCTCGACGTTGAGCATGCCGGCGGGCAGGGTGTTGACGGCCGGGGTTACCAGGGGGCCGGTGAAGTTGGGTGCCGGGTGTTCGCTGCTGGCGAGCGCGGTCGCGGGTGCCACGGTGAGCAGAAGGATGGCGTAGAGGGTATTGCGAGAAAGGCGGGACGACATGCGCGGCTCCATGCATGGGGCAGCTGTGCGGCTGCGGGAAGGTCGGTGCGCTCCTTGCGCACCCAGCCATGCTAGGGAGAGGCGGATAGCCAGCGACATCGGATATGTCTGAAAATGGCGTGCGAAAATACGCTCATGCTCAGTCGGAATTCCCTGATGGATCCCTTGTTTGTGCCCCTCGCCACCGCCCTGGTGGCCTACGCCGGCCGCCATCCCGGTGAATCGGATGTCACGCATTTCACCCGGTGGCTTGCCACCGAGGCACAGCCGTTCCACCGCGAAACGCTCGCGGGGCATTTCACGGGCTCGGCGTGGCTGGTAAGTGCGGATGGGCAGCGTGTGCTGCTGATGCACCACCGCAAGCTGCAGCGCTGGCTACAGCCGGGCGGCCATGCCGATGGCGAGGCCGACCTGGCCAGCGTGGCGCTGCGCGAGGCGGAGGAAGAAACGGGGCTGACCGATCTGGAGGTGATACCAACGCTGTTTGACGTCGACCGGCACGTCATCCCGGCTCGCGGGACGGAGCCGGAGCACTGGCACTACGACGCGCGCTACGTGGTCGTGGCGCGGGGTTCGGAGGCGTTCGCCGCGAACGAGGAATCGCTTGGGCTGGCGTGGCGCGATATCGCGGATATTGCCGTGGATGAGGCGAGCGACGAATCGCTGCGGCGCATGGCACGCAAGTGGCTGGCACGCTGAGCTGTTACGTAGGCGCGCTATGGTAGGAGCGCGCTTGCGCGCCATGGGGGCTCGCCGTGCGCCCTATCGCGCGCGAGCGCGCTCCTACAGGGGCCTGGTGGCGGCTTACGCCTCGGCGTACCGGGCAGGCGCGGGGTGCACGGTGCCGCAGTTGGGGCAGGTGCGGGCCTGTTCGTCGCGGTAGAAGGTATCGAATACCGGTGGGAAGTCCGATTCGATGCTCTTGAGCTCGAAGTAACGCTCGAACAGCTTGGTGTTGCAGTTCTCGCAGAACCACATGAGGCCATCGCGCTCGCCGTTGAGCCGGCGGCGCTCGATCACCAGGCCCACCGAGTTGGGCATGCGCTGGGGCGAGTGCGGCACCCGTGCCGGCAGGTAGAACACCTGGCCCGCGCTGATCGGGATGTCCTTCGCCATGCCCTCGTCCTGCACCTTCAGCACCATCTCGCCCTCGAGCTGGTAGAAGAACTCCGGGCCTTCGTCGTAGTGGTAATCGGTGCGCGCGTTGGGGCCACCGACGATCATGATGATGAAATCGCCATCCACGATGCACTTGTTGCCAACGGGAGGCTTCAGCAGGGCGCGGTGCTCGTCGATCCAGCGCTGCAAATCGATGGGAGGCGTGAGGCTCATGCGGCGGGCTTCGTGGAGTGGTTTGCGGATGATACTCCCGCCCGGGTACTTCCCGGCGGGCTCGCCGTGTCGTACAACGACCCTCCGTTCTGTCAGGATTCCCTTACATGGCGTCGTGGTACCACGCCCGCCAGGCCGCCCCCACGCCCCGTCCAGCGCCGCAAGGCAAACGGGAGGCGGCGGTCGTCGTCGTGGGCGGTGGCTTTGCCGGCTTGAACACAGCCCTTGGCCTGGCGGCACGCGGTGTCCGGGACGTGGTACTGCTTGAGGCCCAGGCCATCGGCTTCGGCGCATCGGGGCGGAATGGCGGGTTTGTGTTCGCCGGGTATTCACTGGGCGAGCGAGCACTGCTCGAGAAGCTCGGTGAGCCAAGCGCCCGCGACCTGTATGGGCGAACCGTTGCGGCGGTGAACCTGATCCGCCAGCGCATCACGACGCTTGGCATCGCATGCGACATGGTGGATGCGGGCGTCGTCTGGGCTAACTGGTTCCGTGACGCGAACCTGCTCAGTGCACGCCAGAAACTGCTTGCGGAGCACTACGGTTCGGAGTGGCAATGGATTCCGGCGGATGCCATGCACGAGTTCGTCCACAGCCGCCGATACCACGATGGCCTGTACGAGCGGAACGCGCTGCATATCGATCCGCTGGCGTATGCCCGCGGCCTGGCGCAAGCGGCGGAAACGGCGGGCGTGTCCATCCACGAAGGCTCACGTGTGCGCATGCTCGAGCGTCGCGGACCGCGCTGGATACTGCGGGTTGGCGATGCGGAGATCGAAACGCCGAACGTGGTACTCGCGTGCGGCGGCTATCTGGCAGGCCTTGACCGGCGTATCGATCGTGCCGTATTGCCGATCGCGACGTATGTGATGGTGACGGAACCGTTGGGCCCGCGGCTTGCCGAGTGCCTGCGCACGCAGGCAGCGGTGTACGACACCCGCTTCGCGTTCGATTACTACCGGCCGCTCCAGGATACGCGACTGCTTTGGGGTGGGCGCATCTCGGTGCGTGACCGCAGCCCGCGCGCCGTGCAGAAGCTGCTCACCCACGATCTCGAAAAGGTGTTCCCGACCTTGAAAGGCGTAAAGGTGGAGCACGCATGGTCAGGGCTGATGAGCTACGCCCGGCATGAGATGCCCCAGGTGGGTACGCATGGCAACGGCCTGTGGTACGCGCAGGCCTTTGGCGGCCATGGCCTGGCGCCGACGTGCGCGGCGGGCGAGACGTTGGCTGATGCGATCGCGTCGGGTGAGAAATCGGTGCCAGCCTATGCGGCGTTCGGCTTGGAGCCGGTGCACCGGCCGTTTGGGTATCTGGCGGCGCAGGGTACTTATTGGCGGATGGAGTTGGCGGACTGGTTCAAGGCGCGGCTGGAGGGCTAGCGAGGCTCGTGTAGGAGCGCGCTTGCGCGCGATCCACGTTCTCGCAAGCACCCATCGCGCGCAAGCGGGCTCCTACAGTTTTGCCGCCTTATCTAGCCAAACGACGATGCCCTGCGCATTTAGCTTGATGTCGATCCGGAGGAGTTTGGTGATGTCCTCCGTGCTCATGGCCACGCCGTGCTTTTTCGCCCGCCCCACATACAGGTCGGCGAACGCGGCAGCGATGCGCGCCTCGCGGTCCGGATCTTCCGCGTGACGCTTCGCGATCGCCACCATGGCATCGATCTGTTCGTGCAGGTCCCGCGCCAGGCGCTTCACGTCCTCGACCCGGTCGTAATGGGTGAGGTACATCGCCTGTGGCTCGTAGCGCATCATGCGCTCGATGGAGGCGTGCGCTTCGTCCGGATCGAACTGCACCGGGGAGGTGGTGGGGATGATGAAGGGTCCGTTGGCTGTATCGAATTCGCGGTACGACAGGCCGAAGATGTCGCCAGTGAAGAACGCGCTGGCACGGTCGTCATGGATGGCGATATGGTGCTTCGCATGGCCCGGTGTATCCAGGCAGAGCAGGGCGCGGCCCGCCAGGTCGACAACGAAGCCATCCGTCGCCTCGATAACCCGATCCTTAGGCACCGGCACGATCGTGCCGTAGTCACGGCGTACGGCCTCCTCGCCATAGACCCCGGTGGCGCCGGCGATCAGTACGGAAGGATCCATCATGTGCCGCGCGCCGCGCGGATGCACCGCAAGCATGGCGTTTGGCAGGTGCTTCATGAGCTCGCCGGCACCACCGGCGTGGTCCAGGTGGACGTGGGTGAGTATCACCCAGTCGATATCCGCGGGCCGCAGGTCGGCGGCGTGAATCGCGTCGAGGAAGCGGGGCACGGAATGCGTGGTGCCGCTATCGATGATCGCGCCCCGGCCGTGCTCCACCACCAGGTAGGCGGCGTCGAACGCCGGGCGGCCGAAGCCGGTGTCGATGGTGTGGATGCCGTGCATGGGCAGGAGCCTACCGCCGATGGGTTCGTCGTGCATCTGTAGGAGCGCGCCTGCGCGCGAAGAGGGGTAACGCGCGATGGGCGTGGCGTCGTGGCTTCACGGCTTTACCGCTTCACCGCTTCGTTGGCTTTTCGCGCGCAAGCGCGCTCCTACATTTCTTTTTACAGCGCTTCGAAGATGCCGGCGGCGCCCATGCCGGTGCCGATGCACATGGTCACCATGCCGTACTTCTGCTTGCGGCGGCGCAGGCCGTGGATCAGCGTGGCGGCGCGGATGGCGCCGGTGGCACCCAGCGGGTGGCCGAGGGCGATGGCACCGCCCAGCGGGTTCACCTTCGAGGTATCCAGGCCGAGGTCGCGGATAACCGCCAGCGCCTGGGCAGCGAAGGCCTCGTTGAGCTCGATCCAGTCCAACTGGTCCTGGGTGATGCCGGTCTGCTTGAGCGCCTTGGGAATCGCTTCCTTCGGTCCAATGCCCATGATGTCCGGCGCCACGCCGGCCACGGAGAAGCCGACGAAACGGGCCAGCGGAGTCAGGCCGTAGTCCTTGATCGCTTTTTCCGAGGCGAGCAGCAGTGCACCGGCGCCGTCGGACATCTGCGACGAGTTGCCCGCGGTCACCGACCCGCCGAACTGGCCGTTACGGAACACCGGGCGCAGCTTGCCGAGCACCTCGAGCGAGGTATCGGCACGCGGGCCTTCGTCGATCGAGATGATCCGGCGGTCTTCCTTCACCGTACGGTTCTTAAGGTCCGGGTAGCGGTCGTCGAGCTGGAACGGGGTGATCTCGTCCTTGAACTCGCCGTTCTGGATGGCGGCCAGCGCGCGCTGGTGCGACTGCAGCGCGAACGCATCCTGGTCTTCGCGGCTGACCTTCCAGCGTTCGGCCACTTTCTCGGCGGTGATGCCCATGCCGAAGGCGATGGCGCGGTTCTCGTCGTTCTCGAAGATCGCCGGGTTCATGGCGATCTTGTGGCCCATCATCGGCACCATGCTCATCGACTCGGTACCGCCGGCGAGCATCAGGTCGGCTTCGCCCAGGCGGATGCGGTCGGCGGCCATCGCAATGGCCTGCACACCGGAGGAGCAGAAGCGGTTGATGGTAACGCCTGGCACCTGCTCGGGCAGGCCGGCCAGCAACACGCCGATGCGCGCGACGTTCATGCCTTGCTCGGCTTCGGGCATGGCGCAGCCGATGATCGCGTCGGCGATCAGCGCCGGGTCGATGCCGGGCGCCTGCTCCATGACGCCACGGATCACGTGGGCGAGCAGGTCATCGGGGCGGGTGTTGCGGAATACGCCGCGCGGCGCCTTGCCAACCGGCGTGCGGGTGGCGGCGACGATGTAGGCGTCTTGCACTTGCTTGCTCATGGGGTGGTTCCTAATAAGTGGGCAGGTCGTTGGCGTAGAGCGCGAATCGCGTCAGTTACGCAGCGGCTTGCCCGTCGTCATCGTGTGGGCGATGCGGGCCTGGGTCTTTTCGGTCTGGGCCAGCTCGACGAAATGCTTGCGCTCGAGCGAGAGCAGCCACTCTTCATCCACTGCCGAACCGCGTTCGATACGGCCGCCCGAGAGCGTGTCGGCGATGCGGCTGGCAATGTTGATGTCGTGCGGGGAGGCGAAGTAGCCCTCGGCCATGTTGGCCAGCGACGACTTGAAGGTGGCGGTGCTGGTATCGCCCGCGGCCGGGATGGCGCGTGCCGGCATCGGCGGACGGTAACCGGATTCAGCCAGCGCCCGTGCCTGGGCCTTCGCCACGTGCAGCAGTTCGTACGCGTTGAAGACCACGATGTCCTCCTTGCGCAGCAGGCCGAGCGTCTTGGCCTCCAGTGCGCTGGTGGATACCTTCGCCATGGCGACGGTCTCGAACACCTTCTTCAGGTACTCGAACGGATCTTCCGGGTTGGCCTGGGCGGCGCGCACGGCCAGCTCTTTCAGGCCGCCACCCGCCGGGAGCAGGCCCACGCCGGCCTCGACCAGGCCGATATAGCTTTCCAGCGCTGCGACGGTGCGCGCCGAGTGCATCTGGAATTCGCAACCGCCGCCCAGTGCCAGGCCGCGCACGGCGGCCACGACCGGCACCAGCGAGTACTTGATGCGCATGCTGGTGGCCTGGAAGTTCGCCACCATGGCTTCGAACTCAGCCAGCTTGCCGGACTGCAGCAGGCCCAGCGCACCCTTCAGGTCCGCACCGGCCGAGAATGGCTCGGAGGGCTGCCACAGCACCACGCCGCGGAACTGCTGCTCTGCCAGGCCGATAGCGTGCTGGATGCCATCGAGCACGTGGTCGTTCACCGTGTGCATCTTGGTCTTGAACGAGATCACGCCAATGTCGTCGCCGGTGGTCCACAGCCGCACGCCATCGTTCTCCCACACCGTGGTGCCCTGGTCGAACTTCTCGCCCAGGATCGGATCCGGGAACGCCTGGCGGGCGTAGACCGGGTGGGTGGAGCGCGGCTTGTCGGCGTTGGCGCTGGCCGAGTACGAGCCGGCCTTGCCGTGCACGCCGGTGCGGCCATCCGTAACCCATGCCGGCAGCGGGGCGCTGCTCATGGTCTTGCCGGCGGCGATGTCCTCGGCGATCCAGCCGGCGATCTGCTGCCAGCCGGCCGACTGCCAGATCTCGAAGGGGCCGAGCTTCCAGCCGTAGCCCCAGCGGATGGCGAAATCGACATCACGTGCCGTCTCGGCGATATCGGCCAGGTGGAATGCGGTGTAGTGGAAGAGGTCGCGGAACACGGCCCACAGGAACTGGGCCTGCGGATCGGATGAGGCGCGCAGCCTGGCAAACTTCTCGGCCGGATCCTTGATGGCCAGGATGGCGGCGACTTCATCGGAGGCCTTGCCCTCGGACGGACGGTAATCCTGCTTCTGCAGGTCGAGCACCACGATGTCCTTGCCGGCCTTGCGGTAGAAGCCCGCGCCGGTCTTCTGGCCCAGGGCGCCCTTGTCGATCAGGCCCTTCAGCCACACCGGCGGCTGGAAGTATTTATGCCAGGGGTCATCGGGCAGGGTATCGCCCATGGTCTTCACCACGTGGGCCAGCGTATCCAGGCCCACCACGTCGGCGGTGCGGAAGGTGGCGCTCTTCGGGCGGCCGATGGCCGGCCCGGTCAGGGCGTCCACCGTATCGAAGCCCAGGCCGAACTGCTCGGTGTGGAACATGGTCGAGAGCATCGAGAACACGCCGATGCGGTTACCGATGAAGTTCGGCGTGTCCTTGGCGAACACGACGCCCTTGCCGAGCGTGGTGGTGAGGAAGGCTTCAAGGCCTTCAAGCACGGCGCCGTCGGTCAGCTTCGTCGGGATCAGCTCAACCAGGTGCATGTAGCGCGGCGGGTTGAAGAAGTGCACGCCGGTGAAGCGGTGGCGCATCTCTTCCGGCAGTGCCTCGGCCAGGCCGTTGATCGACAGGCCGGAGGTGTTGCTGGCCAGCACCGCGGTCTTCGACACGTGCGGGGCGATCTTCTGGTACAGGTCCAGCTTCCAGTCCATGCGCTCGGCGATGGCTTCGATCACCAGGTCCACATCGGCCAGCTGGGCCAGGTCATCTTCGTAGTTTGCCGGGATGATCGCGGCGCCCAGCGCCTTCTCAGCCAACGGGGCCGGGGAAAGCTTGGCCAGGTTGGCAATGGCCTTGAGGGCGATGCCGCTCTTCGGACCTTCCTTGGCAGGCAGGTCGAACAGGACGGTTTCCACGTTGGCGTTCGTCAGGTGCGCGGCAATCTGCGCGCCCATGACGCCGGCGCCGAGTACCGCGGCCTTGCGAATGCGTAGCGGTGTTGCGGTCATGGTGATCTCCAGGGTGCAAAAAGTCGTCCGGGCCAGCTCAGCGGCTGGCCGGGGCGTTCGAAACGGATGGGTTGCGCATGCCAGCGGCGGCAAAGCGGATGAGGTGCTCGGCCGCGGTTTCGCGGTGGTCGCGCTCGGCGACATCGCTCTTGCGCTGGATGATGCCGAAGTCGGCCATGGCGTAGGTCAGGGCGCCGGTCACGATATCCAGGCGCCAGTAAATGTCTTCCTTGGCCAGCCCCGGCAGCAGGCGGGCGAATTCGGTGGCGAACTGGCGCAGGATGTGGCCGTAGTTCTCCGAGAGGAACCGGCGCAGGGTCTCATTGTGCTCGGCGTAGGCCCGGGCCAGCACGCGGACGAAGGCAGCGCCGCCCCCATCGGTGCGGGAAAGGTCCAGGGCGGGCCGGATGTAGGCATCGAGGACATCCTCCAGGGAGGTGTCTTCCTTGCCGGCGAGACGGTGCAGGGCAGCCAGGCGGCGGCTGTTCAGCTCATCCAGGCGGCGGCGGAACACCTCCTCGATCAGCTTGTCCTTGGAGCCGAAGTGGTAGTTCACGGCAGCGAGGTTTACCCGGGCCGCGGCGGTCACCTGGCGGAGCGAGGCCCCGGCGAACCCGTGGGTGGCGAACAGGGCCTCGGCGGCGCCCAGGATCCGTTCCTTCGTACTGCGCTCACGTGAGGCATAAGGGGCAGGGGTCATGGCGGGCCACTCCGGCGGGGTCAGTTTGAATCAAACGATCGTTTGAGAATACGCCTGCCCTGATTTGGTGGTCAATGTGCGCCGCACAACCTAAGCAATCGGCTTGCGAATGAGCTAGAATCCGTCAAGAATTCGTGAGCTAAGTCAGTCATTCCTGACGGCTTTGCCATCAAACTTTCACCGGGCGTCCTAGCGGACCCCGGCACTATCTGTTTCTTCAATCCTTTCCCGGAGTACCCGTATGGCGCTGGAGCGCACCCTTTCGATCATCAAGCCCGACGCCGTCAAGAAGAACGTCATTGGCGAAATCCTGGCCCGTTTTGAAAAGGCCGGCCTCAAGATCGTGGCCGCCAAGATGAAGCAGCTGACCCGCGAAGAGGCCGAAGGCTTCTACGCCGTCCATAAGGAGCGTCCGTTCTTCGGTGCGCTGGTCGAGTTCATGATCTCCGGCCCGGTGATGATCCAGGCGCTGGAAGGCGAAGGCGCGGTGCTCAAGAACCGTGACCTGATGGGCGCCACCAACCCGAAGGAAGCGGCTGCCGGCACCATCCGCGCCGACTTCGCCGAATCGATCGACGCCAATGCCGTGCACGGCTCGGATTCACTCGAGAACGCCGCTAACGAAATTAAGTACTTCTTCAACGACTCGGAAGTCGTTTCGCACTGAGAACTGCCGTGAATACGCCTGCCGACAAGGTCAACCTGCTCGACTTCGATCGCCAGGGCCTGCGCGATTTCTTCGCCAGCCTGGGTGAGAAGCCGTATCGTGCGGACCAGGTCATGAAGTGGATCTACCACCGTCTCGAAGACAAGTTCGAGAACATGACCGATGTCGGCAAGGCCCTTCGCGAGAAGCTCAATGCCAGCTGCTATGTCGGGCCGCCATCCACCGTGTTCGAAAAGGGTGCGGTGGACGGTACCCACAAGTGGCTGCTCGGCATGGATGGCGGCAACGCCATCGAAACCGTGTACATCCCGGAGCCCACCCGCGGCACGCTATGCGTGTCCTCGCAGGTGGGCTGCGCCCTGAATTGCCAGTTCTGCTCCACGGCAACCCAGGGTTTTTCCCGCAACCTGTCCACGGCCGAAATCATTGGCCAGATGTGGGTGGCGGCCAAGTTCCTGGGCAACGTCACGCACCAGCAGCGCCGCATCACCAACGTGGTGATGATGGGCATGGGCGAGCCGCTGCTCAATTTCGATAACGTGGTGAAGGCCATGAGCCTGATGCGCGATGACCTGGGCTTTGGCCTGGCCAGCAAGCGCGTCACCCTTTCCACGGCCGGCCTTGTGCCGATGATCGACAAGCTCTCGGCCGAGAGCGATGTGTCGCTGGCCGTTTCGCTGCACGCGGCCAACGACGAACTGCGTACCGAGCTGGTGCCGCTCAACAAGCGCTACAACCTGGCCGAGCTGGCCGGGGCCTGCGAGCGCTACATCCGCCGCGCACCGCGTACCACCATTACGTTCGAATACACCTTGATGAAGGGCGTGAACGATCGCCCCGAACACGCGCGCCAGCTGATCAAGTTCATGCGCCGCCTGCCAGGTGCCAACAAGGTCAACCTGATTCCGTTCAATCCGTTCCCGGGCACGCGTTTCGAGCGCTCGGAGCCGGAGGAAATCCGGGCGTTCCAGACCCAGCTATTGAATGCCGGTGTGCTTACCATGCTCCGCCGTACCCGCGGTGACGATATCGATGCTGCCTGCGGCCAGCTGAAGGGCCAGGTCGTCGACCGTACGCGCCGCCAGGCGGAGTTCCGCAAGAAACTCGAGGAAGGGGTAGTGAATGCGGCTTGAGCGGTGGGGGATGCTTGTGGCGCTCGCGATGGCGTGCGCTGGCTGCGTGACGACGGGCGGCGATGGCCCCGGGGCGCGGCTGAAGCAGGATACGAAGGCGGATGAGCGCCGGCACGGCGCCGAAGTGCACACCGACCTGGCCACCAAGTACATGGAGCAGGGCAACCTGGAGGGTGCCATGGGCAAGCTCAACAAGGCGGTGGAGTTCGATCCCACGTATGCCCCGGCACACACTGTGCTGGGCGTGCTCTACGAGCGCATCAACGATCCGGCCAATGCCGAACTCCAGTACCGCAAGGCATTGGAACTCGACCCCAGGAAGGGCGACGCAAACAACAATCTCGCCGTCTTCCTGTGCAAGCAGGGACGTGCCGCCGATGCGAAGCCGTTCTTCGATCGCGCCCTGGCTGATCCGTTCTACGCGACCCCTGATATTGCGCTGTCGAACGCCGGTACGTGCGCGACCAAGGCGCACGACTACGATGGCGCCGAGGTTTACCTGCGCAAGGCGCTCGATCGCAATCCGAAAAACCCGGACGCCCTGTTTCAAATGGCGAACGTGTTGTACCTTAAGAACGATGCATTCCGGGCCAGGGCATTTCTCCAGCGTTTCGACGCACTGGGGATGACCAGTCCCGACGCATTGAAGCTCGGTCACGATATCGAGCTCCGTCTGGGGAACGGGGAGGTTGCCCAGGACTATGCCAAACGCTTGCGTGAAAAGTTCCCGGATTCGGAACCCGCGCACGCTCTCGAAGCCACTGCACGTCAATGACCACTGCATCGTCGAATTCCAACGGTCGGGACGGACGCGAACAGGATCTGTTCGCCGGCATCGAGCCCTTTAAGAGCAGGGAGGATGCCATGGACCCGCAGACTGATTCCCAGGCGGCCGATGGCGGTCGCATCCTGATCGACCACGCGCACGAGGACCATTTTGGCTCCCGCCTGCGCGCCGCCCGCGAAGCGCGTGGCTACACCATCGAAGCCTGCGGCCAGGCCTTGCGCCTGCCTGTGCGCGTGCTGCGCCAGCTCGAGGCCGGTGAGTACGGCGGCATCGATTATCAGGTTTACCTCAGTGGCTACCTGACCAAGTACGGCCGCCATGTGGGCGTGGACGAAGAAGCCATCCAGGCTGAATTGTCCCGGCTGGCCCCGGGCCAGCGCCAGCCGGACCTGGTCGTGACCGGTGGCGTCTCGCACTCGCGTTACCTGCTCGAGCGTTACGTCACGGCGGCTACCTATGTCGTGCTTACCGCGATCATCGTGGTGCCGATGGTGTGGCTGGGCGTGCGTGGCACGCTCGATCGCGACATGCCGCGCCTGGCGCCGCTGGATGCCACGCCGGTGGCCCAGCAGGATGCCCCGGCTGCGGCGTCGAGTAGTGCTACGGCGGTCGCCGCGGCGCAGCCGCAGGCGGCAGCACCCGCGGAGTCGCACCCGGAAGATCAGCAGCCGGTGCTGGCCAGCATGGCCATGTTCCCGCCACTGGATCACAGCGCCTCCAAGACGCCGTTGGCGACGAGTGCCGCGGCTCCGGCCGCCGCCGCTACCGGCCAGGGTGGCCACGATCTCACGCTCAACCTCCCGGCGGCGAGCTGGGTGGAAGTGACCGATGCCACGGGCCAGCGCCTGGAATACGGCATCCTCCCCGCCGGTACGCAGAAGTCGTACCACAGCGATAGCGCGCTTGATGTGCGTATCGGCAACGCCAACGGGGCCCAGGCCTCGGTGGATGGCCAGCCGGTGCCGATCGAAACCTTCCGCCGCGCCAACGTCGCCCGTTTCCGGGTCGATGTGCGAGATGGAAAGGCCGCGCCGGTCGCCTACTGATTGACCCGGCGCCGCCTTGCGGCGCTTTTCGGGTATCCTTGCCTATTGATCCGCGCCGCCGTCCCCGGACGGCCGGCTCGGGCCCGTTTCTTCAAAGGTTTGCTGCGTTTTTGGCGCAGTGGGTGATTGCATGGCATTCGACGTTTACGACGATTACGAACAGGGCGAGCGCGTCCAGCAGTGGCTCCGCAAGAACGGCATTTCCATTGCCGTGGGTATTGCTCTCGGCCTGGTGCTGATCTTTGGCTGGCAGCAGTGGAAGTCGCACCGCGCCAACCACGAGCAAGCCGCCGCCGGTGAGTACAGCGCGCTGCAGGCAGCCGCCGCCACCAACAAGACCACCGAATCCGATGTCCGCACCGAGACCCTGATGAAGGAGTACTCGGATACGGCGTGGGCCGTGTTCGCCGCCAGCGAACGCGCCCAGCGCAGCGTGCTGGCGGGCCAGTTCGATAAGGCTGCGGGCGACCTCGACTGGGCCCAGGCCCATGCCAAGGATGAAACCCTCAAGGCCCTCGTGAGCCTGCGCGTGGCGCAGCTCAAGTACGCCCAGGGCAAGCCGCAGGATGCGCTTACGGCGCTCGATGCGCTCAAGGGCAAGAACTTTGCGGCCTCCGCACAGGAACTCCGCGGCGATGTGCTGGTCAAGCTGGGACGCCAGGATGACGCTCGCAAGGCCTACGAGGCGGCGATCGCCGCCATGGGCGACAGCGCACCGCAACGCGGTGTGGTTCAAACCAAACTCGATGATCTGGCTGTGGCCGGGAAGCAGGGTGCATGAAACGTTTCTGGGCAATCGCGTTGACTTCGTCGCTGGCCGCTGTGGCCGGCTGCCACTCGTTCAAGAAGGAAAACGTCGAACCGCCGACCCCGCTCGATAAAAAGTTCGAGCCGTCCATCAAGGTTGAGCGTCTGTGGAAGAACAGCGTCGGTGACGGTGCCGCCGAATCCGGCATCCGCATGCGCCCGGCCGTGGTCGATGGCGTGGTGTACGCCGCCAGCACCGATGGCAAGATCGCCGCGTTCGATGCGAACAGCGGCAAGACCCTGTGGTCGAAGAGCATCCGCCAGCACGGCTGGTTCGGCTGGGGCGATGACAAGCGCGAGGATTCGCGCTTTGCCGGCGGCCCGGGCGTCAGCGGCGATCTGCTCGCCGTCGGCACGCTCGATGGCCACGTGTATGCCATGGGCGCGAAGGATGGCGAGCGCCGCTGGGCGGCGGAAGTGTCCTCGGAAGTCGTCACCGCGCCGGTCGTGGTGAGTGACCTGGTCGTGGTCCGCTGCAACGATGGCCGCGTGTACGGCCTCGATGCCAAGACCGGCGAGCGTCGCTGGGTTTACGATCAGTCGCAGGTGCCGCTGCTCAGCCTGCGCGGCAATGGCCGCCTGCTCGTCGCCAACGGCGTCGTCTTCATGGGTAGCGATGCCGGCAAGCTGGTCGCCATTCGTCTCGATAACGGCGAAAAGCTCTGGGAACAGACCCTCGCCAGCGGCGAAGGCCGCACCGAGATCGATCGCCTGAATGATGCCGATGGCGCTATCACGCTCGATGGCACCACGCTCTACGGCGCCGCTTACCATGGTGACCTTGCCGCGTTCGATGGCCCCAGCGGCCGCCCGCTGTGGAACCACAAGTTCTCCACGTTCACCTCGATCGATGTGCACGACAATTCGGTGTACGGCGCGGACGATACCTCGCAGGTGTTCGCGTTCGACAAGAGCAGTGGCGCCAACATCTGGAAGAACGACGCCCTGAAGTGGCGTTGGGTCACCGCGCCGGCCGCCCAGGGTAACTATCTGGTCGTGGGCGATCTCGATGGCCACATCCACTGGTTGAACGGCACCGATGGCAAGATCGTCGGCCGCGAGCGCCTTTCCAAGAAGGCTATCCGCGCGCAGCCGGTGGTTTCCGGCGACACCGTGTACGTGGAAGACGTGGAAGGCCACGTCGGCGCGTACCGCGTCGCTCACTGATTTACTGAAGGACCTTAGCTACCCCCATGTTGCCCGTCATCGCCCTGGTCGGCCGCCCCAACGTCGGTAAGTCGACCCTATTCAATGCGCTGACGCGTAGCAGGGATGCTCTTGTCGCTGATATGCCCGGTGTCACTCGTGATCGCCACTACGGTGTCTGCCATGTCGGCGAACGCCCGTTCGTGGTGGTCGATACCGGTGGTCTTTCGGGCAGCGATGAAGGCATCGAAGGCCTGACCGCGCAGCAGGTTCGCCTGGCTATCGCCGAAGCGAACCTGCTCGTGTTCGTCGTGGATGCCCGCGATGGCATCCTCCCGCTCGATGCCAACATCCTCAGCGAGCTGCGTCGCAGCGGCAAGCCGATCATCGTTGCGGTCAACAAGACCGATGGCGTGGACGAGCCTTCCGCCATGGGCGAGTTCGCCCGTTTCGGCGTGGCCGAGACCATGCCGATGTCCGCGGCGAACAACCGCGGCGTCGACAAGCTCATCCTGCAGATCATGCCGCACCTGCCGCCCGATGAGGACGAGGAGGCGGAGGGTCGCCTGCCGCTGGAAGAGCAGGGCATCCGCGTGGCCATCGTCGGCCGTCCGAACGCTGGCAAGTCCACGCTGATCAATCGCCTGCTTGGCGAGGACCGGCTCATCGTGTCCGACCTGGCTGGCACCACGCGCGATCCCATTCGCGTGTCGCTGGAGCGCGACGGCAAGCGCTACACCCTGATCGACACCGCTGGCGTGCGCCGCAAGGCCCGCGTTGAAGAGGCGATCGAGAAATTCAGCGTCATCAAGACCCTGCAGTCGATCTCGGCGGCACAGGTTACGGTCATCATGATCGATGCGCGGGAAAACCTGGCTGACCAGGATCTCACCCTGATCGGCCATGTGATCGAGGAAGGCCGCGCACTGGTCGTCGCGGTGAACAAGTGGGACGGCCTGGACGCGTACCAGCGCGACCAGACCGTGAAGGCACTGGAGCGTCGCCTGGCGTTCGCGGACTGGGCCAAGATCGTGTTTATTTCCGCCCTGCATGGGTCGGGTATGCGCGAACTCATGCGCTCCGTCGTACGTGCCCATGCCGCCGCGACCAAGGAGCTGACTGCCAGCGACCTGACCCGCGCGGTGGAAAAGGCCTACGAGGCCTATCAGCCGCCGCTGGTTCGCGGCCATGCACCCAAGCTGCGTTACGCGCACCCGGGTGGGCACAACCCGCCCACCATCGTGATCCACGGCAGCCGCACGAAGCACATCGCGCCGGCGTACCGCCGTTATCTGGAAAACTTCTTCCGCAAACGCTACAAGATGGAAGGCACGCCGATCCGCATCGACTTCCGCGACGGTGAAAATCCCTTCGCTGGCAAGAAGAACGTGCTGACGGCCAGCCAGGCGCGCAAGCGCCAGCGTTTGATCCGCAACGCGAAGCGGCGCGACAAGTAAGCGCGCCGCACCTTTAGAAAGGTGCCCGCCATGACCCAAGGCCTCGATCGCGAACGCTGGTTGGAAGACCTGCGCGGGCGCGTCCCCGAAATCACGTCGACCGAGGCCCTGGCCCGTCAGTTGGGCGGGGCTCTGCTGGTGGATGTGCGTGAAGATAACGAGCGGGCCACGGGGTCGCCCTCGGGTGCGCTGGGTCTGTCGCGCGGTTTCCTGGAGCTCCGTATCGAGCAGGTCGAGCCGGATCGCGAGCGCGAGGTCGTGTTGCTGTGTGGCAGCGGCCAACGCTCGCTGCTCGCGGCGGAGGCCCTGCAGCGCATGGGTTACCGGCGGGTACATTCCGTCGCTGGCGGCATGGCTGCCTGGAAGGCTGCGGGCCTGCCGGTAAGTGCGGGCGCGCTCGATAGTGATGCCGCTGAGCGCTACAGCCGCCAGGTGCTATTGCCGCAAGTCGGTGAAGCGGGGCAGGCGAAGCTTTCCTCATCGCGCATCGTCGTGATTGGCGCGGGTGGCCTGGGCGCGCCGGCGTTGCTTTACCTTGCTGCCGCCGGTATCGGCCACATTACCGTGATCGATGACGATCGCGTGGAGCGCTCCAACCTGCACCGGCAGGTCGTCCATGCCGATACGCGGGTAGGGATGGGCAAGGCCGAGTCCGCCCGGATGACCCTACTCGCGCTGAACCCGCGGGTGCAGGTCAAGGCTGTGACCGAGCGGTTGCGTGCGGAAAATGTTGAAGCGCTCATCCGTGACCACGACGTTGTGGTGGATGGCGCGGACAACTTCGCTACGCGCTACCTGCTGGCGGCCGCGACGCGGCGTCTCGGAATCCCGATGGTCTATGCAGCCATCGAGCGCTTCACGGGGCAGGCCAGCGTATTCGATCCGCGGCGCCACGACTCCCCCTGTTACCGCTGCCTGTTCCCCGAACCACCTTCCGCTGCGGATGCACCGAACTGCGCGGAGGCGGGCGTGCTTGGCGTCCTGCCGGGCTCGTTGGGCCTGGTGCAGGCCACCGAAGCCATCAAGCTGGTGCTCGGCATCGGCCAGCCGCTGGTTGGGCGTCTACTTATGTACGACGCCCTGGGCATGCGCTTTCGCGAGCTGACCCTGCGCCGCGATCCCGCGTGCCCCGGCTGCGGGCTTGATTCGCGCTTTGAGGGCTACACCGACCTCGAGCGCATGTGCGCCATGAACCTGTAGGAGCGCGCGCACGCGATGGGGATTGCGGCGCGGCCGGATCGCGCGGAAGCGCGCTCCTACAGGTCTGCGGGGATCACGGAGTACATCGCGGCGTCCATCGCTTTATCGTTGATAACCAGTCGGTTGCGTAACATTCCTTCGAAACGACCTCCGATGCGTTCGGCGGCCCTTCGGCTTGGCACATTGTTGTGGGCCGCGACGATTTCCATCCGGCTCATGCCTGCCACCTCGAACGCCCAGCGCAGGGCCAGCTTGCCGGCCCGGGTGACGATGCCCCGGCCTTGCGCGCTCTCGCGAACCCAGTAACCCAGGTTTGCAAAGCGGTGCTCACGGTGCCGCTGGTTCACGCCCATGCCGCCCAGGAAGCGATCGGTGTGCGCGTCGACGATGACCATTTCAAAGCCATCGCCGAGCAGCCACGCCTGCTTGCACAGCCGGATCCAATCCTGTGCCGTCGCCGTGTCGTAGTCTGCGCGTGCCCAGCTCAGCCATGCGCCTGCGGTGCTGACGGATTCACGCACGGCTTCGGCCAACGCTTCGGCATCGTCATCGCGGTAAGCGCGCAGGCGCACCACGCCATCGGTCAGGTCATGCGGGTAGGGCACGGTATCAATGGTCATTCCCCATTAAATCACGGATAATGCAACGCTTTTCGCAGGGCGAACTTTCCATGACGGCACGTATCCTCGACGGCAAGCGCATCGCCCACGAATTGCTCGACCACATCGCCCTGCGTGTCGCAAAGCGCGTTGCCGAAGGTCGCCGCAAACCCGGCCTGGCCGTCGTGCTGGTTGGCACCGATCCGGCCTCCGCCGTCTACGTGAAGAACAAGCGCCGTGCGTGCCAGCAGGTCGGCTTCGAATCGTTCGGCTATGACCTGCCGGCAGAGACGTCGCAGGAAGAGCTGCTCGCACTCATCGATAACCTCAATGCCGATCCGGCGGTGCATGGCATCCTCGTGCAGTCGCCGCTACCCGATCATATCGACGAGGATGCGTTGGTGGATCGCATCGATGCGCGCAAGGACGTGGATGGTTTCCAGGCCGTAAACGTGGGTCGCCTGGCCCTGCGCCGCTTCGGTCTTCGCCCGTGCACGCCCAAGGGTGTGATGACACTGCTGGGTCACACCGATCGTCCGGTCCGCGGCCGTCACGCGGTGATCGTCGGTGTCTCCAATCATGTGGGCCGCCCGCTTGCGCTTGAGCTATTAATTGCAGGTTGTACAGTTACTTGTTGCCATAAGTTCACGCAGGATCTTGAGAGTTTTGTGCGCCAGGGCGATATCCTGGTCGTGGCGGCGGGCAAGCCCGGGCTCGTCAAGGGTGAGTGGGTCAAGCCGGGTGCCGTGGTCGTGGACGTGGGCATTAACCGCCTGGAAGACGGCCGCCTGGTTGGCGATGTGGAATTCGCCCCGGCCGCCGAGCGTGCCTCATGGATCACCCCGGTGCCGGGCGGCGTGGGCCCCATGACCGTGGCCACGCTCATGGAAAATACCCTGGAAGCCGCCGATGCAATGGATGCCTGAACGGGGGCATCCACAACATGTTGGGGTTTTGCGGGCGGCGTGACGCACCCCCTGTCGCATTTGTGCAATGCGGGGTATAATGGCGTGATTTACTCGCGGGACTAATGCTATGCGCATCCTTGCCGAGGCACTCACTTACGATGACGTGTTCCTGGTTCCCGGCCACTCCACGGTACTTCCCCGTGATGTGGACACCTCAACGCGGTTCACGCGCGGCCTGCGCCTGAATATCCCCATCGTGTCCGCCGCCATGGACACCGTGACCGAAGCCCGCCTGGCCATCACCATGGCCCAGAACGGCGGCATCGGCATCATCCACAAGAACCTGACGCCTGCCCAGCAGGCCGCCGAAGTGGCGCTGGTGAAAAAGTTCGAGGCCGGCGTCATCCGCAGCCCGATCACTGTGGGCCCGGATACCTCCATTGGCGACGTTATCGCGCTGACTCGCGCACACAACATCTCTGGCGTGCCCGTCGTCGATGGTGGCCGCCTGGTCGGCATCGTGACCGGCCGCGATACGCGCTTCGAGCGCAAGCACGATGATCCGGTCCGCAACATCATGACGCGCGAAGAGCGCCTCATCACGGTCCGTGAAGGCGCCTCGCAGGATGAAGTTCTCCAGCTCCTGCACAAGAACCGCATCGAGAAAGTCCTGGTCGTCAACGACGCTTTCGAGCTGCGTGGCCTGATCACGGTGAAGGACATCCAGAAAGCCCGCGATAACCCCAACGCCGCCAAGGATTCGCACGAGCGCCTGGTGGTTGGCGCCGCGGTTGGCGTGGGTGGCGATACTGAGCAGCGCGTCGAGGCCCTCGTGGCCGCTGGCGTCGATGTCATTGTGGTCGATACCGCACACGGCCATTCGCAGGGCGTCATCGATCGCGCCGGCTGGGTGAAGAAGCGCTATCCGCAGGTGCAGGTCATCGCCGGCAACATCGTGACCGGTGAAGCCGCTCGCGCACTGCTCGATGCCGGCGTCGATGCCGTCAAGGTCGGCGTGGGCCCCGGCTCCATCTGCACCACCCGTATCGTCACCGGTATCGGTGTGCCGCAGATCACCTCCATCGACCTGGTCGCCACCGCGCTGAAGGGCGAAATCCCGCTCATCGCCGATGGCGGCATTCGTTACTCGGGCGATATCCCCAAGGCGCTGGCCGCCGGCGCCTCCTCGGTGATGCTCGGCTCCATGTTCGCCGGTACCGAGGAATCCCCGGGTGAGGTCGAGCTGTTCCAGGGCCGTTCCTACAAGAGCTACCGCGGCATGGGCTCCATTGGCGCCATGCAGCTGGGCTCGAAGGATCGTTACTTCCAGGACGAAGCGGATGCCGACAAGCTGGTGCCGGAAGGCATCGAAGGTCGCGTGCCGTACCGTGGCCAGATGCGCAACATCATCCATCAGCTGATGGGTGGCCTGCGCGCCTCCATGGGTTACATGGGCACGGCCAATATCGACGAGATCCACCAGAAGGCCCAGTTCGTGAAGGTCACGGGTGCCGGCGTGCGCGAAGCGCACCCGCACGATGTGCAGATCACGAAGGAAGCGCCTAACTACCGCCTGGACTGACGCCGCCAGGCGCTCTTCCAGGTGGACCCAGGACGCCCGCTCGCAGTGGGCGTTCTGCTTTTTGCCCTACCGAATTCCACTGCAGGCCGTACCGATGACCGATATCCATAGCGACAAGATCCTCATCCTCGACTTTGGCTCGCAGTACACGCAGCTGATCGCCCGCCGCATCCGCGAGATCGGCGTCTATTGCGAAGTGTGGGCCTGGGACCACGCGCCGGATGAGATTCGCGGCTTCAATCCGCGCGGCGTCATTCTCTCCGGCGGCCCGGAGTCGGTGACGGAGGAGAACTCGCCGCGTGCCCCGCAGGTGGTGTTCGAACTGGGCGTGCCCGTGCTCGGCATCTGCTACGGCATGCAGACCATGTCCGAGCAGCTCGGCGGCAAGGTCGAGGCCGGCCACCACCGCGAGTTCGGCCCGGCCACCGTGACGTTCGCCTCGTGCGGCCTGTTCGATAGCGTGATGGCCGATGGCGAGGCGCTGGGTGTGTGGATGTCGCACGGCGATCGCGTCACGAAGCTGCCGGAGGGCTTCCGCGCCACCGCCGCCACGCCGAGCCTGCCGCTGGCTGCCATGGCCGATGACGAGCGCCGCTTCTACGGCCTGCAGTTCCACCCGGAAGTGACCCACACCAAGAAGGGCATGGAGCTGCTGCGCCGCTTCGTGGTCGATCTGTGCGGTTCGGCCACGCTGTGGGATGCCGCGCACATCATCGAAGATGCCGTCGCCCGCGTCCGCGAACAGGTCGGCTCCGACAAGGTGTTGCTGGGCCTGAGCGGTGGCGTCGATTCCTCCGTGGTCGCCGCGCTGCTGGAGAAGGCCATCGGCCACCAGCTCACCTGCGTTTTCGTCGATACCGGCCTGCTGCGCTACCAGGAAGGCGACCAGGTCATGTCGACCATGGCCGAGCACATGGGCGTGCACGTTATCCGCGTGGATGCGAAGCAGCGCTACTTCGATGCGCTAGCCGGCGTGGAAGACCCGGAAGCCAAACGCAAGATCATCGGCCGCCTGTTCATCGAGATCTTCGATGAGGAATCGGCGAAGCTCGAAGGCGTGAAGTGGCTGGCCCAGGGCACGATCTACCCGGATGTCATCGAATCCGCCGGCAGCAAGACGGGCAAGGCCCACGTCATCAAGAGCCACCACAACGTGGGCGGCCTGCCGGAGCACATGAAGCTCAAGCTGGTCGAGCCGCTGCGCGAGCTGTTCAAGGACGAGGTGCGCCGCATCGGTGTTGAACTCGGCCTGCCGCGCGAGATGGTCTACCGCCACCCGTTCCCGGGCCCGGGCCTGGGTGTACGCGTGTTGGGCGAAGTGAAGGCCGAGTACGTCGACCTGCTGCAGCGTGCCGATGCGATCTTCATCGAAGAGTTGCGTTCGCACGGCCTGTACGACCGGGTGAGCCAGGCGTTTGCGGTGTTCCTGCCGGTGCGCTCGGTAGGCGTCGTCGGCGACGGCCGCGCCTACGAGTGGGTGATCGCGCTGCGCGCCGTGGAGACGATCGACTTCATGACGGCGCACTGGGCGCACCTGCCGTATGACTTCCTTGATAAGTGTTCTACGCGAATTATCAATGAGTTGCGTGGTATTTCTCGTGTTGTTTATGACATCAGCGGGAAGCCGCCGGCGACGATTGAGTGGGAATAAGCTGACGCCAAGAGGGGCCTACCCCCTACAGCGAGCGGCCTTCTTTGTACGGTATAGTGCCGTACAAAGGAGAAGCTTATGACTCATTCGACCGCTCGCCTCGACCTTCGGCTTGAAGCTCGGGACAAAGATCGCATTACTCGCGCTGCTGCTTTGCGAGGCATCCCCGTAGCCGCCTTTGTACGTGATGCGGTTCTACGTGAGGCCGATGCCGCTATTGCTGCAGATACGGTTGTCTCCCTGTCGGACGAGGAGTCGCGCCGGTTCCTTGATGCGCTTGACGCACCATTCCGCCCCAACGATCGCCTGAGGATGGCGATGGATGCCGCACTTCGCCTGACGCATCGTTGAACCATGGCCCTGGCATTCGCGGTCCTGGATGGCCGTTTCCATGATCGCGCCGGGTTCACATGTGGCGTGGCCGCGCTGGATGAGTACCTTCGGCAGCGAGCGGGGCAGCATCAGCGCGATGGTATTGCGACGACTCACGTCCTTGTTGATGAGGACACGCCTCGCGTCGTGCTCGGGTATTGCGCGCTCTCGGCGGCACAACTCCGCCTGGACGAATTGCGCGAGGACGACCGGCGAAAGCTTCCCGCATATCCGGTTCCGGCCATTCGCATGGGGCGATTAGCGGTTGCGAAGAGCGAGCAGGGCAAGGGCCATGGCGCACTGCTGATCGGCCATGCGGTCAATGTCGCCGTGGCCGTAAGACGGACGATGGGTGTCAAGGTGCTTATCGTGGACGCGAAAGACTCATCCGCGGCGGCCTTCTACGAGGGATTTGGCTTTCGGCCGATCTCAACTACTGCGCTCACGATGTATCTGCCGATCTGATCTGACTAGCGTAACGTCCTTTTCAGCCTGTTGCGGGTGCAAACGTCTTCGTCCTCGAGACCCTGATATCCCGCACCGGCGGCGCACCAAACATTCGCCCGTACTCGCGAGTGAATTGCGGCACGCTCTCATAGCCCACGGCGTAGGCCGCCGTGCTCGCGGAGGTGCCTTCTGACAGCATCATCCGCCGGGCCTCGATCAGCCGTAGTTGTTTCTGGAATTGCAGCGGCGACAGCGTGGTGACGGCACGGAAGTGCTGGTGGAAGGTGGATGGGCTCATGCCTGCCGCTTCAGCCAGTCGCTCCACGCGCAGGGGCTGAGCGTAATCAGAGCGGATGATGGCCACGGCGCGCGCCAGGCGTTGGGCGCTGCCCTCAGCGATGCCCAGGTTGAGGATGGCCGGCCCGTGCTTGCCAGCCAGCAGCCAGTAGTGCATCTCACGGATCATCTGCGTCTTCAGGACCGGGACCGCCGCAGTCCGCGCAAGCACTTGCACCAGGCGCAGTGCGGCGTGGGCGACTTCCGCCTCGGTGGGTTCCACGCGGACTGGCGCGCCCATCTCTTCTCGCGCTATCTCCATCGCGAGGGCAAGCTCCTGGATCACGGTGGGGTCCAGGTCGAATACGAGCGAGTAATACGGGTCTCCGGCGCTCGCTCGCGTTATCTGGCTGATCGTGGGCACGTCCGCGGTGATAAGCAGTGAATCGCCGGCGCCGAAGTCAAACGTGCGGTTGCCCATCATGACGCGCTTGTTTCCCTGGACGACCAACGCGACCAGCGGCCGCGATATGGCGTAATCCATTTCGCTCGGAGTGGTGGCGCGGAGCATGGTCAGCCCTGCGATCGGCGTGGCCGCGATGCCTTGCGCGTTGGCGTGGGAGTCTACATAGCGGCGCACTTCAGTAAGCAGGGTCTCGGCCATGGCTCGAGCGTAAGCCCGGCGGAATACGCGGCGCAATCGCTAGTCGGAGGAATAGGCAAGAACAGCCGAGGAACCCGCAACCCGGATCTCCTGGTCGCCCGAATACTGCGCTTGTCATCCCGACACCTTGCACAGGAGCCCAGCATGTCTACGATTTCGCTAGTGACCGGCGCCAGCCGTGGTCTCGGCCGCAACACCGCGTTGAGCATCGCCCGCCATGGCGGCGATGTGATTCTGACCTACCGTAGCGGGGACGCCGCAGCCCGCGAGGTGGTTCACCAGATCGAAGCGATGGGCCGCAAGGCGGTCGCCCTCCCACTGGATACCAGCGACGTCTCGACGTTCGCCGTGTTCACCGCGGCGGTTCGCGCCGCACTGAGCGACACCTGGGGGCGCGATACCTTCGATCACCTGGTCAATAATGCCGGCCACGGCGAGATGGCTTCCTTCGCCGAGACGACCGTGGCGCAGTTTGATGCCTTGATCAACGTGCACGTCAAAGGCGTGTTTTTCCTCAGCCAGGCCTTGTTGCCGCTGCTCGCCGAGGGCGGCCGCATCATCAACCTCTCCACGGGCCTGACCCGGGTCACCTATCCCGGTTTTTCGGCGTACGCCACTGCCAAGGGAGCGGTCGAGATTCTGAGTGTGTGCATGGCGAAGGAACTGGGTAGCCGCGGCATCACCGTCAACGCCGTGGCCCCAGGCGCGATCGAAACCGATTTCCTTGGCGGTGCGGTGCGTGACATGCCGGAACTCAACCAGCAGTTCGCCGGCATGATCGCCCTGGGCCGGGTGGGCGTGCCCGACGATATCGGCCCGATGATCGCCAGCCTGCTGGGTCCGGACAATCGTTGGATCACCGGGCAGCGGATTGAGGTTTCGGGCGGGCAGGTGATCTGACGAGCGACCGCCCACTGGTAACCTAGGCCACATGGATTCGTTTGATCTGTTCGAAGTGGCCGGTGCGCAGCTGCGCCTGGGTAGCCATGCCGCGCTCCTGCACGGGTTCGCGCTCCCCGATGTCGGGGAGCTCGTTCCTGCCATCGCCGGTATCGAGGCCGCCTCGCCACTGCGCCACATGGTGACGCCCGGCGGTCTCCCTATGTCCGTGATGTCGACGAGCTGCGGCATGTTGGGCTGGGTGACCGACGAACGTGGCTATCGCTATACCTCCGTGGACCCAGAGTCGCGCAAACCGTGGCCGGTGATGCCGGAGGTGTTCGCCTCGCTGGCGATCCGGGCCGCCGCGGAAGCGGGGTTCCCTGGCTTTGAGCCAGACGCCTGCCTGATCAATCACTACGCGCCCGGCGCGCGCATGTCGCTGCACCAGGATAAGGACGAGCAGGATTTCGGCGCGCCGATTGTTTCGGTTTCACTGGGCATGTCGGCGACCTTTCTCTTCGGCGGCCAGGAGCGTTCTGACCGTGCCGCAAGGGTGCCGCTTCACCATGGTGATGTGGTGGTATGGGGCGGCGCCGATCGCCTGCGTTATCACGGCATCATGCCGCTGAAAGATGTGCCGCACCCGATGATGGGGAGCGAGCGCATCAACCTGACCTTCCGCAAGGCGGGGTGAATCAGTCGGTGGTGGCGTCGGCTGTGGCCTCTTCATGGGCGCGAACGCCAAGCCGATACGACCGGGGCGATTCACCGACGGCACGCTTGAATGCCGTGCTGAAGGCACTCTCCGACGCATAGCCCAGCTCCTGGGCCAGCACGGCCACCGGCTTCTTGCCTTCGCGCAACGCGCGCGTGGCCAGGTGCATGCGCCATCCGCTGAGGTAGGCCAGCGGCGTGCTGCCGGCCACATCGCGGAAGCGGTTCGCAAACGTCGTGCGCGACATGGCGCAGGCCTCGGCAAGCTCATCCAGGCTCCACGAACGCGAGGGATCGGCGTGCATCAGGCGCATGGCCGGGGCGATGCGCGGGTCGCCGATCGCGCGCAGCCAGCCGGCAGGCATGGGGCCGGAGGTCTGCAGGTGGGCGCGGAGAATCTGGATAAACAACAGTTGCGAGAGCTGTGCGGCGGCAAGCTGGTTGCCGGGCAGGTCGGCGCGTCGCTCGGCGACCAGTTCCGCGAGCAGCCAGCGGAACGAGGTCGCCTGCGGCGATTCGGCGGAAACGTGGATCCACGCCGGAAGGACATCCGCCAGCAGCCGGCCGCTGGCGGGGTCGAGCAGCACATGGCCGCCGATATGGGCGAAGTCCTGGCCATCGCCGAGCATGGCCACGGTCTTTCCCGAGCCCGAAAACACGGCCATCGCATCGAGCGGCGGCAGGCTCAGGTCGCTGGCCAGTACCAGGCCGCGCTTCGCTGTGATCAGCCCGACATCGCCCGTGCCGAACCATACGGGCTCGGGCTCGCCTTCGATCGTGACCCAGCAGCCGCCTTTGACCACCGCGAAGAACTTGATGCTTGAGGGCGGCGGAAACGCGATTGCCCACGGGCCGCCCGCCGAGAACCCGCCGGTGGCCAGCGATTCGGCGCGGGTGAACTTAAGGATGTCGGAAAACGGATCGGCGCTCATGGCTGTACTCGCGAGCAAGTAATGCGCACTCTATCGCATTCAAAGTACGAGGTGCGCTCCCTAAGCTTGTCGGCATTCCTCAACTGACAGGCACACGACATGGCCAGCGAACTCGTCCTGGTGACCGGTGGCACCGGTTTCATCGCCCAGCACTGCATGGTGGCGCTGTTCCAGCAGGGCTTTACCGTCCGTACCACGGTCCGGACCCTCGCCCGGGAGGGCGAAGTGCGTGAGCACCTGCGCGTGGCGGGCATCGAACCGGGCGATCGTCTTTCGTTTGTCCGCGCGGACCTTGGCGATGATGCGGGCTGGGCTGACGCGGTATCGGGATGCACCTACGTGATTCATGGTGCCTCGCCGACACCCTCCGGCGACCATGTCACTGAAGAGGATTGGGTGCGCCCGGCGGTCGATGGCAATCTTCGCGTGCTGCGGGCATCGCGCGATGCCGGCGTAAAGCGCGTGGTGCTGACCTCCGCGTTCGGCGCGATCGGGGCAGGGCACAAAGCCAGCCACCGGCGCCCGTTCGACGAGACCGACTGGAGCGAGATCAACGGCGACGTGTGGCTGTACCAGAAGTCGAAGACGCTCTCTGAGCGCGCGGCATGGGATTTTGTCGCACGCGAAGGCAACGGACTGGAATTGTCATCGGTGAACCCCACAGCGGTGATGGGGCCGGTGTTGGGCGCCGACTATTCGCATTCCATTCGTCTGATCAAGAACCTGCTCGAAGGCCAGCAGGGCGTCCCGAAGATCAACTCGGGCTTTGTCGATGTGCGTGACGTCGCCGACCTGCACGTGCGCGCCATGCTCGACCCCGTCGCCGCGGGTGAGCGTTTCGTCGCGACCTCGGGCGAAAGCCTGTGGCTTGCCGAGGTGGCCAAGGTGCTGCGGGATCGCCTGGGGCCGGTGGCCGCCAAGGTAACCGACCGGGTCCTTCCGAACTGGGTCGTGCGCATGGCGGCCGCGACCAACCCGGCCATGCGGTCGACGCTCCCGCTTCTCGGCATGGACCTCAACGTGACCAGTGCCAAGGCGCAGCGCATGCTCGGCTGGCAGCCGCGCTCGCGCGAAGATGCCATCGTGGCGACGGCCGAGAGCCTGATTCGTCTCGGCCTCATCGCGCCGTAAAGCTCTATTTGGTCGTGTAACCACCATTCACCAGGATCGTCTGGCCGGTCATCCACCAGCCGTCCGACACCAGGAAGCGAATAAACGGAACGATATCCTCGATGTCGGTCAGGCCGGTTTTCGAGAAGGCCGAAAGTGCCGCGGCTGTCTTGTGGTAAGCCACGGCATCCGCGCCTTCGGCCGGATAGAAGAACGGCGTATCCATGGGGCCGGGGCCAATAGCCGTCACGGAAATGCCGCGCTCGCCGAACTCCTTGGATGCCGCACGCGTGAAGTGCTCCACGGGCGCCTTCGTTCCCGCATAAGCCGCGTAGAACGGTGTGTAGGCGCCCAGCAACGAGGTGACCAGCGTGCAGACCTTGCCGTTGTCGTTGAGGTGCTTGCCGGCTTCCTTCAGGAAGAAGAACGCGGTTTTCGAATTCACCGCGGTCATCTCGTCGTACTCGGCTTCGGAGATATCGGCCATCGGCTTCTTCAACACCTTGCCTACGGTGTTGATCGCGATATCGGGACGCCCTGCGGCGGCGATCGCCTCGGCGAAGAGCTTTTCGGTCGCGCCGGCGGTGGTCAGGTCAGCCTGGATGGCGAACCCCTTCGCCCCTGCGGCGTTGATGGCGGCCACGGTTTCATCAGCGGCCGCTTTCGTGGCCGCGCTGTTGTAGTGGACGACGACGGCTTTCGCGCCGTGGGCGGCCAGGTCGCGGGCGAGCAGGCCGCCCAGGTTCTTGGCGCCGCCGGCGATGAGAACAACTTTGCCCTTGATGCTGTGATCGGTCATGGCTTGTGGCCTCGTGGGGTTAGCTGGCGGCCACCCATGCGGCCGCTACCTGTCGCTCACCATATCGTCTATAAATCCCCCATAAAGCAGCCATTTCTGACAGGACCCGTCAGGCATGGCGAACAATGGGGGCGTGGTGGATCGCATTGACCTGTTTCGAACCTTTGCCCGGGTCGTGGAGTGCGCGAGCTTTACCCGCGCAGCCGATTCGCTCGGCCTGCCACGCTCAACGGTTTCCGCGGCCGTCAGCGAGCTGGAGGAGAGGGTGGGAGCCCGATTGCTCCATCGCACGACGCGCAAGGTATCGCCTACCCAGGATGGCGTGGCCTTTTACGAGCGCTGCCTGCGCCTCATCGCCGATATGGAGGAGACCGAAGGCCTGTTTCGCGAGGCGTCGGCCGGTACCAGCGGAAAGTTGCGGGTCGATGTGCCGGGACGCATCGGCCGCCTGGTCCTCGCGCCGGCACTCCCCGATTTCCTCGAGGCGCATCCGCAGCTCGATATCGAACTTCGCCTGACCGATCGCGCGGTGGACCTCGTTGAAGAAAGTGTGGATTGCGTCTTGCGCGTGGGGCCGTTGAGCGACTCCGGCCTGGTCGCCCGCAAGATCGGTGACTTGCGTTTGATCAACGTGGCGAGCCCCGCGTACCTGGAAACGCATGGCGCGCCCACGCACCCCGCAGAGCTCAGCGCTCATATCGCCGTGAACTACAGCTCCCCCTCCACCGGTCGGGTCGAAGCATGGGAGTGGCTGGATGACGGTGAGGTGCGCACGACAGCGGTGCGCGGACGCGTCACCGTCAACAGCGCCGAAGCCTACATCGCCTGCTGCCTGGCCGGCCTGGGCCTGATCCAGATCCCTGCTTACGATGTGAAGCAGCATCTGACCTCGGGCGAGTTGATCGAGGTAATGCCTGGCCACCGCGCCGCGCCCATGCCGATGAGCTTGCTATATCCTCACCGCAAACATCTCTCCCGAAGGCTGCAGGCCTTCGCGGACTGGCTGGAAGAGCTGCTGAAAAAGGACATTCTGTAGCGTGAAGATCATGAGTGATGAAGGGGGCATCGGTGCCCGCGCGACGAGCCAGCCGTTGTATCGACGGATCCTGGGTTCGGCATTCGATTCGCTGCCGCCACGGCTACGCGAACTGCACGGAACCAGCGAGGCGCGCCGCTGGTCGGGTCATGCCGAGGTACGCCACGGTGGCGGGCTGCTGGCCCGCATGGTGCGTGGTGCCGTCGGCTTCCCGAAGGCGGGTTCGAATGTGCCCCTGGTCGTCGCGTTTACGCCTGAGGGCGAAGGCGAGCGGTGGACGCGGAGCTTCGACGGCAAGGACTTCTCCTCACATCAATCCGCAGGCGAAGGTCGCGACGAATACCTTTTGACCGAGCGCTTCGGGCTGGCCACCTTTGCGCTCGCCCTGGTTGTCGAAGGCGAGCGCCTTCTCCTCGTGCCGCGACGCTGGTCGCTGCTCGGCGTGCCCATGCCTGCATTGTTGTTGCCCAAGGGGATCAGCTTTGAGCATGAGAGCGAGGGGCGGTTCTGTTTCGACGTGGAGATATCGATGCCGGGGGTTGGGCTGATCGTCGGCTACCGTGGCTCCCTGGAGCCCTGTGGTGGTCTAATCTTTCTGGACACCCCGGTAGGATTCACAGCCAGAACGAGGTGAACCATGGGACGTAAAGACATTACGCAGGCGCAGCGGGA